>NZ_CM001466.1:1356899-1653853 GCF_000231055.2 Saccharomonospora azurea NA-128 | reverse complement strand
GTCGCGGCGGCCGCGTTGCTGGTCGTGCCGGGCGCGGCGATGTTCCCGGGCCGGATGCTGCTGCCCGCCCTCGCGGTCGGCGGCGCGGGCCTGCTCGGGTTCGCACTCGTCTCCGAGGCCGACGGCCTCGCCGCCGTCGCCGTCGTGGCGGTGGCCCTCTTCGGCGTGGGATTCGGGGTCGTGCAGAACGACGCGCTGGTGGCGATGTTCGCGAGGGCCCCGGCCGCGCAGGCGAGCGTGGCCTGGAACGTCGCCTTCGACGCGGGCCAGGGGCTCGGTGCCGTCGCCCTGGGAGCGTTGATCTCGGGCACCACCGTGGCGACGGGTTTCACGCTGCTGGCGGTCGCTGCCCTGGCGGTGCTGCCCGTGGCCTGGCAGGCGGGCCGGACGACACCCCGAAACGGTTAGGCTGGTCCGGTGACTTCGAGTGCTTCAGTCGTCATCCTCGACTACGGGTCCGGCAACCTCCGTTCCGCCGAGCGCGCCCTGCGGCGCACCGGCGCCGCCGTCGACGTGACCTCGGACCCCCGGGTGGCGCTGGAGGCCGACGGGCTCGTCGTCCCGGGTGTCGGAGCCTTCGCGGCGTGCATGGAAGGGCTCCTGAGCGTCGGTGGCGACCGCCTCATCGGCAAGCGACTCGCGGGTGGACGCCCCGTGCTGGGCATCTGCGTCGGGATGCAGATCCTCTTCGAACGCGGTGTCGAGCACGACGTCGAGGCCCGGGGCGTGGGCGAGTGGCCGGGCACGGTCGACCGGCTCGACGCCGAGGTCCTGCCGCACATGGGCTGGAACACCGTCGCCGCCCCCGAGGATTCGCAGCTGTTCGCCGGTCTCGACGC
This sequence comes from Saccharomonospora azurea NA-128, assembly GCF_000231055.2. Taxonomy (GTDB): domain Bacteria; phylum Actinomycetota; class Actinomycetes; order Mycobacteriales; family Pseudonocardiaceae; genus Saccharomonospora; species Saccharomonospora azurea. Next base: position 1,653,014 of record NZ_CM001466.1, on the reverse strand, counting down.
GGACACCCGGTTCTACTTCGTGCACTCCTACGCCGTGCGGCGGTGGGAACTGGAGTCGGAACTGCCCGGCGCGCAGCCGAAGGTCACCACGGCCCACCACGGCGAGGAGTTCGTGGCCGCGGTCGAGAACGGTCCGTTGTGGGCGACGCAGTTCCACCCCGAGAAGTCGGGTGACGCCGGCGCGCACATCCTCCGCAACTGGGTCCAGACCCTCTGAGCCGAGGTCCGGGGGCCGCTTCCTATAGTGGCCGGGTGAGCTTCACACTACTTCCCGCCGTGGACGTGGCCGACGGACAGGCCGTGCGTCTGGTGCAGGGCGAGGCAGGGACCGAAACCTCCTACGGATCGCCGCTGGAAGCGGCGCTGGCCTGGCAGCGTGACGGTGCGGAGTGGATCCATCTGGTGGACCTCGACGCCGCGTTCGGCAAGGGCTCCAACCGGGAACTCCTGGCCGAGGTCGTGGGCCGGCTCGACGTGAACGTCGAGCTGTCCGGGGGCATCCGCGACGACGAGTCGCTGGCCGCCGCACTGGCGACCGGTGCGCGGCGCGTGAACCTCGGCACCGCGGCGCTGGAGGACCCGGAGTGGAGCGCGCGCGTCGTCGCGACGCACGGCGACCGGGTCGCGATCGGGCTCGACGTCCGGATCACCGACCAGGGGCACCGCCTCGCCGCGCGTGGGTGGACCAAGGACGGCGGCGACCTGTGGGACACGCTGGAGCGGCTCGACCGCGACGGCGCCCAGCGCTACGTCGTCACCGACGTGAGCAAGGACGGCACGCTGCGCGGCCCGAACGTCGACCTGCTGCGCGAGGTGACGGCCCGCACCGATGCGGCGATCATCGCGTCGGGCGGTGTGTCCAGCCTCGACGACCTCCGGGCGCTGGCCGCCCTGCGCAGTGACGGCGTCGAGGGCGCCATCGTCGGCAAGGCGCTCTACGCGGGCGCGTTCACGCTGCCCGAGGCCCTGGAGGCCGTGGCGTAGGTGGCGTAGGGACGCGCCGAAGTCCCCCGAAAAGCCGTAGCGAACAGTCGAAGAACGTGGAGACCGCGGGGCGGTCCGCGAGCGTCAGTCGGTGAGCGTGATCGCGATGCCGACGGTGCGCTGCGGGCCGCCCCGTAGTCTGCTGAAGAACATCGTGAGCCGGCCGAGGACGCCGTACCGGCGGGCGATCACGCGCCGAGCGTGTTCGCTCCCCGCGTCGTCGAGCACCCGTGCCGTGCCGGTGACGGTCGGGCCGTGGGTCTTCTTGCCCAGCACGTCGCACGCGGTCAGCCGCACCTCGGGGTTGTTGCGGATGCGCTTCACCTTGCCGGCGTGCCGCTCGCTGAACACGAGCAGTTCGGCACCGTCCCGGGCGATCCACACGGGAGTCGCCACCTCGGCTCCGGTCTTGCGGAAGGTGACCAGCGACACGTACTTCTCGGAGTCCAGTCGCGCGAGTTCGCTCTCGGTGTCCACCGCGCCATCGTGCCGGGCCACAGGCGCGAGCGGCACGGCGGCCCTGCGCTCGGCGTGTCGCATCACCGCTCGGTGTTGCCGGACTCCGAGGTCACGGGCCGGCTCGCCGGCACACCCGGGTTCGGCTCGGACGGCTCGGTCTGCCCGCGGTGCAGCGTGGGACCGCAGTGCCGCAGCGGTGACACGTACAGCCGGGACTCGACCCACGCGGCCGAGGTGGTCGCGTAGTCGCGCAGCTCGGCAAGCACCTCCGCGCTGCGCACCGCGGACTTGCGCACCCAGTCGCCGTGGGGCTCGCCCTGCTCGACGTGGTAGTGCAGCGGGTAGTAGTCCCGTTGCAGGCGGGCGTCCCACCCGATGCCCGTGCCGCTGGTCCACGGCTCGCGGATGTAGATGAACGTCGGCTCGGCGACGGTGTAGACGTAGTCCGCCTGGGCCCGGCGATCGCCGCTCCGGATCATCTCGGCGAACGTCGCGTGGGTCAGGCCCGCCATGTCGACGAGTTCGAGCCGGCTCGTCATCGAGGAGCCGCCGAGGTCCGGGATCAGCAGCGACGCCTTCTCGAGCCCGAGGATGTCGGCGTAGCCGTTGAAGACGCGACCGAACCGGTCGGCGACGTAGCACGCGGAGATGTCGGGATGCGCGCGGAACTCCTGCGAGGCCTGCACGAATCCCGCGCCGGTCGGCAGGAGGGCCGCGACGAGGCCGGTGACCAGCCACGCGCGGGCGCGTAGCCGGGCCGAGCGCAGCACTTCGACGGTCGCCAGGGTGGCGGCCAGCGTGCCGAGTACCCACACCGGCGTGGCGAACCGGTACTGCGCCATCCAGTCGGGCTCCAGCACGGCGTAGGCGATCACCGCGAGGCCGAGCGGAGCGAGTACCGCCAGCAGGCCGGGGCGCCACCACGGGGTCCGGGCGAGGGTCGCGGCGATCATGCCCACGGCGAACAGGACCGCGAGCGCGCCGAAGTAGGAGACCAGCTCGCCCGGCCGGGTGAGGTCCACGAGCGTGGGCAGGTCCTGGGCCTTCGCCACCGACGGCATGGACAGCCACTGCCCGAACGTCGCGTAGCGCCAGCAGAAGTAGGCCGCCACGGGCACGAGGAAGACCAGGGAGGACTCGACGCAGCGACGGACACTGCGCGGCAGCGTCGCGCGCCGCAGTTGGGTCAGCAGCACCAGCGGGTAGCTGCCCGCGTAGATCAGTCCCTCCGGCCGGGTCAACGCGGCCAGCGCCGCCAGACCGCCCGCGGCCACGGCGACCTTCCCGGAGAGCAGGCGGTTGTCCAGGACCGCGCAGAACAGCAGCACCGCCTGGGCGACGAGCAGCAGCGCGTAGAGCGGGTTCTCCAGACCGGAGAACGCCCAGATCACGAACGACGGCATCGCGGCGAGGACGGCGCCCATCGCGAGTGGCACCACCCACGCCAGTGTGGAGAACACCTTGCGGGCTGCCACGTAGCTCAACGTGAGGATCGCCGCGCAGCAGAGCAACGCCAGTCCCTTGGGGAACAGCACGTAGTCCGGGATGCCGAAGAGGGCGCCGCGGTCGAACAGGCCGACGAAGCGGCCGAGAACCAGCAGGAGCAGCCACGTCGGGTTGGAATAGCCCTCGACCGGAGCGGCGTCCGGCTGGAGCACCGGCCCGAGTCCCTCGGCGAAGCTCCGCGCGTAGGAGAACGTGATCGCGGCGTCGTCGATCAGCCAGTAGCCGTAGACGGACGCATGGGCGCCGATCAGGGCGGTTCCCGCGGCCACGGAGGCGACGGGAGCGAGACGAGCGCGTCGGGCGGGCCCTGGATCCACCCGCTGACTGTCTGATTCGTGGACGGTACGCAGGTCCCCCACCGAAGCGATCGTCATGAAAGCACTGTAGAGAGCCGCCCCGTCGCACCGCGTTCGGGCTCTCCGCCCACACGCTCGCCGGGGGACCCGGTGTCACCTGGCAGGGGGGCCGGGCGGCCCGGTTAGGCTGAGGCCATGTCCGTCGCGGTGAGAGTCATCCCCTGTCTCGACGTCGACGCGGGCCGGGTGGTCAAGGGCGTCAACTTCGCCGACCTCCGGGACGCCGGGGATCCGGTCGAACTGGCCCGCCTCTACGACTCCGAGGGGGCCGACGAGCTGACGTTCCTCGACGTCACGGCCTCGTCGGGCAACCGCGAGACCACCTTCGACGTCGTGCGCCGCACGGCGGAGCAGGTGTTCATCCCGCTCACCGTGGGCGGCGGGGTGCGCAGCACGGAGGACGTCGACCGGCTGCTGCGCGCGGGAGCCGACAAGGTGAGCATCAACACGGCCGCCATCGCCCGTCCCGAACTCCTGCGGGAGGCGTCGCGCCGGTTCGGCGCGCAGTGCGTCGTGCTGTCGGTGGACGCGCGGCGGGTGCCCGAAGGCGGCACGCCGACCCCGTCCGGCTTCGAGGTCACCACGCACGGCGGGCGGCGTGGCACGGGGATCGACGCCGTGGAGTGGGCGGCGCGCGGCGAGGAGCTGGGCGTCGGGGAGATCCTGCTCAACTCGATGGACGCCGACGGCACGAAGCAGGGCTTCGACCTGGAACTGCTGGAGCTCGTGCGGGCGGCCGTGCGGGTGCCGCTCATCGCGAGCGGTGGCGCGGGCGCGGTGGAGCACTTCCTGCCCGCCGTCCGGGCGGGCGCCGACGCGGTGCTGGCCGCGAGCGTCTTCCACTTCGGGGAGATGAAGATCGGCGACGTGAAGGCGGCGCTGCGCGAGGGAGGTGTCGAGGTCCGGTGAGCGGACTCGACCCGGAGCTCGCGCGACGCCTCAAGCGCAACGCCGACGGCCTGGTGTGCGCGGTCGTGGTGGAGCACTCGACGTCGCAGGTGCTCATGGTGGCGTGGATGGACGACGAGGCACTGCACCGCACGCTCACCACGCGTCGGGGCACCTACTTCTCGCGCAGCCGAGGGAAGCTGTGGACGAAGGGGGAGACCTCGGGGCACGTCCAGCACGTGCGCGAGGTGCGTCTCGACTGCGATTCCGACACGGTGCTGGTGCGCGTCGACCAGACCGGGCCGGCGTGTCACACCGGCACCCACACCTGTTTCGACGGCGCCGACCGGCTCCTGCTGGCCGACGAACCGGCCTGAGCCGGCCCGAGCGAGCGTCAGGCGGCGGCGCCGCCCGGCTCGTCCAGGTCGCCGGTGAGGTAGCGCTGGAGGGTGGGCGCGATCATGGCCACGAGCGTGTCGAGGTCGGCGGAGGCGACCGGCTCGACCTCCATCACGTAACGGGCGATGCCGAGGCCGATGACCTGGGTGGCACACAGGCTCGCCCGCAGGTCCGGCCGGTCGCTGCCCGCCGTGGCCGTGATCGCCGTGAAGAGCTTCGTGAGCAGGACGTCGCGCAGCGCGCTGCGCGCCTCGTCGTGGGTGGTCACGCTGCGGACGAGGGCCTTGAACACCGGCCCGCCCGCGCCGTCCCACGTGGTGACGAACCGGCGCACGATGTTCTCGCCGAGCCGGTCCGGCCCGTCGGCGGTGACGTCCTCGACGACGGCGCGCACGTCGAACGGCATGTGGAGGACCGCCTGGGCGAACAGCCCGTCCTTGCCGCCGAACCAGTGGTTCACCATCGCCGGGTCCACCCCGGCTCTGGTCGCGATGGCTCTGACGGTCGCGCGGTGGTAGCCGTGCTCGGCGAACACGGCGCGGGCGGCGGTGAGCAGTGCCGCCCGCGTGTCCTCCCCGCCCGCGCGCCTGCCGCGCCTGCGTGTGGGCGGGCGGTCGGACGTGCTGCCCTTCGCGGTCGTCATATCAACATGATGCCCGACGAGGGCAGCTTTATTCCTCCGGTGTTGAATTCACCCGGTGACGGACGGAGGCCGCCGCGGCGGGACAATGAGCTCATGGTGACTGCCCAGACTTCCCACCCCGTGGCCCGCGGACTGGGTGAGGTCAGCCCGAGTCGTGACGACTTCCGGGCGCTCGCACAGGAACGCCGTGTGATCCCGGTGGTGCGGCGGTTGCTGGCGGACGCGGACACGCCCGTGGGGCTGTACCGCAAGCTCGCCGGTGACCGGCCCGGTACGTTCCTGCTGGAGTCGGCCGAGAACGGGCAGTCCTGGTCGCGATGGTCGTTCGTCGGCGTCGACAGTCCCTCCGCGTTGACCGTCCGGGACGGCAAGCCCGTGTGGACGGGCACTCCCGTCGCCGGGTTGCCCACCGAGGGCGACCCGCTGGAGGTCCTGCGCGAGACCCTCGCGACGCTGCACACCGAACCGTTGCCGGGCCTGCCGCCGTTGACCGGTGGCCTCGTCGGCTACGTCGGCTACGACGCCGTGCGGTGGATCGAGCGGCTGCCCGAACTCGCCGAACGCGACATCGACATCCCCGAGCTGACGATGCTGCTCGCCACCGACCTCGCCGTGCTGGACCACCACGAGGGCACGGTCACGCTCATCGCCAACGCGGTGAACTGGGACGACTCCCCGGAACGCGTCGACGCGGCCTACGACGACGCGGTGCGGCGGCTGGACGTGATGGCCGAGCGGCTCGCCGATTCCGCTCCGGCCACCAACGCGGTGTTCGAGCGCCCGGCGCCGGAGTTCACCCGGAAGACCGCCAAGGAGGACTTCCACGCCGCCGTGCACAAGACGGTGGAGGCGATCAAGGCCGGAGAGGCGTTCCAGGTCGTGCCGTCGCAGCGGTTCGAGATGAGCACGGACGCCGACGCGCTCGACGTGTACCGCGTGCTGCGGACGTCGAACCCGAGCCCGTACATGTACCTGTTGCGCCTCGACGGTTTCGACATCGTGGGGTCGAGCCCGGAGGCGCTGGTCACCGTCCGGGACGGCAAGGCGACCACTCACCCGATCGCGGGCACCCGGTGGCGTGGCGCGGACGCGGAGGAGGACGCCCGGCTCGCGAAGGACCTCCTCGCCGACGAGAAGGAGCGCGCCGAGCACCTGATGCTCGTGGACCTCGGCCGCAACGACCTCGGCAAGGTGTGCCGTCCGGGCACGGTCCGGGTGGTGGACTCGTTCACCATCGAGCGGTACAGCCACGTGATGCACATCGTGTCCACGATCACGGGGGAGCTCGCCGAGGACGCGACGGCGTTCGACGCGGTGCTCGCGTGCTTCCCGGCGGGCACGCTGTCGGGCGCGCCGAAGGTCCGGGCCATGGAGCTGATCGAGGAGCTGGAGCCCACCCGGAGAGCTCTCTACGGTGGGATCGTCGGCTACCTCGACTTCGCGGGGGACGCCGACACCGCGATCGCGATCCGCACGGCGCTGATGCGGGACGGCGTGGCCTACGTCCAGGCGGGTGCCGGTGTCGTCGCCGACTCCGACGCGGACTACGAGGACACCGAGTCGCTGAACAAGGCGCGGACGGTGCTCTCGGCCGTGGCGGCGGCGGGGAGCATGACTCCGGCGAAGGCGGCCGATTCCGGTGCCTGACTCGGCCAAGCGTCCACTGTGGATCGCCCTGGCGGCGTTGGCGTCGGCGGCGCTGGCTCTGTGGGGCGCGTCCTCGCTGACGTGGGTCGACGTGCCCGCGGGGACCGTGTTCCACGGTGAGCTGCGCGAGGAGATCTCCGGCTCCGACCTGGTGACGTGGCCGGTGCCGCTGGCGCTGCTGGCTCTGGCCGCGATGGCCGCGACGCTCGCGCTCCGCGGTGTGGCCCGCCGTGTCCTCGGGATCGTGCTCGTCGCGGTGGCCGTGTGGGTGACGGTGCTCGTGCTGGACGGTTCAGCCTACGACGTGGACCTGTCCACGCGGGCGCCCGGCTACGACGCGATGCCGGGCGAACCGACGAAGACCTGGCTCGGCCCCGGAGCGGCGTTGGTCGCGGCGGCCCTCTACGCGTTCGCGGGGGCCGTCCTCGCGTGGCGGGGGCACCGCATGCCCCGAATGGGCGCGAAGTACTCCGCTCCGGGTGAGCAGAAGGAACGCAGGCGGTCCGGAAACCCCGACGCCGACCTGTGGAACGCGTTGTCGGAGGGTGAGGATCCCACCACACGCGATCGTTGAGGCCGCGTTTATGTCCGAGGGCACGGCGCAATACGACCCCAGGCCGGTGCGCGGCATCGAGCGGGTTAGCATCGAATCGGCGGGAAGGGGAAGGTTTTTGTGATCCACCTTGCGAGTGAACCAACAGGCATCGTGACTCCCGGTGGGGCCGCCCGGTGAGCGTTCTGGAAGACATCATCGCCGACGTGCGGGCCGATCTCGCCGAGCGCGAGGCGGCGCTGCCGTTCGAGGAACTCAAGCGCCGTGCCGCCGAGGCCCCGGAGCCGAGGGACGCCATGGCGGCGTTGCGCGAGTCGGGTATCGCCGTGATCGCGGAAGTCAAGCGCCGCAGTCCTTCCAAGGGCGATCTGGCGTCGATTCCCGACCCGGCGTCGCTGGCGAAGGACTACGAGGACGCGGGCGCGCGAGTGATCAGCGTGCTCACCGAACGTCACCGCTTCGGTGGGTCGCTGGACGACCTCGCGGCTGTGCGTGCGGTGGTCGACGTTCCCTTGCTGCGCAAGGACTTCATCGTCAGCCCGTACCAGGTGCACGAGGCGAGGTTGTACGGCGCCGACATGGTGCTGCTGATCGTCGCCGCGCTGGAGCAGAACGCGCTCGTGTCCCTGCTCGACCGGGTCGAGTCCCTCGGGATGACGGCGCTGGTCGAGGTGCACAACGCGGAGGAGGCCGACCGGGCTCTGGAGGCTGGCGCCTCCGTCATCGGCATCAACGCGCGCAACCTGCACACGCTCGAGGTGGACCGCGACGTGTTCGGCAGGCTCGCGCCGGGGCTGCCGATGGACGTCTACAAGATCGCGGAGTCCGGCGTGCGCGGACCGGGCGACCTGATGGCGTACGCGGGGCACGGGGCCGACGCGGTGCTGGTCGGTGAGGGCCTGGTCTCGACCGAGGACCCGAAGGGCGCGCTCGTGAAGCTCGTGACGGCGGGATCGCACCCGGCTTGCCCGAGGCCGAGCCGATGACGGGAGCGGATGACGTGAGCACGGACCAGGCGAACACCGCCCACGACCCCGACGAGCGGGGCCACTTCGGCCCGTACGGGGGCCGCTACCTGCCCGAGGCGCTGATGGGCGCCTTGGACGAACTCGCCGCCGAGTACGACAAGGCGAAGTCCGACCCGGAGTTCACCGCGGAGTTCGAGCGGCTGCTCTCCGGGTACGCGGGCAGGCCGTCGCTGCTCACCGAGGCTCCCCGCTTCGCCGAGCACGCGGGCGGTGCGCGGATCTTCCTCAAGCGCGAGGACCTCAACCACACGGGGTCGCACAAGATCAACAACGTGCTGGGTCAGGCGCTGCTCACCAAGCGGATGGGCAAGACCCGGGTCATCGCCGAGACGGGAGCGGGTCAGCACGGGGTGGCCACCGCCACCGCGTGTGCGCTGCTCGACCTCGACTGCGTGGTCTACATGGGCGAGGTCGACACGCAGCGCCAGGCGTTGAACGTCGCCCGGATGCGGCTGCTCGGTGCCGAGGTGGTGCCGGTGCGGACCGGCTCGCGGACGCTGAAGGACGCCATCAATGAGGCGCTCCGCGACTGGGTGACCAATGTGGACACCACGCACTATCTGCTCGGCACGGCCGCCGGGGCGCACCCGTTCCCGGTCATGGTCCGCAACTTCCACCGGATCATCGGTGAGGAGGCGCGCAGGCAGATCCTGGAGCTGACGGGGCGGTTGCCCGACGCCGTGGCGGCCTGTGTGGGTGGCGGCTCCAACGCCATCGGTATCTTCCACGGCTTCCTCGACGATTCGGACGTGCGCCTGGTGGGCCTCGAACCCGGCGGCAAGGGCCTCGACTCCGGCGAGCACGGCGCGACCCTGACGCAGGGCACGCCGGGAACGCTGCACGGCGCGCTCTCGTACCTGCTGCAGGACGAGGACGGCCAGACCATCGAGGCGTACTCGATCTCCGCGGGCCTGGACTACCCGGGCGTGGGTCCCGAGCACTCGTGGCTCAAGGACAGCGGTCGAGCCGAGTACCGCGCCGTCACCGACGCCGAGGCGATGGAGGCCTTCCAGCTGCTCTCCCGCACGGAGGGCATCATTCCCGCGATCGAGTCGGCGCACGCCCTCGCGGGTGCCCTCCAGCTCGGCCGGGAGCTCGGCCCCGACGCACACATCGTGGTCAGCCTCTCGGGCCGGGGCGACAAGGACGTGGACACCGCTGCCCGGTACTTCAAGCTCGTGGAGGACGTGTGAGCAGGCTCGGGGAGCTGTTCGACAGCACGAAGACGGAGCAGCGGGCCGCGCTCGTGGCGTATCTGCCCGCCGGGTACCCGACCGTCGACGGGTCGAAGGACCTGATGGCCGCCACGATCGACGCCGGCGCCGATCTCATCGAGGTCGGCGTCCCGTACTCGGACCCGGTGATGGACGGGCCGACCATCCAGGGCGCGGCCGACGCGGCGCTGCGCAACGGATTCCGGCTCAAGCACCTGTTCGAGGTCGTGGAGTCGATCTCCGCCCGGGGCGGGCGGGCCGTGGTGATGACGTACTACAACCCGGTGCACCGCTACGGCGTGGACGCGTTCGCGCGCGATCTGGCCTCGGCGGGCGGGCTCGGACTCATCACCCCGGACCTCACCCCGGACGAGGCCTCGGACTGGATGGCCGCGTCCACCGAACACGGGCTCGACCGGATCTTCCTCGTGGCGCCGTCGTCGTCCGAGGACCGCATCGCGTTGACCACGAAGGCCACCACGGGCTTCGTCTACGCGACGGCCGTCATGGGTGTCACGGGTGCCCGCGAGTCGGTGGGCAGCGCCGCCGCGGACCTCGTGCGGCGCACCAGGCAGCACACGGACCTGCCGATCGGTGTCGGTCTCGGGGTGCGCTCCGGTGACCAGGCTGCCGAGGTGGCGGGCTTCGCCGACGCGGTCATCGTCGGGTCGGCGCTCGTCGCGAAGGCCGCGGACGGCACCGGGCCGCTGGCCGAGCTGACCTCCGAGCTCGCCGACGGGGTTCGCCGTCCGGCTCGGTGACCTTCGGGATGTAGGCGGCGGTCGTGACGGTGTCGCGACCGCCGCTTCCGAATCCGGTGACTTTGTCGGTGGGTTCCGCAGTGACGTGCGGGGCGTCGCGCTACGGTGACCCGGTGAACACCGCGTCGACGTACTTCCTCGCGAACATCCCGAGCCCCGACAGGGGTGTCTGGGAGATCGGGCCCCTCTCGTTGCGGGCCTACGCGCTGTGCATCATCGCGGGGATCGTCCTCGCCATCTGGTGGGGCGATCGCCGCTGGGTGCAGCGCGGCGGCACGAAGGGCACGATCGTCGACGTCGCCGTGTTCGCGGTTCCGTTCGGCCTGGTCGGTGGGCGGCTCTACCACGTCATCACCGACAACCAGCTGTACTTCGGCGAGGGCAGGGACCCGATCCGCGCGCTGTACATCTGGGAGGGTGGTCTCGGCATCTGGGGTGCCATCGCGCTGGGCGCGGTGGGCGCGTGGATCGCGTGCCGGCGCCGGGGAATCCCGCTGCCCGCGGTGGCGGACGCCATCGCCCCCGGCATCGTCGTCGCGCAGGCCATCGGCCGACTCGGCAACTACTTCAACCAGGAGCTCTACGGCGGCGAGACCGACCTTCCGTGGGGGCTGGAGATCTACGAGCGGGTCGACCCCGCCACGGGACTTCCGGACCAGCTCAATGGCGTCGCCATCTCGGACGTGCCCCTGACGGTGGTCCACCCGACCTTCCTCTACGAGCTGCTGTGGAACCTCGGTGTGGCTCTGCTGGTGGTGTGGGCCGACCGTCGGTTCCGTCTCGGGCACGGACGCGCGTTCGCGCTGTACGTCGCCGGGTACACGGCGGGCCGGTTCTGGATCGAGCTCATGCGCACCGACCAGGCCAACCACATCCTGGGCCTGCGGGTGAACGTGTGGACGTCGCTGCTGGTCTTCGCCGGTGCGGTGATCTACCTGGTGGTCGCCCGGCGGCGTGGTCCGAGGGAGCGGCCGGAGACGCTCGCCACCGATCCCGACGACGACGGCGCGGGTGTGGCGGACGGGGACGGCGACGGCGACGACCGGAACGAGGCCGCCCGGGAGGACGCCGACACGTCCGGCTCCGCCGACGCCTCGGCCGGTTCGGACGCCGACGGTGAAAGCGGCGGCGCGCCCGACCGCCGAGAGGAGCGCGGCGGTGGTGCCGACGCGGACGTCGGCGGTTCCTCCTCGGCTCGCGGCTGAGCCCGCGTCACGCGGGACGGACGGGAGCGACCACCGGGTGCCCGGCCGCCGTGGTGAGCACCTCCACCTCGGCTGAGTAGTGTTCGCGCAGCCGGGCAGCGGTCAGGACGTCGCGGCCCGAACCGGCCACGACCACCTCGCCCCGGTCGAGCAGCAGGAGCGTGTCGGCGTACTGCGCGGCGAACGTCAGGTCGTGCAGCGTGGTGACGACGGTGATGCCGTCCTCGGCGCGGAGCCGGTCGAGGCGTTCCAACAATGCCTGGGCGTGACCGATGTCGAGGCCCGTGGTGGGTTCGTCCAGCAACAGCAACCGGGTCCGTTGTGCCAGGACCCGAGCCAGCACCGCTCGTTGCCGTTCCCCACCGGACAGCGTGTCGAGCTCGCGTCCGGCGAGGTCGCCCAGGTCGAGCCGGTCGAGGGTCTCGTGCACGAGGGCGAGGTCGGCGGCCGTCTCCCGGGCGAGGGGCCGCAGGTGCGGCGTGCGTCCGAGCAGGACGTAGTCGGTCACCGTGAGCCGGTCCGGGAGGACCGGGTTCTGGGCGGCGTAGCCGATGAGCGTGGCGCGTTGCCGCCGCGTCAGGCTCTCGGTGGGGGAGTCGTTCACCGTGATGCGGCCCGAGTGCGGGACGAGTCCGGCGATCGCCTTGAGCAGCGTCGACTTCCCCGCCCCGTTGGGGCCCACGATGGCGAGCCAGCCGCCCTGGGCCAGGCCGACCGAGACGTCGTGGACCACCGGGTCGCCGTGGTAGGCCACACCGACCCGGTCGAGGCGCAGTGCCGTCACGACGCACGTCCCTTCGTCGTCCGGAGTACCAGGGCGAAGAACGGCGCGCCCGCGAATGCCGTCACGACGCCGAGCGGCAGCTCACCGGGCATCGCCGTGCGGGCGACGTAGTCGGCGACGATCAGGAACGCGGCCCCGCCGATGAGCGACAGCGGCACGATGACGCGGTAGCTCGCGCCCGCGAGCAGGCGCACGACGTGCGGCACGACGATGCCCACGAAGCCGATCAACCCGCTCACGGCCACGGCGGCGGCCGTCGCGAGTGACGCCGCTCCGAGCAGGACCAGCCGCAGCAGACCGGGCCGCACGCCCAGTGAGGCGGCTTCGGCGTCGCCGAGAGCGAGGACGTCCAGCAGCCTCGCGCACACACACAGCACCAGCGCGGAGGCGGCCACGTAGGGCAGGGCGAGCCAGACGTCGTTCCACCCGCTCACGTTGAGCCCGCCGAGCGTCCACGTGTACACCTGCTTGAGCGTGTCGGTGTTGAGCTGCTGCACGAAGGTCTGCACGGCGGTCAGGAACGCCGTCACCGCGACACCCGCGAGCAATAGCGTCGCCGTGCCCGCGCCGCCCGCCGAGCGACCCAGCACCCAGCTCAGGCCCACGCCGCCGAGCGCGCCGGCGAAGGCGGCCAACGGTACCGGACCGACCAGCCAGGTGGTCACCGCGGGGGCGAGCACCATGACCAGTGTCGCCGCCATCCCGGCTCCCGCCGCGGCCCCCAACAGGTACGGGTCGGCCAGCGGGTTGCGGAACACGCCCTGGAAGGCGGCGCCCGCACCGGCGAGCGCGGCACCCACGATGCCGGCGAGCAGCACCCGGGGAACCCGCAGTTCCCAGACGATCGCCGCCTCGCGTTCCGACAGCGGAGAGAGCGTGCCGGTGAGCTGCGCGCCGATCTCGGCGAGTACCCGCTGCCAGCCGAGGTCGCCGGAGCCGACCACGACGGAGGCCAGGCAGACCACCAGCAGGCCCGCGAGGGCGAGCAGCACGGTGCCCGGCCGGAGCCGGGTCGTGTGCTCGCCCTCGCGACGTGTCGTGCGGCGCACCGAGCGTTTCAGCACGATCAGGCGGCCGCGCTCGTCACAGCGTCGGCGACGGCGCGGACGAAGTCGACGAGCCTCGGCGTCCACCGCGACGCGGCGTCGTCCTCCAGCTCGATCACCTGGTCCTCCTTCACCGCGGTGAGCGTGTCCCAGCCGGGCCGCTTCGTCACCGTCGCGGTGTCCTCCCCGCAGCACTGCGTGTCGGCGAGGAACACGAGGTCGGGGTCCTCCGCGAGGATGGTCTCCGCCGACAGCTGCGGGTATCCGCCGTGGGCCGAGGGGTCGCCCTGGTCGGCGATGTTCTCCAGGCCGAACAGCCCGTACACCTGGCCGATGAACGTCTCCGAGGTCACGCTGTAGTAGCTGGGGTCGAGCTCGTGGTAGTAGGTCAGGCCCTTGCCCGCCTCGCCGACGTCGGCGACCAGCTTCGTGATCTCCTCCTCCGTCTGCCGCGCGAGGTCCGCGCCCTCCTGAGCATGTCCCGTGGCCTTGCCCACGAGTTCGAACTGGTCGTACATCGCGTCGAGCGTGGCCGGTGCGGTGAGCACCAGGGTGGGCGTGCCGGTCTTGCCGAGCGCGTCGGCGAGCTTGCCGTCGGTGTCGGACTCCACGATGACGAGGTCGGGGTCGTGGCTCGCGATCGCCTGCGGGTCGGGGTTCAGCCCGGACAGCTCCGTGCGTGGGGCGTCGTCGGGGATCGTGGACATCTCGTCGACGGCGACGACCTGGTCGCCCGCGCCGACGGCGTACAGCACCTCGGTGGTCGACGGGGACAGCGAGACGATGCGTTCGGGCCGCTCGTCCAGCGTGACGGCGGGAGCGCCCTCGGGCGTCAGTTCGACGGGGAACGCGCCGTCACTCGTCGAGGAGTTCCCCGACGTGTCCTCGTGGCGTTCGGCGCACGCGGTGAGAGACAGAACCAGCAGCAGGGGGAGGAGGAGCAACCGTCTGACAGGCATCGTGGACCTCGACTTCTCGGCCGGCGCGTGGGCCGCGCCGAGACCCGAGGTCACGGACGCCGCACCTCTGCGCCGGAGGCGGTGGTGGCGTCACGTGAACGGCAGGCGACCTGGCTCGGCTCGTCGGGGCGACTCGGGGTCGACCCGCGAACCATCACAGTTGCGGCACAGCGCCGGATTCCCACCGGACTTCGCTGCCGATCACGTCGCCGTGACACTACCAGGCGAAACCCGCGCGTAGACTCGGGTGAGCAGCTCGAACACGGACTCACTCGGCTGCGCACGCCCGGTCCCGGTGCTGCCCGGGGCAGCAGTACCCATCTCCGTACACAGCAGTTCACGGTGAGGTGACACGCTGCCGGATCGTTACGTCATGGGCGACGAAATCGCTGGTCGAACCGTGTCCAGTACGTTTTTCAGGTGTTAAAGTCGCGCTCATCGGCGGGCCATGGTCGTCCCGTGCAGGCACGAGCACGACGACGCAGGAGGTCCCTTTTTGATCTTCTCCGCGATTCCACAGAAACAGGGCGCCTACGATCCTGCGACGGAGAGGGACGCCTGTGGTGTCGCTCTGGTCGCCCACGTCCGGGGCGAGCGCTCCCGCGCGATCGTGGCAGACGGTCTCACGGCACTGGTGAACCTCGACCATCGTGGTGCCGCGGGTGCCGAGCCCACCAGCGGTGACGGCGCGGGAATCCTGCTGCAACTGCCCGACGCCTTCCTGCGGTCGGCGGTCGACGTCGCGCTTCCCGAGCCCGACGAGCGGGGTCGGAGCCGCTACGCGGCGGGCCTCGTGTTCCTCCCGGTGGAGGAGGAACCGCGCGCGAGAGCCGTGGACCTGCTCGAACGCATCGCGGAGGAGGAGAACCTCGCCGTCCTCGGCTGGCGCACGGTGCCCACGGACCCGGACGCGGCCGACGTCGGCCCCACGGCGCGGTCGGTGATGCCGCACGTGGCGATGCTCCTCGTCGCCGAGGCGTCGCCGGACTCCAGCGGCGGGCGGGCCGGGATCGAGCTCGATCGGCTCACGTTCTGCCTGCGCAAACGTGCCGAGCACGAAAGCGTCGCCGCCGGGTGTGGGGTGTATTTCCCGTCGTTGTCGGCCCGCACCCTCGTCTACAAGGGGATGCTCACGCCCACGCAGCTGCCGCTGTTCTTTCCGGACCTGCGGGACGAGCGGCTCGCCAGCGCCATCGCCCTCGTGCACAGCCGGTTCTCGACCAACACGTTCCCCTCGTGGCCGCTCGCGCACCCGTACCGGTTCGTCGCCCACAACGGCGAGATCAACACCATCCGGGGCAACCGCAACCGGATGCGGTCGCGGGAGGCCCTGCTGGAGTCCGACCTCATTCCCGGCGACCTGAACCGGCTCTTTCCCGTGTGCTCACCGGACGGGTCGGACTCGGCGTCGTTCGACGAGGTGCTCGAACTGCTGCACCTGGGCGGGCGGAGCCTGCCGCACGCGGTGCTCATGATGATCCCGGAGGCGTGGGAGAACCACGCGACGATGGAGGGCGACCGGCGGGCGTTCTACCGGTTCCACGCCAGTCTCATGGAACCGTGGGACGGGCCGGCGTGCGTGACCTTCACCGACGGCTCCCTGGTCGGCGCGGTGCTCGACCGCAACGGGCTGCGCCCCGCGCGCTGGTGGCGCACGGCGGACGACCGGGTCGTCTTCGCCAGCGAGAGCGGTGTGCTCGACGTGCCGCCGGACCGGGTCGTCGCCAAGGGACGCCTCAAGCCGGGCCGCATGTTCTGCGTCGACACCGCCGCGGGCCGCGTCGTGGAGGACGACGAGATCAAGGCGGACCTCGCCGCGCAGGCGCCCTACGGCGAGTGGGTGCACGCGGGGCTGCTGCCCCTGGACCGCCTCCCCGCGAGGGAACACGTGACGCAGAGCCACGCCTCGGTGCGACGCAGGCAGCTCGTCTTCGGCTACACCGAGGAGGAGCTGAAGATCCTGCTGACGCCGATGGCGCTCACGGGCGCCGAACCGGTGGGCTCGATGGGTTCGGACACACCGCCGTCGGTGCTCTCGAAGCGCTCGCGCCTGCTCTACGAGTACTTCAAGCAGGGGTTCGCGCAGGTCACGAATCCGCCGCTCGACGCCATCCGCGAGGAACTCGTGACGTCGATGAGCCGGGTGATGGGGCCGGAGGAGAACCTCCTCGCGCCGGGCCCGGCCTCGTGCAGACAGATCCAGCTCGACTCGCCCGTCATCGACAACGAGCAGCTTGCCAAGCTCATCCACCTCAACGACGACGGCGATCTGGCCGGCTTCTCCTGTGCCGTCCTCTCCGGACTGTACGAGGTGGACGGCGGGGGCGAGGCCCTCGCCGAGGCGGTCGAACGGGTGCGGCGGGAGGCCTCGGAGGCCATCGCCGGGGGTGCCCGCACGCTCGTGCTCTCCGACCGCGACTCCGACCATCGGATGGCTCCGATCCCGTCGTTGCTCCTGGTGTCCGCGGTCCACCACCATCTCGTGCGGACCAAGGAACGGCTGCGGGTGGCGCTCGTCGTGGAGACCGGCGACGCGCGCGAGATCCACCACGTGGCGCTGCTGCTCGGGTACGGGGCCGCGGCCGTCAACCCGTACCTGGCGTTCGAGTCGATCGAGGACCTGCTGAGACGCCACGACCTCGACGGCATGGAACCGCGCACCGCCGTGCGCAACTACGTCAAGGCGCTCGACAAGGGTGTCCTGAAGATCATGTCCAAGATGGGCATCTCGACCGTCGGCGCCTACACCGGAGCGCAGGTGTTCGAGGCACTCGGCCTGTCCCAGGACGTCCTCGACGAGTACTTCACGGGCACCGTCTCCACTCTGGGCGGGGTGGGGCTCGACGTCCTCGCCGAGGAAGTGGCGGTGCGGCACCGCCGCGCGTACCCGGAGAACCCCGCCGAGCACGCGCACCGCCGCCTGGAGAGCGGCGGCGAGTACGCCTATCGCCGCGACGGTGAACTGCACCTGTTCACGCCGGAGACCGTGTTCCTGTTGCAACACGCGAGCGCCTCGCGCCGGGAGGAGGTCTACCGCCGCTACGTCGACGAGGTGAACCGGCTCAACCGCGAGGGCGGTGTGCTGCGCGGGCTGTTCTCCTTTCGCGAGGGTGTCCGCGAGCCGGTGCCGATCGAGGAGGTCGAGCCGGTCGAGTCGATCTGCCGCCGGTTCAACACCGGGGGCATGTCGTACGGCTCGCTGTCGATCGAGGCGCACCAGACGCTCGCGATCGCGATGAACACGATCGGCGGCCGATCGAACTCCGGCGAGGGCGGTGAGGACCCGGAGCGCCTGCACGACCCGTTGCGGCGCAGCGCGGTGAAGCAGGTCGCGAGCGGCCGGTTCGGGGTCACGAGCGAGTACCTCGTCAGCGCCGACGACATCCAGATCAAGATGGCGCAGGGCGCCAAGCCGGGCGAGGGCGGGCAGCTGCCGCCGAACAAGGTCTACCCGTGGATCGCGCGGACCCGGCACTCCACACCCGGGGTCGGGCTGATCTCGCCGCCGCCCCACCACGACATCTACTCGATCGAGGACCTCGCGCAGCTCATCCACGACCTGAAGAACGCCAACGAGCACGCCCGCATCAACGTCAAGCTCGTGAGCTCGTACGGCGTGGGCACCGTGGCGGCCGGGGTGTCGAAGGCCCACGCCGACGTGGTGTTGATCTCCGGCCACGACGGGGGCACCGGGGCCGCCCCGATGAACTCGCTGAAGCACGCGGGCACGCCGTGGGAGATCGGGTTGGCCGAGACGCAGCAGACGTTGCTGTTGAACGGCCTGCGCGATCGCGTGACGGTGCAGGCCGACGGCGGGTTCAAGACCGGCCGGGACGTCATCGTGGCGGCGTTGCTCGGCGCCGAGGAGTACGGCTTCGCGACGGCGCCGCTCGTGGTCGCCGGTTGCGTGATGATGCGGGTGTGTCACCTGGACACGTGCCCCGTGGGGGTCGCGACGCAGAACCCCGCGCTGCGCGAGCGGTACACGGGGCAGGCCGAGCACGTCGTGAACTTCTTCCGGTTCGTGGCCCAGGAGGTGCGGGAGTACCTCGCTCGGTTGGGGTTCCGCTCGCTCGACGAGCTCATCGGCCACGCCGACCTGCTCGACGTCGACGAGGCGGTGGAGCACTGGAAGGCCCGGGGGCTCGACCTCTCGCCGATCTTCGAGGTCCCGGCCGACCCGGTCACCGGTCCCCGGCACGGCGGCGCACGGCGCAAGGTCCGGGAGCAGGACCACGGGCTGGACCAGGCGCTGGACCGCACGCTCGTGCAGCTCGCCGAGGCGGCGCTGGAGGACGCGCGTCCGGTGCGGCTCGACCTGCCGGTGCGCAACGTCAACCGCACCGTCGGCACGATGCTCGGCTCGGAGGTCACCCGGCGCTACGGCAGCGAGGGGTTGGCCGACGACACCATCCACGTGCGGCTCACCGGGTCGGCGGGCCAGTCGCTCGGCGCGTTCCTGCCGCCGGGGGTGACGCTCGATCTGGTCGGCGACGCCAACGACTACGTCGGCAAGGGGCTGTCGGGCGGGCGCATCGTGGTGCGACCTCACCCGGCGTCGCCGTACGCGGCCGAGGAGCACGTGATCGCGGGTAACACGATCGCCTACGGGGCCACCTCGGGCGAGTTGTTCCTGCGCGGGCAGGTCGGTGAGCGGTTCGGTGTACGCAACTCGGGTGCGTTGCTCGTCGCCGAGGGCACGGGCGACCACGCGTTCGAGTACATGACCGGCGGCCGGGCCGTCGTGCTCGGTGGCACGGGCCGCAACGTGGCCGCGGGGATGTCGGGCGGCATCGCCTACGTGCTGCGGCTCGACGAGCGCAACCTCAACCGCGCCATGGTGGAGTTGCACCCGCTGGACGCGGAGGACTCCGCGTGGCTGCGCGACGTCGTGGAGAGGCACCACCGGTTGACGGGCTCGCCGGTGGCGGCGTCCCTGCTCGGCGACTGGAGGCGCCGGTCGGCGGCGTTCACGAAGGTGCTGCCCACGGACTACCGCCGGGTGCTGGAGGCCGCGAGGACGGCGGAGGCGCAGGGGCGTGATGTCGACGAGGTGATCATGCAGGAGGCGTCGCGTGGCTGAGAATTCCTTGGCAGCCATGGGCGCCGACCGGGTGCGGGTGTCCCGCAGGACGGAGAGGCGTCGCGTGGCTGAGAATTCCTTGGCAGCCATGGGCGCCGACCGGGTTGGGCCCCCTTCGCGGCGTGGGCCGCGGATGGGGAGGGTGTCCCGCAGGACGGAGAGGCGTCGCGTGGCTGAGAATTCCTTGGCAGCCATGGGCGCCGACCGGGTGCGGGGTGTCCCGCGGGATACGGAGGCGTCGCGTGGCTGACCCCAAGGGTTTCCTGCGGTACGAGCGTGCCGATCGACCGAAGCGTCCGCGTGGTGAGCGGACGCGGGACTGGCGTGAGGTCTATGCCGACGTCGATCCCGGGGAACGGGACCGTGCGGTGGCCACCCAGGCGGCGCGGTGCATGGATTGCGGCATCCCGTTCTGTCACTCGGGCAGTGCCGGGTGCCCGCTGGGCAACCTGATCCCCGAGTGGAACGACCTGGTGCGGCGGAGCGACTGGTTCGGTGCGGCCGAGCGGTTGCACGCCACGAACAACTTCCCCGAGTTCACCGGGAAGCTGTGCCCGGCGCCGTGTGAGGCGGCGTGCGTGCTGGCGATCTCACCGGACTCCGGGGGCGCCGTGGCCATCAAGCGGGTCGAGGAGGCGATCGCCGCGCACGCGTGGGAGGCGGGCTTCGTCGCCCCGCAGCAGGCCGCGTCGGCCACGGGCCGATCGGTCGCGGTGGTGGGTTCGGGCCCCGCGGGTCTGGCGGCGGCGCAGCAGCTCACGCGCGCCGGTCACGACGTGACGGTCTTCGAGCGAGACGACCGGCTCGGCGGGCTCCTCCGGTACGGCATCCCGGAGTTCAAGATGGAGAAGCAGGTTCTCGACCGCCGGCTCGCGCAACTGCGTGAGGAGGGCACGACGTTCGTGACGAGCTGCGAGGCCGGGGTCGACGTCACCGTGGAGGAGTTGCGGGAGCGGTTCGACGCGGTGGTGTTGGCCGTCGGCGCGTTGCGGGGTCGGGACGACTCCGTCACGCCGGGCCGGGAGCTCAGCGGCATCCACCTCGCGATGGAGCACCTGGTGGCCGCCAATCGGGAGTGCGAGGGCGACGGGCCGGCCGAGGTGCACGCCGAGGGCAAGCACGTCGTCGTCATCGGCGGTGGCGACACGGGAGCCGACTGCTACGGCACGGCGATCCGGCAGGGTGCGGTGTCGGTGACCCAGCTGGACCGGTACCCGCGACCGCCGTCCACCCGGGACGACGAGCGTTCGCCGTGGCCGACGTGGCCCTACGTGTTACGGACCTATCCCGTGCACGAGGAGGCGGGGGAACGCCGTTTCGCCGTGGCCGTGCAGCGGTTCGTCGGCGACGACGACGGTCGGGTGCGGGAGATCGAACTGCGCGAGGTCGAGGTCCGCCGGGACCCGGAGACGGGGCGGCGTGAGGTCGTGCCGACCGGCGAGCACGTCGAGCGCCTCCCGGCCGACCTCGTGTTGCTCGCGATCGGTTTCGAGGGCGTGGAGCCCATGCCGTTGCTCGACGACCTCGGACTGTCGCTGACGAAACGGGGCACCGTGTCCTGCGGCGCGGACTGGCAGACGCAGGCGGACGGGGTGTTCGTGTGCGGCGATGCCCACCGCGGCGCGTCCCTGGTGGTGTGGGCCGTCGCCGAAGGCCGCTCGGCGGCCAAGGCGGTCGACGAGTATCTGATGGGCGACTCCGACCTGCCGGCGCCCGTGCATCCCACCGCGTTGCCCCTGGCCGTCTGACGGGTTCTCCGTTACTCCACTCGCAGGACGGGCGAGCGGCATTTCGGTGCGTTTCCGCTGCTCGTCCCTCGCTCGGCGGTACCGCGATCACGTGACATCTCGGATGGTTTCCACCTTCGGTTGGCGACTTACCAACAGCGTGGAGGCATCGTGATGAAGCGAGGGATATCGCGGACGGTCACACTGCTCGCGGCCGGTCTGGTGGCGACGGCGCTGTCCACTCCCGCGATCGCGGAGGTCCGGCAGGCGAGTTCGTCCGCCGACGACGTCGCGATCAATCAGATCGCCACGGCGGCCGACGAGGTCACCGCCTATTGGACGCCCGAACGGATGCGGGAGGCCGTTCCGATGGACCTCCTGCTCGCCGATGTGGCCGACGTGGGGGCCGCCGCGTCGTCCGTGGCGGAGGGGCGATCGGAGGTCGCGCGAGGCGTGGAACGCACCGTGCCCGGCGTCGGCCCGCGCGCGTTCCCCACCACCGGGGCGCCGTGGGACGGTGGCGGTGAGGTCGTCGAGACCGCGGGCCGTGTGTTCTTCAACTTCGACGGCAACGCGTCCTCCTGTAGCGGCAACGCGGTGACCAGCGGCAACAAGAGTGTGGTCATCACGGCCGGCCACTGCGTGAAGTACCAGGGAAGCTGGCACACCGACTGGATCTTCGTGCCTGGCTACGACGACGGCCAGGCACCGTACGGGGAGTGGCCCGCTCGCCTGACGCTCACGACCCCGCAGTGGGAGCAGAGCGAGGACATGAACTACGACGTCGGTGCCGCTGTGGTGAGCCAGGTCGACGGCCAGTCTCTCACCGACGTGGTGGGCGCGCAGGGCATCGCGTTCAACCAGGGGCGCAACCTCGACATGTACACGTTCGGCTACCCTGCGGCGGACCCGTACGACGGCAGCACGCTGATCCACTGCAGCGGCAGCACCATCACCGATTTCCTGCTCACCGACGACCACGGCATGAACTGCGACATGACGGGCGGGTCGAGTGGCGGACCGTGGTTCCTGGACTTCGACGAGTCGACCGGCACGGGCACGCAGGCCTCGGTCAACAGCTTCGGGTACGTCTTCCTGCCGGGATACATGTTCGGCCCGTACTTCGGCTCCGAGGCGGAGGCGCTCTACGACGCTGCGCAGACGGCCTGATCCCGCCCGCGACCGTCGGCACGGTCCGTGAGATGTCGGGTACGCACCGTGTGACCCGCCGTGGAAATCTCACACCTCCCTCGGGCCGGCCGGCGGTCGCCGGTTCGTATGCTGGTGGTCGTGAACTGGACTGTTGACGTCCCCATCGACGCCCTGCCCTCGCTGCCCCCGTTGCCCGACGAACTGCGCAAACGACTGGACGACGCCTTGTCGCGTCCGGCGGCGCAGCAGCCCGAATGGCCCGACGCCGACGTCGTTCCGCGCGTCCGGACGGTGCTGGAGAGCGTGCCGCCGATCACGGTCCCGGCGGAGGTCGACCGGCTTCGCGAGCGCCTGGCCATGGTCGCCCGCGGCGAGGCGTTCCTGCTGCAGGGTGGCGACTGCGCGGAGACGTTCGAGTCCAACACCGAGCCGCACATCCGCGCCAACCTGCGCACGCTGCTGCAGATGGCCGTCGTGCTCACCTACGGCGCGAGCCTGCCGGTGGTGAAGGTGGGGCGCATCGCGGGCCAGTACGCGAAGCCGAGGTCGAACAACACCGACGCGCTGGGGCTGCCGGTGTACCGGGGCGACATCGTCAACTCGCTTGCGCCGGACCCCGAACTGCGGGTGCCCGACCCCGGGCGCATGATCCGCGCCTACGCCAACGCGGGCGCCGCGATGAACCTCGTGCGCGCCCTGACCGGGGCCGGCATGGGCGACCTCGCGCAGGTGCACGACTGGAACAAGGACTTCGTCCGCACCTCGCCCGCGGGTGAGCGGTACGAGGCGCTGGCCGCCGAGATCGACCGGGGTCTGCGGTTCATGGCGGCGTGCGGGGTCAGTGACCAGTCCCTGCACTCCACCGAGATCTTCGCGAGCCACGAGGCGCTGCTGCTGGACTACGAGCGGGCCATGCTCCGGCTCGACGACCCGAAGTCGGACAACCCGTCGCTGTACAACCTGTCGTCCCACTTCCTGTGGATCGGCGAGCGGACCCGGCAGCTCGACGGCGCGCACATCGCCTTCGCGGAGCTGCTGTCCAACCCCATCGGGGTCAAGATCGGGCCGACGACGACACCGGAGCAGGCCGTGGAGTACGTCGAACGCCTCGACCCGCGCAACGAGCCCGGCAGGCTCACGCTGATCGCCCGGATGGGCAACGGCAAGGTGCGTGAGGTGCTGCCCGCCATCGTGGAGAAGGTCGAGAGCACCGGCCACAAGGTGATCTGGCAGTGCGACCCCATGCACGGCAACACGCACGAGTCGTCCAACGGCTACAAGACCCGCCACTTCGACCGCATCGTGGACGAGGTGCAGGGCTTCTTCGAGGTGCACCGCCGCCTGGGCAGCTACCCGGGCGGTATCCACGTCGAGTTGACCGGCGAGGACGTCACCGAGTGCCTCGGTGGTGCCCAGGACATCTCCGACCTGGACCTGTCGGGCCGGTACGAGACGGCATGCGACCCGAGGCTCAACACGCAGCAGTCGCTGGAACTGGCGTTCCTGGTCGCGGAGATGCTGCGGGCCTGAGCCTGAGTTCCGACGTCTGGGTGGCGGCGACCCAGCTGATCACGGCCGAAGCCCTTGGTGGCCACTTCTCTTGCCACAGAAAAGTGGTCTCACCAAGGGATTCAGCTGATCAGTGTGCGAACCGGACTTGCCAGCGCGGCCAGGGCTCTTACATGTTTCCGTCAGCGGGCCTATACGTCTTTGTCCCAGCGGGTGGACACGCTGTTCGGGCTGACCGAGAAGGTGTTGTGAGGGCCGACCCGGTTTCTGACGGAGTTGTCCCTGTCACCGAGCACCATCGACTGCCGTAACTGCTCAAACAGAGAGGGCTGTTTGAGGTCGTCATCGTTGCCGGTCGCTGTCCAGCCTGAAGAAGACGCCAAAACCCTATGGCGCCCTCTTCATCAGCGAGTGCTGCGCGCCTAGCGTGCTGAGTCTTTATCTCGTGACCATGCCAAGTCGGCCGGAGAGGACTCCCAAGAAGTTTCCTCGCCGATGCCGAAGGGATTGCCGGCGAAATTTCGAGCTGCTCGGGGCCATATCGTCGATGCCGAAAGTGTGTTCGAGAAGCCGCTCAGCAGCCCTGGTCTTAAAGTCCATGGCGGCGAGCCTACGGTCTCACACGGTCGGCTATCTCCTTCAAACCAAATCGACTGCTCTGAACATCATCGCGAATGTTCTGTGCGGTGTGGCTGGCCTTTGCACGCTAGGCGAGAAGGCCGATAACAGTCATGGTCATGTTAATGACGGGTAGACCATCAAGAGAACAGCATCGTCTCCAGACAGTTCCTCGTTGAACCGACTCCTACTATGACAGTTGATCTCGACCGCAGTCGAAGCGCCGCAGCTGCGACTCGGGAAATCTGTCCGGGGTGGATATCTGGGCCGCAGTATCCACCCCGGACGTTGTAGCCGTGTGAGCCGGCGGGAAGACCGTCACGCAATTCCCGGGTCGTTCCACACTTCGATGAAGCTAACCGCGTCATTCAGGTGGTCGCCAAGGTAAGGGACTGGAAGGTTGAAGGCGCGAGCACTGCCGTCGATCGAGGAATGGAATCGAGCACGGTCGCATGCCCATGTCCCGCTGGCCGAACTGAGATCGTCGCTCCACTGGTAGGCGTAGAGCTGGAGTCGGTAACCGGCACTATCGCAAGGACCGTAGTCACCGTAGATACTCGCCGAGTCACCGCCATAGTTGGCATCCTCATACCAGGTCATCAGCAATGCGGGAGCTGTTTCCGCATTGCTGTCCAACTCCGTTTCTCGCGTGTGGAGCATCTTCTTGCGCGCGTCCTCTGGCGAACGGCTAGAACATTCCCTCGCGATAATCGGTGATGCTACATCGGTTTGTTCAGGTGCTTTACCGACCAGTATCGCGCAATGAGTTCCGCTGTGTTCTGTCATCGATGTAGTGGTCGCTGATGCGGCAGTGCTAACTCCGGCAAGGGCGAGAGCGCCAACCATGGCGGCTGACCATAGGATTTTTCTTGACTGTCTCAATATGTCGCCCTCCTGTTTGTTTTGTTCGTTGATGTACTTCCCTGCGTGGGATCGAGTTATCCGTTCCACACCCTGACCAGGCCGACATTGTCGTTAAGTGGGGGGTAGAGATGGGTGGGAAGTCGACGGGTCTCCGAGTGATCAAGTTGCTGGGTGTAAAAACGACCAACATCACAGGCGTCTGTTCCGGTGACCGAGGTGAGGTTGACCTTCCAGAACCAATCCGGCTCTACCCGGTAGCCCCCGGTGTCGCACGGTCCATCGTCT
Organism: Saccharomonospora azurea NA-128; assembly: GCF_000231055.2. Classification (GTDB taxonomy): domain Bacteria; phylum Actinomycetota; class Actinomycetes; order Mycobacteriales; family Pseudonocardiaceae; genus Saccharomonospora; species Saccharomonospora azurea. The sequence continues at coordinate 1,627,344 of NZ_CM001466.1, read as the reverse complement.
CCATAGATCTCCGTCGTGTTCCCGCCGTAGTTGGCATCCTCAAACCATGTCATGAGTCGAACTCGGTCGAGGGATTTGTACACCTGCGCGGGAAGTGTCCGTTCGGCTTTCGCTTCCATCTCCTCCAATGCCTGCCGAGGCGACTCCTGAGAGCAAGCCCGAGCAAGAACGGGTGATGTAATCGCTCCGTTGGGTGTTTTCCCGACAAGAATGGCGCAGTATTCGACTGGGTCTTCTATTGATTCAGTGGCGGATGCGTATCCTGATATGGATACCAGAAAAGCTGCCGTCAGTGCCACAAGGGCAGGAGTTGGTTTTTTGCTTTTCATTTATGAAATCCCGTGTTGGAGATGTCGGAATGATCACTGGGCAGAAGATCACACAATCTTACGGTTGTCAAATAGTGACCATTTGACGTACCCTTTTAGTCCTTTTGGGCTACTCGCTTCGATAGCTGTAGAGGCCCGGTGGGTAACATTTTTATTGCGATCATGCCTGTAGTGCTAACGTGCGGTGATTCATGGAAAGTGTTTGGAGCTTGTCCTTAAGGGGTGTCCCGTAACCGCTGGTGGGTGGGATGACCTTGGGGTGGCTGGTGTGATGACGGCGTCGGAGCCGTCTTGGATAACCCCGTTCGCGGGGTTGAGTCCGCGCCAGTTCGGCAAGCTGATCACCACTCTGCGGCTGAGGGTGTGAACCCGGTGCGTAAGGGCAGGCCTTGGAGCCTGCCGCTGGAAGACCGGGTTTTGTTGGTTGCGGCGTACTGGTGGACCAATCTCACGCTGAGGCGGTGGCGTCGCTGTTCGGTCCGCCGCTCACCGCAGATTCCTGATCGGGTCGTGAAGTGGGTGAGGAGCTGGCTGTATAAGAAGTTTGGCACCGCCTGGACGGCACCGGTTTGCTAGACCTGTTCTAAATCGTGCTCAGTTGCCGGCGTACGCGCCAAAGAGCGAATACGTAGGTCCGAGTCCCGTGAACCGGAGCGAACCGGGCTCGAAGATGCGCGTATTGTCGGACGTGAACGGGTTACCCTCTTTGTCGGCGTCTCGGCTGTCAACGCCCACGACAGCGAGCCTGGAAGCCGATGACAGTTGGGTGTCAAGCGAGACACGATCCTGATAACGACTGCTGTTTCAGGCTCGGGTTCTGCGCGAGAGCAAGGCGTGCGACATTGCTTGCCTGCGGCTATGGTCAAGCGGCAAGCGGATCGGTGTGGCGCATCGCGAGTAAGGGAATCGGCTTCAGTGAACGCCTTGAACGCCGTCGGCGGGCATTGGGCACGCACACCTGGATGATCGGCTGCCGCTGGATCAAGTACCGGTAAGAACGCCACCGGCACTAACCGGCCTTACTCAGCCCCGCCGCAGACTGTACTGCTGCAAACCACTCCTCCAGCTCGTCAGAGAGGACACGATCCTAGGCGAGGAGTTCAAAGAATGCCTGAGAAGCTCCCGGTGATGAGTAGTTGTTCCAACAGGTCGGGTGCTGAAGCAATCAGAAAGCCCGGAACGATCAGCGGTATGGCCAGCAAGCTGTTCCCGGCGACCTGACGGAGCGAGCGGGAGCCCACAGCGAGAAGGAGCGCGGTCACCAAGACGGTGAACAGCGTCAGCACAAGGTCGTCTCCGAGATCAAATCCTATACGTCGGATGACATCACCCCAGGCCAACCCGATAGCGCTTGCGGTGGCGATCGTGCCGCGCCAATCGCGGTCGCCAACGAAACGCAGACTCAGTCCCAACGCCGCACCGGCGGCCACCGCAAGGCCGCTCCATACAACGAGGTCAAATACGTGAACAGGATAGGTCGTACCCGAGTACAGAACACTGTAGGTGAGTCCCTTGCCCACGTAGAAGGCGAACACAGCCGCAAGCAGTGCAATACTGACACGCTTGCATGCGGGAATGGGCTTGTTGCCCTTCGCGACCATGGCGGACAGTACAATCCATACGCCGAAGGTGTGTGCCAGGGAACGCAGCGGGAACGAGTAGTAGGCCACTGCCGCGAAAGCGCCTGTCAGCAGCCCTACCAAGGCGATGGCTAGGTCGGAACGGTCCAAGGCCAGGCGAAAGCGGATAGTATCCCTGCCTTGGTTGCGCTGCTTCATAACTCTCCGGTAGCTGCGGGTTGAACTGGTCGTATGAGTATCTCATGGTTGGCAAGACCTGATCATGCTCGTCAGCCTTCTCAGGCTCCCACCCTTCCTACGACTTCGTCGACCAGGCTGCCCGCTCAGGAGTCAGCCCTCGCGGCCGAAATCGCTAGGCGTGCCGAGCTCGGTCCGAGCCTGAAGCGCCTAAGCGAAAGAACATCTGCGTCTCACCAGAAGTGAGCGGAACACCAATGGTTAGCGGAGGATATTGTGTTGGCGACCCTCGATGCAGTTGGTCAGCTGGGGCGAAGTCGCTCACTTCGCGTATCTGCCGAGTTCCGAGGGCGTCGAGCCCAGCCAGGATGGGAACCCGGTGCCGAATCCGGGTTCCCGCACCGAATCCGGAAGCGAACCAGTGCACGAGACCGTCGCCGTCCCGGCGACTACCACCCAGCCACCTATCACGACGTGCCCATCGTCACCACGATAATGATCAGGAGAAAGCCTGTTCCCGAGCCCCGGTTACCTGCTGTGTGAAGGGGATGGGGCAAGAACAGGAGGCTCTGAGACGTCACGGGCAGAGCTGGGCCAACGCCGCCATCGACTTGGTGACGGCGTCGGCCAGCGCGCCCGCCTGGTGCATGGCGTCTCCCGCCGTGTTGAGTCCCACGTGCACGCCACCGCGGTAGGTCGACACGGCGAACCCGACCGACTGGTGCGGCGCGAGCGGCACCACCGGGTAGGTCTCGCACAGCGGCGCGCCGTCCAACGACAGCGGTAGTCCGGGCAGCGGCACCGTGGTGATCACGGTGTCGAACAGTGTGGGCGCCGCGTGCGCGAGGGTGCGGGTGGCCAGGCGGTGCACCGCGCTCGGCAGCCGTTCGGCGAGCACGGGCAGCGCGCCCGCGCCGCGCCAGGGTCCGGCCTGCTTGTGCCGGTTCATCGCCTCGGTCACGGCGCGCAGGCGTCGGACCGGGTCCTCCACGTCCACCGGCAGGTCGCACAGGTAGCCGGACAGAGCGTTGCCACCCGGAGGGTCTCCACGCCGCCGCCGAATGCTCACCGGCACGAGGGCGCGAAGGGCACGTGGTGCTGCCTCGCCGTTGCGGTCGCGCAGCCAGGCCCGCAGCGCGCCCGCCAACACGGCGAGCACCACGTCGTGGGACGTCCCACCGTGCGCGCGGCGGATGCGGCGGAGATCGTCGGCGTCGAGGCGGACGAAGCCCATCTGGCGCCGCGCCGACTGCGCGGTCACGGTGGGCGACAGGGGAAGCGGTCGCACCGCGCGCAGCAGGGCCGTGGCGATCCCCGCCGTCTCCGCCGCGTCGTCCACCAGACGTCGCGCGTCGCGCCACACGTCGTCGAGCGTGACTCCGTCGTCCGGGCGGTCGCTTCTGTCACCGCCCGGTCCGTGGGTTCGTGCGGTACGCCGGTGCGCCGTGCCCGCAGTAGGCGAACCGTCGAGCAGGCTCAGCGCGAGTTCCGCGGCCCCCGCACCGTCGCACAGCGCGTGATGGATCTTGAACAGCGTCGCGAATCTTCCCTCGGGCAGCCCGGTCACGATCCGGACGTTCCACAGTGGAGTACGCGGATCGAGTGGGGTCTCGAACCACCGCGACGCGTGCGAGGCGAGTGGGTCGGCGGTGTCGGAGTCCACATGGTGTGTGCTGACGTGTGCCGTGGCGTCGAACCGGGGATCGGGCTCCCAACGGTCGGGTAGCAGCAGGCCCCCGGACCGCAGACGCTGTCGCAGCCGGGGAGACCGTTCGGCGCGCTCCGCGACGAGGGCGGCGACGTCGGCACCGTCGCGGCGTCCGTAGGCACGGGACGGTGCGAACACTCCCACCGCGCCCATGTGCATGGGAGTGGTGGGTCGCTCGATGCAGAGGAAGGCCGTGTCCAGTGCGCTGAGCCGGTCGGCTGGCATCGCGTCTCTTTCGGGAGTGGGTGAGTGGTCCGGGTGCCGTCGCCAGCGTGTGGAGGTGGTGCGGGGCGTCCCGCACCACCTCCATCATCGGCAGGGTGTCCCCGCCCGGCGAGACGGGCGAGGCCCATACCCCGCGATCAGGGGATGACCGACAGGTTGACCGTCGTTCCCGGCCGCACGAACGATCCTCCCGAGGGGCTCTGCTCGATCACGAAACTGATCGGCCCCCGGGAGTCGCCGCCGCTCACCTCGAAGCCCGCCTCGCGCAGGATTTGGACGGCCTTCTCGGTCCGTCGACCGACGACGGAGGGCACTTTCACGGCGTTCGACACGACGACTCCGACGCGCGTGCCCTCGTCGACCGTGCTGCCCTGGGCGGGGTCGGTGCGCACGACGTGTCCGGCCGCCACGCCCTCGGCGAACTCCTCGCCGGCCTCGAAGGGTTCGAACCCGGCGTCGCGCAGCGCCTGGAACGCCTCGTCGCGGCTCTTGCCCCGCACGTCGGGCACCGGCGTGGGAGGCGGGCCCTTCGACCGCACGATGGTGACCGCGTCGCCGACGTTGGCCTGGCTGCCCGGTTCCGGCGTCAACGACACCACGGCGCCCTCGGGGACGTCGCTGCTGTACTCGTCGGTCTCCTCGGAGACCCGCGGCGTCAGCTGGACCGCCTCGATGGCGCGTTCGGCTTCCTCGACGGAGGCCCCCGGACGTACGTCGGGGACCACCGGCCTGCCGAGGGAGAGCACCACGGTCACCTCGTCGCCCTGCAACGCGCGGTCCCCGCCGTCGGGTTCGGTGCGGATCACCGTGCCTGAGGGCGTGGTGTTGTGCCTCTCCTCCGTCACGACGGGGGTCAGCTCCGCCTGCCGCAGCGCGGTCTCCGCCTCCTCGCGGCTCATTCCCGTGACCGACGGGACGTCGACGTAGCGGCCGCTGGAGAACCACCACACCCCAGCACCCACCCCGCCGAGCAGCACGAGCACGACGAGAGCCAGCACCGCGAGCGGTGCGCGGCGCCGTGGGGACGCGAGCGGGCCGTCGTCGGTCTCCTGTTCGTGGTCCTGGGCCGCGGCGCGGGGCAACGCCTGTGTGCCGCGGGGTCCGCCGTCGGAGGGAAGTGCGGTGGTGGAGGTGGCGGTGCCGACCGCGGGCAGGGCCGGAACCGTGAGCTCGCTGTCGGTCTCCGCCGGCGGCTGCGTGGCGGTCCGGGGCGCCGGCACGCGCGGGATGGGCGCCGGAGGCAGACCGAGTTCCGCGCGCACGCGCTGGATCTCGGCCAGGAACGCCTCCGCGTCGGCCGGACGGGATTCCGGGTCGCGGCGCGTGGCCCGTTCGACGAGCTCGTCGAGCGCGGACGGCAGTTCGGGCACCACCGTGCTCGGGCGTGGAACGTCGTCGTTGACGTGGCGGTAGGCCACGGACAACGCCGTGTCCCCGTGGTAGGGGACCTGCCCCGTGAGCATCTCGAAGAGCAGGATGCCCGTCGAATACACGTCCGAGCGCGCGCTCGATGCCCCGGTCGACACCTGCTCGGGCGACAGGTAGCCCACGGTGCCGAGGATGACGCTGGTGCTCGTCGTCCCCGCGCTCGCCGCGGCCCGCACCAGACCGAAGTCGGCGACCTTCACCACGCCACCGGACTCGCCCGCCGCACCGATCAGCACGTTCTCCGGCTTGATGTCCCGGTGCACGAGCCCGGCCGCGTGGGCGGCGGCGAGCGCCGACAGCACCTGTTCGGCCACCGTCAGCGCGAGGGGGACGTCGAGCCGACCGCGTTCGGTGAGCAGGTCGCGCAGCGTGCCGCCGTCCACCAGCTCCATCACCAGGAACGCGCGCGGGTCGTCGACTCCGGCGGAGGTGTCGAAGCCCTGGTCGTGAACGGCGACCACGTGCGGATGGTGGAGCCGGGCGGCGGAGCGGGCCTCCCGCTCGAACCGCTCGACGAACGAGCGGTCACCCGCGAACCGGGAGTCCATGACCTTCACGGCGACCGGTCGGTCGAGCCGGGTGTCGACTCCGCGGTACACCGACGACATCCCGCCCCGGGCGATGAGGCCCCCGACGCGGTACCGCCGGTCGAGAAGCGCGCCCGCGAGGCTGGTTTCCGTGCGTGTCACAGCGGTCGATCCTACGGTTGCCGGCTCCGGCGCACCGACGTGTGCACCCGTCGACCGCCCAGGGCGGAAAGGGCCTGCTCCCGGCGGGCCCGATTGTGGCAAGGTAAGAGGTGTGAGTGCGATTCCAGTCGCTGACGACATGCTCGACCCGTCCGTCGCCGTACTGACCGTCGCCGAGGTGGCGGACAGGATCGGCCAGTCCGAGAACAAGGTCCGCCAGATGCTGCGGGACGGCCATCTGATCGCGGTCCGCAGGGACGGTGCCCTCTTCATCCCCGCCGACTTCGTCGGGACTGAGGGAGCGATCAAGGGCCTTCCCGGCACGATCACCGTGCTGGCGGACGCGGGGTTCAGCCGGACCGAGATGTTGCGCTGGCTGTACTCGGAGGACGAGTCGCTGCCCGGCGTGACACCCATCAACGCGCTGCGGACCAGTCACGGCACCGAGGTCAAGCGGCGCGCCCAGGCCATGGCGTTCTGACCGCGGTTCCCCCGTCACACGCACGTGCGGTGTGCGACCCGGCGTCGGGTCGCACACCGCCGTCGAGGCCGCCGGTCGAACGGATCAGTACGGGCAGGTCGAGCGGTACTCCTCGATGGTGCGGTCGGTCGGGTTCGGGCAGAGGAACTGGCTGTAACGGGTGTCGTCGTCGACGAACCGCTTGAGCCAGGAGATGGAGTACTTGGCGATCGTGGTGTTGGAGATGTTCGGCGCGAAGTGGGTCGCGGCGTTCAACTCCAGGTACGCCTTCTCCAGCGAGCCCGGCAGGCTCTCGTAGAACGGCTCCGAGTGCGTGCGCACCGGGGCGATCGAGTCGTTCTCCGCACCGATGATGAACGTCGGAACCTGGACGTCACCCCACGTCTTGTCGAGGTTCCACGGCGTCAGCGGGATGGACGCCTTCAGGGACGGCCGGCTGACCGTCGCCTCCAGCGAGCCGCCACCGCCCATCGAGTGGCCCATCACGGCGAGGCGGTTCGGGTCCAGCCGCTGCCGGACGTCCCTGTCACTGCGCTCGACCAGGTAGTCCAGCGCGGCCAGCAGCTGGCGTCCGCGCTGCCCCGGCTGGTCGAGTCTGGTGTTGGTGTCGATGGTGAACACGATGAAGCCCTGCGAGGCGATGCGTTCGCCGTACCACGACATGCTGCCCTGGTCGGCGGTGAAGCCGGGGGCGACGGCGACGGCGCCGAACGTGCCCTCGCTGGTGTCGGTGGGGTAGTAGATCGTGCCGCCGCCGAAGCCGACGGCGAACGACGACACGCGTTCCGTGTCCACCCGGAACGGCCCGCGGATGGCCTCGATGCTGTCCTCCGTCGGGTCGGGGCCGCGCTCGTAGGGGTTCTCCTGCGTGGTGGTGACGTCCGCGCCCGCCACACCGGCGCTCACCAGACCACTTGCCACGGCGAGGGCCGCGGTCAGTACGCCGATCGTCCGCGCCATCCGGCCACGAGGGCCGGTGGAGGACTTGCTCCGGATTCGCACTGCGTCGCTCCTTTGCGTCGAGAACAAACCACGGCGGCGTCGGTGGCCGCCTGCGTTCGTGCGATGACGAACTGTGGTGATTCTGGACGCGCGACGCCTGCGGGGGCATCGGTGAAACCACCAGTTGCTACCGGCGGGTAGCCCGCGTTACCGGTACAGCGCGGCGAGCTCGACCCTCGATCGGACGTCGAGCTTGGCGAAGATGTTGCGCAGGTGGTGGTCCACCGTGCGATGGCTGATGAACAGCTGCTCGGCGACCTCCTTGTTCGTGGCGCCCGCGGCGACCAGGTGGGCGATGCGGTCCTGTTGCGGGCTCAGCGCACCGTCCTTCGGCGCGGACCGGTCGCGGGGGACCCGGTGCCCGCACGCCCGCAGTTCGCGGGAGGCGCGCTGCACCCAATGGGTGGCGCCGAGCTCGTCGAAGAGATGCACCGCTTCCCGCAACACGTCCCTGGCCTGCCCCGGCTTGCGGGAGCGCCGCAGCCACGACGCGTACAGCAGTTCGGTGACGGCGAGGTCGTAGGGCGCGTCGGCGTCGCGGTGCAGGCGGATGGCCTCGGCGAACCGGGCGTTCACCTCGATGTCCCGTTCGGCCAGCAGGGCGTGGCAGCGGTGGGCGAGTGCGGCCCGAGCGGCGCCGCCCGTGGTGTCGGCCCACTGCTCGAACGTCGTCAGTGCGCGCCGAGCGACCTCGCGTTCCCCGCAGCGGACGGCGGCTTCGACGAAGTGCGGCACCGCCATGACGCGCAGCGGGACGCAGTGCCGGGAGCGTCCCACGGACAGGCGCCGGAACCGGTCGAACGCCTCCGCGGGGCGGTCGTGGGCGAGGTCGACACACGCGGCGGCCCAGGTGGCGAGCGCGCTCGGTCTGCCGAGTCCCCGTTCGGCGAGCTCCGTCTGCGCGGCCTCCAAGCGGGCGAGTGCGGTGTGCTCGTCGCCCTGCAACGCGGCCAGCATGGCGAGCACCGTGATGTGGTCGACCGCCGAGTTGCTCTGCCCCAGCGCTCGGGCCACCGACAGGCCTTCCAGCGCCGTGGTGGTGGCGGCGGCGTGCTGCCCGGAGAGCAGCGCGGACATCGCCGCGTACACCAGTGCCCACGGCACGCCCGACTCGTCGCCGTGGGCGCGGGCGCTCACGGCCGCCCGCAGGGCGAGGTCGCGCGAGCGTTCGGCGTCGCCGAGGGTGAACGCGGCTTGGCTCGCCAGCGTCATCCCGGTGGGGTCGGTGGTCGTCTCGCCGAGTTCCACCAGGCGCCGCAGCGGCGCCGCTGCCGTCGCGTGCTGTCCGCGGAAGGTGGCGGACATGGCCGTGAAGTGTTCGCGGACGATCAGTGTCGTGGGCCAGCCCTCCGACCCGCACAGTGCCGCGGCGTCCTGCGCGGTGAGGCAGTAGCGCGTGTTGTCGCCCGCGACGAAGCTCGCCTCGCCCGCGAGCATGAGCGTGGTGGCCGCCAGATCGCGGTGCGTGGGGGCGAGTCGCCGTGCGGTGGTGATGAGTTCGGCCGCCGCGACAGCCGGGTTGCCCCGGCGTAGTTCGATCTCCCCGGCGAGCCTGCCGATGTGGGCGCGGAGGTCGCCGGTGGCGAGCGGGGAGGCGAGCCGCAGCGCGGTGCGGGCTCGTTGGGGCCGTCCCGACGCCCAGTGGTCGGAGGCCGCGGCCACGAGCCTGAGGGCCCGTGTCTCGACGTCGGGGGACAACGCCGCTGCCCGCTCGCTCGCGTCGGCGGCCTGGTCGAACGCCGCTTCGGTCCTGGCCCGGAGGGCGAGCCGGTCGAGCTGGGCGACGACGTCGGGCGCGGGCGCCGCGGCCGTCGCGGCCCGATGCCACACCGCCCGATCGCGTTCTCCCGTGACGTCGGCGGCCGCCGCGAGGCGTCGGTGTGCCGTCTCCACCTCGGAAGTGGACAGAGCGCCGAGCACCGCGGACGGCACGACGTCCGCGGCGAGGCGGAGCGTCTCGCCGTCGTCCGTCACCAGGCCGCACCGCTGGGCCTCGACCAACGCCGCGGTGGGGTCCGGCGACGGTGCGTCGAGCAGGGCCCGGTGCACGAGGTGGCGGTCGGCCCGCTGCGCGACCGCGGCCAGCGCCACCACGGCTCTGGCGACGTCCGACAGGGCGGAGATCCTGTCGCGCACGGCCCGGCGCAACCTGCTCCCCGTGGGCAGCGACGACGGGGGAGCGGCGCGGCCACAGAGGTGGTCGGCCGACAGGCTTTCGGCGAGTTCCACGAGGGCGAGCGGGTTGCCGTATCCCGTGTCGACCAGCGCGTCCGCCACGTCGGAGGGAAGGGAGGCTCCTACGCGGTCGCGCAGGAGCTCGTGGGCCGCCGCGTCGGGCAGAGCCCCGAGCCGGAGTCGGTGCGGCCCCTCCCACGCGGCCGGGTCGGGCGCGGCGGTGTGGTCGACGGCGAACACGAACACCACGCCGGTGTGGCTCGTCCGGCGGGCCGCGAACGTGAGGACGGCGTTCGACGCGTCGTCGAGCAGGTGTGCGGAGTCGACACAGCACAGCACGGGGCGCCGACGGGCCCCCGCGGCGAGCAGGGCCGACACCGCGGACGGGACAGCGAGGGAGATGTCGTCCTCCCCGCCGGGCTCGTCGGGGCTGCCGGGGGCGCCGAGGTCGCGGGGAAGACCCCACACCGGTCGCAGGGCACGGGCCCGCTCGTCGGGCAGGTCCGCCACCACGTCACCGAGCGGACGGAGCAGCTGTTCGGCTCCGGCGAAGCGGACGGCACTCTCGGCGGCGGTGCCCTCGGCGCGCAGCACGCGGAAGCCGTCGGCACGTCGGGCGAGGGCGTCGAGCAGTGTCGTCTTCCCCGTCCCGGGTGCACCGCAGACGACCGCCGCACCCCCACGGCCCTGGACGGCGGCGTCGAGCAGTCGGGTCAGGCTGGCGAGTTCCCGATCACGCCCGCGCACCGGTCGTGCGTGCGCGGGCGTGTCATCCCACACGGCGAGCATCTCGTCAGTGTCGCGTGTCGATCACCGCGCGGAAAGATCTTCGTCGGGAAACCACCGGGTCAGCCGTTGCGGCTGTCCCGCCAGGCGAGCCACTCGCGCAGCCGGCCGAGGTCGTAGTCGGGCCCGCTCGCGCTCACGGTGAACATCGTGATGCCCAGCTCGGCGAGCTGGTCGCCGGAGTCCTTCGGCGAGCCCGACACACCCACCGAGCGCTCGATCTCGGCCGGGTCGCGGCCCACGTCGGCGCAGTGCCGGTCGAGGACCTCGACCTTGCGGGCGGCGACCTCGACGTCGCCGAAGCCGTGCCAGATGTCGGCGTGCTGAGCCACGAGCCGGAGCGTCTTCTTCTCGCCCCCGCCGCCGATGAGAACCGGGATCTTGCGGGTGGGAGCGGGGTTCAGTTTGGCGAACCGCTTCTCGATGCGCGGCAGGGCCTCGCCGAGGGCGGCGATCCGGCTGCCCGCCGTGCCGAACTCGTAGCCGTACTCGTCGTAGTCCTTCTGGAACCAGCCCGCGCCGATGCCGAGGATCAGCCGCCCACCGCTGATGTGGTCCACGGTGCGCGCCATGTCGGCGAGCAGCTCCGGGTTGCGGTAGCTGTTGCAGGTGACGAGCGCCCCGATCTCCACGCGGGAGGTGGCCTCGGCCCACGCGCCCAGCATCGTCCAGCATTCGAAGTGCTTGCCCTCCGGCTCGCCGCTCAGCGGGTAGAAGTGGTCCCAGTTGAACAGGATGTCCACGCCGAGTTCCTCGGCCTCCGCTGCGGTCCGCCGGATGGCGTCGTAGTCGGCGTGCTGGGGTTGGATCTGCAACCCGATACGGATGGGTCGCTGTGTGCTGGTCGTCATGCGTTCGACCCTAGTGTCGAACGTCGATGGTCACGGACGCGAGCGACCCGTTCGGCGGCGAGCTTCCCCGACACGAGGACGGGCGGAATGCCCACCCCGGGGGTCGTGCCGCAGCCGGCGAGGACGACGTTGTCCGCGCCACGAACGCGGTTGGCGGGGCGGAACGGTCCGGTTTGGACGAGTGTGTGCGCGAGCGAGAACGGTGTGCCGGCACCGAGGCCGTCGGCGGCCCAGGTGTGCGGGGTCGCGACGCCCTCCACGACGAGTTCCTTGGCGACGTCGAAGCCCCGCGCGTCGAGGGTGCGCAGCAGTTCGTCGCGGTAGGCGCCCGTGATCCTCGGCCAGTCGGCCGGGGCGGTGTGCAGGTTCGGGGCCGGAGCGAGCACGGTCACGACGTCCTCCCCGGGTGGGGCGAGCGAGGGATCGGTCGCGGTCGGCCGCGTGACGAGCAGCGACGGATCGCTCATCAGCCGGCCCCGATCGATGATCTCGGTGAACGTCTCGTGCCAGGCGTGCCCGAAGGACAGCGTGTGGTGACCGAGTCCGCTCGCGCCGCGGGCGCTGTGTCCGTAGAGGACGACGGCCGACGGCGCGTATCGCGGTCGGACCAGCCTGCGTGGCGCCCGCCCCAGCAACGCGTACGCGGTCGACAGTTCGGTCGCGAGCACCACGGCGTCGCAGCCGATCCGCTCTCCGGTGCTGGTCCACACGGCACGGACCCGCCCGTCGCTGTCGCGTTCGAGGCGGTCGGCCGACGTGCTGAGCCGGACGGTCGCGCCCGCCGCCCGCGCGGCGGCCGTCATCGCCCGCGCCACCTGGCCCATGCCGCCTCTCGGGTAGTGGACGCCGGCGATGGTGTCCATGTAGGCGATGACCCCGTAGGCGGCCAGCGCGCGCCCGGGATCGAGCCCCGCGTAGAGCGACTGGAACGTGAACAACCGCCGGAGCCGCTCGTCGTCGAGAAAGCGCGCGACCCGTGCACCCAGCCTCCCGAAGCCGCCGAGCGCGATCAGGCGCACGAGTTCGGGCCTGGCGAGGTCGAGCACCGAGTCGAAGTTCGCCCCGATGAACCGGTCGCGCTGCACGGCGTACAGCTCACGCAGCCACCGGCGCAGCCTGCGGTATCCGGCGGCGTCGGACGGGCCCGCCACGGCGCGGATCTCGGCTTCCATGGCGTCGGCGTCGGTGTGCACCGCGATGGTGCTGCCGTCGGCGAAGTGCGCGTGGTAGGCCGGGTCCAGGGGAGTGAGCGTGAGCCACTCGCCGACGCTCGACCCGACGGCCGCGAACGCCTCGTCGAGCAGCTCAGGCATGGTGAACACGCTCGCGCCCGTGTCGATGCGGTAGCCGCCGCCGAACAGCCGGTCGGCCACCCGCCCACCCGGTTCGGGCGCGCGTTCGAGCACGGTCACGCCGCGGCCCGCGCCCGTCAGATGCAGTGCGGCGGACAGCCCCGCCAGCCCGGCTCCCACCACCACGACGTCCGTCGTCGTCTCGTCCACCCGCGTTCCCTTCGGTCGGGACACGCCGGGCGCCGGCGGGGAGCCGGGTGACGGCGCGTCAGGACGTCCTTCGGGTCGCCCTGTCCGCGAGTTCGGCGAGCTGGTGCGCGGCGGGTTCGGCGAGTGCCGCCCGCTTCAACGAGGCCAGCGCGTTGCCGGTCATCTCCTCGATCCTGCGTTCGACCTCGGCGACCGCGCCGACGTCGACGAGCGCCTGCCGCACGTCGTCCACCTCGGCGTCGGTCAGCCGTGGGTCACCGACCGCGTCGGCGATCACCTTGTGTTCGCCGACCCGGCCCTGCTGCTCGGCGTAGGCCAGGCCGAGTGCCAGCAGCAGTGTCCGCTTGCCCTCGCGTAGGTCGTCCCCCGCGGGCTTACCCGTTACGGACGGGTCTCCGAACACGCCGAGCAGATCGTCCCTCAACTGGAACGCCACACCGAGGTCACCGCCGAAGTCCAGCAGCGCGTCGATGAGGGGCTGTTCCGCTCCGGCCAGCGCGGCGCCGAGGTGCAGCGGCCGCTGCACGGTGTAGGCGGCCGTCTTGAGCCGGTCGACCCGCAGCGCCGCCTCGACGGAGGCGTCGCCGGTCGCCTGCGTGTGGACGTCGAGGTACTGCCCCGCGAGCACTTCGGTGCGCATGGCCCGCCAGGCCGGGCGGGCCGCGGCCATCCTCGCCGCGGGAAGCCCGCAGTCGGCGAACATGTCGTCGGCCCACGCCAGCGCCAGGTCGCCGATGAGCACGGCGGCGGCCCACCCGAACGACTCCGACGAGCCGAGCCACCCCTGCTGCCGGTGCTGCGCCGCGAACGCGACGTGCACCGTGGGGGCGCCCCGGCGGGAGTCGGAGGAGTCGATGACGTCGTCGTGGACGAGCGCGCACGCCTGGATGAGTTCCAGGCTCGCCGCGGCCCGGAGCACGCCCTGTGCCTCGTCCGAGTCCGGGTCGCCTCCCGCGCCGCGCCAGCCCCACCAGGCGAAGGTCGGCCGCAGTCGCTTGCCGCCTCCGAGCACGAACGCGCTCAGGGCGTCCACCGCGGGCCCGAAGGTGGGTTCGGTGCGGCGGATCGGGTCACCTGCGTTGTGCAGGAAGTCCTCCAGAACGCGGGTGATCGCGGACGGCAACTCGGCGTCGATGTGGTGCATGAACCCATGGTCCCAGGCGCGTCGAAATCGCTGTCTGCCCATCTCCTCAGCGGGGTAGCGTGCGGGCATGAACGTCCACGAGATCTCTGACCAGACTGTCGACGACTACGCCGCGGCACACCCCGATGTGGCCGTGCTGATCGGTGTCGGTGATCACCGCGACCGGGTGACCGACTACTCCCCGGAGGGACACGCCGCCCGCGGCGCCATCATGCGCCGGGCGCTGACCGCCATGGAGGCCACGGAGCCCCAGGACGAGAGCGAGCGCGTCGCGAAGGCCGTGTTCACGGAACGGGTCGGCAACGAAGTCGCGATCCACGAGGCCGGCCTCGACGTCGCGTCGCTCAACGTGCTCGAGAGTCCGCCGCAGAACCTGCGCATGATCTTCGATCTCCTGCCGACGGAGACCACCGAGGACTGGGAGAAGGTCGCCACGCGCATGGCAGGCGTGCCGGACGCGCTCGACGGTGTCCGCGCGTCCCTGCTGACGGCCGTCGAAGCCGGTCAGGCGCCGGCGTTGCGCCAGGTCACGAAGGTCGCGGAGCAGGCCGAGCTCTGGGCGGGGCTCTCCGGCGACACCGGCTATTTCGAGACGCTCGTGAGCAAGGCCGACGGTGTGCCCGACAGCCTGAAGGAGCAGCTCGGCAAGGCCGCGCGCGAGGCCCAGGAGTCGTACGCCGAGCTGGCCGGCTTCCTACGCGCCGAGTTGGCCCCCGAGGCGCCGACCAAGGACGCCGTCGGCGAGGACGTCTACCGCCTGTGGTCGCGCTACTTCCTCGGCGCCGACCTCGACCCGCGCGAGGCCTACGAGTGGGGCTGGGAGGAGTTCGCGCGCGTCGAGCGTGAGGCCAAGGAGGTCGCCGAGCGCATCAAGCCGGGCGCGACCCTGGCCGAGGCCGCCCGGGCGCTGGACGCCGACCCGCGCTACCGCGTGCACGGTCAGGCCGCGTTCGAACAGTGGATGCAGCGGCTCTCCGACGACGCGCTGGCGGCCCTGCGCGACGTCCACTTCGAGATCTCGGACGAGATCATGAACCTGGAGTGCCGCATCGCACCGCCCGGCGGTCCCGTGGGCGCGTACTACACCGGCCCCGCCGAAAACCTCGACCGCCCCGGCCGGATGTGGTGGTCGGTGCCCGCCGACAAGGAGGAGTTCTCCACCTGGCGCGAGGTGAGCACCGTCTATCACGAGGGCGCCCCGGGCCACCACCTGCAGATCGCGACGCAGGTCTACGAGCGGTCGCTCAACCGCTTCCAGCGGCTGTTCGCCTCGACCTCCGGGCATGCCGAGGGGTGGGCGCTCTACGCGGAGCGGCTCATGCAGGAGCTCGGTTTCCTCTCCGACGACGGCAACCTGCTCGGCATGCTCGACGCGCACCTCTTCCGTGCCGCGCGCGTCGTCGTGGACATCGGCATGCACCTGGAGCTGGAGATCCCGAAGGGCACCGGCTTCCACGAGGGCGAGCGGTGGACGCCCGAGCTCGGGCTGGAGTTCATGCTCACGCGCACCATCACCGACCCCGCCCACGTGCACGACGAGATCGACCGCTACCTGGGATGGCCGGGACAGGCGCCCTCCTACAAGCTGGGCGAGCGCCTGTGGCTGGACGCGCGGGAGGAGGCCCGTCGTCGTGAGGGAGCCGATTTCGACCTCAAGGCCTTCCACACGAAGGCTCTGCGGATGGGCGGCATGGGCCTCGCCACGCTGAAGGACCTGCTGTCCGCCTGAGCTCCGGGTCCCGGAGAGGAGGCCGTCCGGTCAGTCCCGGCTGAGTCGGATGGCCTCCTGCTCGTCGGCGCGCTGGAGCACGTCGAACGGGGTGGCCAGGCCGTCGCGGGCGACCCGCTTCGCATCGACGAAGCGACGGGCGAACAGCACGAGCGACAGCAGCACGTACACCGCACTGAGCACGGCGATGATGATCCGGTCGGTCTCCTCCGGCAGCAGGATGCTGGTGATGAACTGGATCAGGAACAACGTCAGCAACGCCGTCGCCCAGCGCGCCGTCATGGTGAGTGACACCAGGATCGCCACGGCGAACAGCGACTGCGCGGCGGTGATCATCAACTCGAACCGCTGGTGCAGGTCGATCGGCAGGCCGTCGAACGACCCGCTGGAGATGGCGAACACGATCGGGATCGTCCCCACGAGCAGGGTCCACTGGTTGACCTTGCTCGAGATCAGCGTGCCGAGCGCCGAGCTCGCGTGCAGCTTCCACGCGAACAGGCAGGCGACGATCAATTCCGGCGACTCGCTCGCCAGCGGCGCCACCCACTGGACCAGCAGGAACTGGTCGATACCGAGATCCGTGCCCGTCTGCACCAGGTTGTGCGCGAAGTGTTCCGCCGTGGCGAGGATGACGATCGCGGCGAAGCCGAACATCGTGCCGTAGAGCCAGCGCCGGGCTGTCTTCGGCCTGTTGCCGATCCATGCCGACGTGCCCGTGAGCTCGGGTTCCTCCACCGGAGCCTTCGCCAGCCGCCACGCGTAGGCGACGAACAGCGACACGAGCACCGCCGCGTCCACCAGCGTCAGCGAGTCGCGGAACGGGAAGTGCAGCGAGTAGACGGTGGCCGCGCCGAGGAAGAGGATCTCCACCGACATCCGGCGGGGCAGTTTCACCCAGCCCTTGTGCGCGGACGCGCTGTGGGCGCCGCCGTTGCGGCGGGCCCGGACCACGGCCAGCGTGGCCACCAGCACCACCAGCGGCCAGCCGACACCCACGAGGATCCGGTTGGCGCCCGTCATGTTGGCGAGCGCGAGCGAACAGGGGTTGCTCCCGTCCCCTATCACCATGCAGTGGCCGTGTTCGGCGTTGATCCGGCCCGCGTTCATGGTGAACACGAAGTCGACGGCGTACTCGGGCAGCACGGCGAGGAACGCCAGCAGCGCGAGAGCCAGACCGCCGTTGATGTCGACCTGCGCGGACTCCGCCGCCCACGACAGGATGAAGGCCGCACCGACGATCGCGATGCCGTAGACCAGCGCGGCCAGCGGCGCGGCGAGTTGCGGATGTGGCAACCCCAGGTAGTCGGCGCCGCCGATGTAGAGCCCGGGCAGCGTCACGAGAGCCGCGAGCGGCAGTGGCGGGGTGAGTCGATCACTACGGTCCGGCACCCGCATCAGATTCCCGGGCCTCCTATGATCGAAACCACGCCGTGCCACCACTCCGTGGTCCGAGCGTCCCGGCTACGATCCGCCCGTGCCTCGCCTGCGTCCGCCACTGTCGCCTCCGCGCTCCTGACGTGGGGTGACGGCACGAGCAGCCCAGCGCCGTCGTGTCGCGCCCCGTCACGCCCGTCCCCCGCCCTCTCGACGTTGGAGCGCGCCCCCCATGTCGACGACCACCGCCACACCGTCGCGTGCGGCCTCCGCCAGCCTGGTCACCGCCGGAATCCTGTGGGGCACGGGCGGCCTCGCGGGAGCTTTGCTCGCGGAGCGGGCGGAACTGTCCTCCGCCGCCGTGGCCGTGTGCCGGTTGGCGCTCGGCGGGGCGTTCGCCGTGCTTCTGCTGGGCTGTACCGGTGGGCTCCGAGCGCTTCCCCGCACCCGTGACGCGATGCGACGCCTGCTCGTGGCGGGGGTCCTGCTGGCGCTCTACCAGGCGTGTTACTTCGCCGCGGTCTCGTTGACCTCGGTCAGCGTCGCCACCATGACCACCATCGGCAGTGTTCCGGTGTTCGTGGCGCTCGCCGGTGCGGTGCAGGAACGGCGTCCGCCGAGCCCGGCCACCACGCTCTCCGTCCTGTGCGCCCTGCTCGGGCTCGCTCTGCTCACCTGGTCGCCCGGGGAGGCGGCCGGGGACGGCAACGTCGTGCTCGGCATCGGGTGCGCGCTGGCCTCCGGAGCGAGTTTCGCGGCGTTGACACTCGTGACCCGCAGGCCGGTCGCGGGCCTGGACCCGTTGCGGACGACGGCGTTCGGCTGCGTGGTGGGCGCTGTTCTCCTGACGCCGTTGCTGGTCCTCGGTCCGACACCGTTCGGCGAGGGCGTCTGGCCCGTGGGCCTCGACGTGGTCGCGCTGGCGATGTACCTCGGTGCGGTGCCCACGGCGCTCGCCTACCTCGCCTACTTCCGCGGGTTGGCGCGCTCGCGCCCCGTGGTGGCGGCGCTGTCGGCACTGCTGGAGCCGCTCACCGCGGCCGTACTGGCCGCCCTGCTGCTCGGTGAGGACCTCGGTCTCGCCGGCTGGTGCGGGGCGGCGCTGCTGGTCGGCGCCGTGGCCGGCAGTTACGTGCGGCCCGCACGCTGATGTCCGACGGACCTTCGGGACGGTCCGGCTCAGTCGAGCGGCAGGTCCCGCCCGAGCACGGCGAAGGCCCTCGGGTCGCCCGCGAAGCGGTAGTCGCGCAGCACGTCGACGAACCCGAGCCTGCGGTACAGCCTCCAGGCGCGGGTCGGCCCCTCCGGCGTCGACAGCAGCACCTTCCGCTGCTCCACCCCGTCCATCAGCGTGCGCAGCAGCGTCTCGCCGATGCCACGACCGTGGTGGTCGGGCCGCACGTGGATCTCGGTGAGCTCGAAGTAGTCCGCCAGCCAGGCCCGGGCGAAGTCCTCGCCCTCCCGAGCCACCACTCCGCGGCGCACCTGCTCGTACCACCACTGCCCGGGACTGCCCTGGTAGCCGTACGCCACTCCCACCAGCGTGTCGTCGGGATCGAACGCGGCGACTCCGCGCCAGCCCGCGCGTAGCGCGTGCGTCAGCCACATGGGCGCCCGCTGCTGGGCCGTGTTCGGCGGATAGTTCATGGCGGCGACGTAGATCGACAGCGCGTCGGGGAGCAGCGCGCGGAACTCCTCACCGGTGAGCCGGACGATGCGCTGGTGGCCGGGCGAGGTGGCGGTCATCGGGGTGCGGACCTTCCGGTGCGGGAGTCGGTGGCGTCGGTGGCGACGGTGGAGACGGTGGCGGCGCGGCCGCCGGTGAGGGCCACGAGACCGTCGAACGTCGTGGGGAAGACCGTGTTCGGGTGCCCGGCGGCGGCCCACACGGTGTCGTACGCGCGCAGGGCGTCGTCCACGAGCGTGGTGATGCGCGCGGGGTGACCCACCGGGGCGACGCCGCCGATCACCTGGCCGGTGTGGGCCCTGACGAAGTCGGGGTCGGCGCGGCCGACGCGGCTCGCGCCGGTGAGGGTCGCGAGGGTCGCGGTGTCGGCTCGGTGCGCTCCCGAGGTGAGCACCAGAAGGGGCTCGGCTCCACCGTCCGCGGTCGTCATCCGGAACACGAGGCTGTTGGCGATCGCGCCCACACCGATGCCGAGCGCGTCGGCGGCCTGGACGGCCGTGCGCGCCGCCTGGGGAAGGAACCGGATGCCCTCGACGCTCGCGGTCAGACCGGCTGCGGTCAGGGCGGCGGCGACCTTGGCGACGGCCGGGTGCTCACGGACGGGCTCGGGGGATCGCTCGGGTGTCCGACTCATAGGGCTATGAGATCACGCCCGCTCGACGCATGCGACGCAGCTGGGTGGTTCTTCCGGTTCTCGGACTTGAACGAAGGCCCGGGGGCGAGCTAGTGTTGAGGTGTTCGAACAGATGTTCGACGCGCGGTGGTTGGTTCGTCGACGGGTGCGGTTTCGACGAGGGGGCCGGTGCGGTGGTGGGGGAAGCACCCCGCACCGGCCTCCACCGACGTGCCGAGCCGGAAGAAACGTGCCGAGCGGGAAGAAGGGTGGAGCCATGACGGTGGGATTCGTGCCCCGGCGTGACGGAACCTGGCCGGTGCCCGGTCGGTGCGCGGCGACCGGCGGTACCTCGTCGGCGCGTGATGCGGCACCGCGCACGACCGCCGCCGGCGTGCCCCCGATCCCCGCGGCGCGCACCGCCCGGTCCTCCGAGTCGTTCGAGCCGCGCCGGCCCACGCCTCCCGAGGCGGCGTCGCTGCTCACGCAGGCCGGTCACGGCCTCGCCGAGGTCGGACGCGAGTCGACGGCGGTGGGTCGGTTCGTCGCCGCCTACGCCTCGGCTCTGCGGGCCGGCGCGGCGATCCTGGCGGCGAAGGGGCGACCACATCGTCGGGCGGCGAAGCCGCAGAGTACCTGGACCTTGCTGGCGGAGGCTGCGCCCGAGGTGCGGCAGTGGGCCGAGTACTTCGCCGCGCACTCCGCCACCCACGCCGCCGCGCAGGCGGGCATCGCACGTCGGGTCAGCGCCGAGTCGGCCGAGGAGCTGCGCCGACGGACGGCGGACTTCGTGGCACTGGCCGCGCGCGTGGTCCACGGGCACGACGCCGTGCCGCGACCGTCGTGGTGCGGCGCGCGCACGCGAGTACGGCGGGGTGGGCGATGAGGGTTGCGAGTGTGATCGACCACGGCAGGCTGCTCGACGTGATCGGGTACGAGGCCGAGCTTCTGGTGGAGGTGTCGCGGACGGGCGCTCCGGAGACCGCCGTGCCCACGTGTCCAGGGTGGACACTGAGCGAGGTGGTGCGACACGTGGGCAGTGTCCACCGGGCCGCGTCGCACTGGGTGCTGCGCGGTGAGGCGCCGCAGAACTGGCAGCGTGACCCGGTCGTCGGGCAGACGGTGCAGAGTTACCTGCGCGAGGGAGCGGAAGGGCTCTGCGACGTCCTCGTCACCCGCACGCCGTCCGCGCGGGCGGCCACGTGGTGGGACGGCGATCCCACGGCCGGGTTCTGGTACCGCCGCATGGCGCACGAGACCACGGTGCACCGGGTCGATGCCGAGCAGGCCCTGGGAGTCGAGAGCGCTGAGATCGCACACGACGTGGCGCTCGACGGTATCGACGAAGCGTTGCTGCTGTGGTTCGGTCACCGCCTGCCGAGGCTCGGTGTCACCGGCACCCGGACCGCGACGGTGGCCGTCAGGGCGGCCGGATGCCGGTGGCTCGCCCGGATGACGCCGGAGTGCACCGTCGTGCGGCGCAGTTCGCCGGACGACGCCCACGAGGTCGACGCCGTGGTGTCGGGCGAGCCCGATCAGGTCTACCTGTGGTTGTGGGGTCGCCAGGGCCCCGGCGCCGTGACCGTCGAGGGCGATCACGACGCCGTCGGGCAGCTGTGGGCGTTGCTGCGGTTGGCCACCCGCTAGCGCTGAGGTGGGTCAGCAGGTGACCGCGACGTCGGCGCCTGCGGCGAACGAGACGTGCACGTGGTCCATGTGGTTCGCCGTGGGGCTGCCGCGGTCCTCCATCGTCGACCAGCCCGACCCGCTGTTGATCCGCTGCGCCCAGATCACGTAGGTGATGCCGAACTCGGCCCGGTGGGCCACCAGGTAGTCCGCGAGGGCGTCGCCCACCTCCGGGCTGACCATGAAGTCGAGGGCCAGGCCCGCAGGATGGTCGCTGGCATTGGCACGACCGGCGCGACCGCCCACCGAGTCCACCGCGAACCGGGTGAGCACGTGATGGCCGACCTGTGCCACGTGGGGTTCGGTGTTCTCCAGGTCCGTCGGGCACGCCTGCGGTTCGGGTGTGACGGGCTCGGGCGGAGGCGGTTCCTCGGTCGCCTCGGTCGTGTCGGGTGGTTCCGTCGGCTCCGGCTCGGGTTCCGGCTCGGTGGTCTCGGATGGTTCGGACGTCGTGGTCGAGGTCGTCGAACTCGGGCTCTGCGTGGTGGGCGGCGACGTGGTGCTCGACGGCGAGGACGTCGAGGCCGGATTCGCCGACATGACGAGTGCGGCGGACGCTGCGTCGTCGTGTTGGACCAGACCGTTCGCGGTGTACACCGTCACGGCCAGAGCCGCGGCGGCGACGACGCCCAGTGCGGTCGGGCGAACCCAGGTGCGAGGTGGCGTGGGCTTGCGGTGCCGGCCGCGTGGGGCCCGTTGTCTTCTCATTGTCCCTTTACTCCCGTGATCCCAGCGCCGGTGAGATTAAGAACCGGCAACGGGGAAGTCACGAGAGAGTGGGAATGGACACAGAAAGATAACGATCTATGTGATCACGTGTGTCGTTCCGGTGACTGTCCTAACGAGACCAAAACCAATCCTGGCTGCGTGCCTGGCGCAGCGCCTGCCTGCGGTGTTCCGAATCCAGGCGGTCGATGTACAGGTATCCGTCGAGGTGGTCCACCTCGTGCTGCAGGCACTGGGCCATGAGGCCCTCCCCGGAGACGATCACCGGCTCGTTGCGCAGGTCCACACCCTTGACCGTCGCGCGCACCGCACGGACCGTCGGGAAACTCAACCCGGGCAGGGACAGGCAACCCTCCATGACCTCGTGCTTCTCGTCGGAGACCTCCACGATCTCCGGGTTCAGCACGTAGCCGAGATCGCCGTCCACGTTGTAACTGAACGCCCGCGCGCCCACACCGATCTGGGGCGCGGCCAGACCCGCGCGACCCGGCGCCTGCACCGTGTCGAGGAGGTCGTCCACCAGCGCGCGAGTGGAGTCGTCGAACGTGGTGATCGGATCGGCGGGGGACTTCAGCACCGGGTCACCGAAGTAGCGGATGTCGCGCTTGGCCATGGTCGTGGTCCTTCCTGGAGAGTGCCGCGGCCGAGCTTAGCGACGAGAGACCGCGCCGCGATCACGCTCCGCTACGCCCGCAGCCGCAACCCCTTCGGGGTCGCACGGAAACCGGCCTCACGCAGCACGACGGCGAGCTCCGAGGTCAACACCTGTTCTCCGTCGGCCCGCTGCACCTGCAACTGCCCGAGCCAGCCCTCGCGCACCGCGTTCGACAGGGCCTCGGCGGCGGTACGCAGGGTGACCGGATCGTCGGTGAACGACAGCAGCGACCGACCGCCTCGCTCGACGTACATCGCGGGTGTGCCGTCGACGAGCACGGTGAGCGCCCCGGCCTTGCGAGCGGGGCGGTGCTTCGTGTCGCCCACGACGGCGGGCCAGTCGAGAGCCGCGCCGTACGGTTGCGCGGGGTCCGCGGCGGCGAGGACGACCGCCCGGTGTTCCGGCCGCCAGCCTCCGGCGTCCGCGACCGCGCGCAGCCGGTCGACAGCGCCGCGCACGGCGAACTGAGCCGCACCCAGACCCTCCACGACGTAGCCGCGAATGACCTGGCCCGAGTCCTCCATGCCCCGCAACACCCGGTAGACGGCGGAGAAGCCGCCGCTGACGCGCTCGGTGTCCAGTGCTCCGCGCGTCAGCACGCCGTGCCGTTCGAGGAACGACTCCGTCCGCGCGTGGGCGCGTCGCGTGGGGTCGGTCTCGCGAGGTGGGGTCAGGCCCCACCGTCCGGCGACGGTGGGCGGACCGGTGCGGCTGGGCATCGCGGGCCGGGCCGCGCGCAGGCGTGCGTACCGGCCCCGGGGCGTCGACCGGCGCGGTTTGTGCGCGGCTCCCTTGCCCGAGACCTGGGCGCGCAGCGGGGCCAGGGTGTCCCCCGAGACCAGTCCCGCCCACACGAGGTCCCACAGCGCGGCCACCACGTCCGCGTCGTTGACCGGTTGGTCGAGCGCCACGGTCACCCGGTCGACGATCTGGCGGAAGAACAGTCCGCCCCCTTCCAGCGCCGACACCACGGCCTCGTGCACGGGGCCGTGCGTCGAGGTGTCCTCCACGTCCGGAAGCAGCGCCTCGGCGACGTCCGCGGGAGCCAGCGCGATCCACCCGTCGCCACCCGACAGTGCGCCGCAGCCGCACCACGTCACCTCCCCGGCGACCATGAGCTCGTCGAGCAGCGCGGGATAGTAGCCGGGCAGTCTGTTCGGCAGGATCAGCGACTCCACGGCGCTCGCGGGCAGTGGCGCGCCGGCCAGCTGCTCGACCACGGCGAGCACGTCGTCGGCCGTGGGTGTCCACCGGGCGGACCGGTGGGCGCCGATGCCGTGCCAGCTCGGCAGGAACCGGCCCAGCGCAGGGGGCTCGACGGGTTCGACCTCGGCACGCAGCCGTGCCAGCGACGCGCGCCGCAACCGGCGCAGCACGGCGGCGTCGCAGTACTCCGTACCCGCCTCGTGGCCCTGCGGGCGCAGCTCGCCTCGGACGAGGGTGCCCTCGGCGGTCAACCGGTCGAGCACGCCGGTCACCACCGCGAGCCCGAGCCCGAACCGCGCCGCGGCGTCGTGCGCCGAGAACGGCCCTCGCGTCCGCGCGTAGCGGCGGAGCAGGTCGCCCAACGGGTCGGCGACGGGCTCGGTGAACGCCTCGGGCACCCCGACCGGGAGTGCCACCCCGAGGGCGTCGCGGACCCGGCCCGCGTCCTCGATCGCCAGGTGGCGTTCCTCGCCCGCGATGCGTACGACGATCGCCCGCCGCTGCGCCACCAGCTCGTCCAACCAAGCGGGCCGCACACCGCGGGCCGCTGCCTCGTCGCGCGTGAGGTCGCCGAGGAACCGCAACAGATCCGCCGTGTCCTCGGGCCCGCGCGCGTGCCGGTCCTGGTCGAGCCGTTGCAGCGACCGCTCGACCTCCGCCACGACGTCGGCGTCGAGCAGTTCGCGGATCGCCTCGGTGCCCAGGAGTTCCGCGAGCAGCGCCGAGTCGAGCGACAGCGCCGCCGCCCGCCGCTCGGCCAGCGGCGCGTCGGTCTCGTACAGGAACATGCCCACGTACCCGAACAGCAGGCTGCGCGCGAACGGCGAGGCCGACGGGGTCTCGACCTCCACGACCCGCACGGAACGCCCCGCGATGTCGGCCATCAGCTCTCGCAACCCGCCGACGTCGTAGACGTCCTGGAGGCACTCCCGCATGGCCTCCAGCACCACGGGGAAGCGCTCGTACTTCGCCGCGACGCCGAGCAGCTGCGACGCCCGTTGCCGCTGCTGCCACAGGGGAGTGCGCCGTCGCGGATCTCGTCGAGGGAGCAGGAGCGACCGGGCCGCGCACTCGCGGAACCGGGCCGCGAACAACGCCGACCCGCCGACCTCCGCGGTGATCAGCGACTCCACCTCGTCCGGATCGAGGACGACGTCCTCGGCGCCGATCGTCACCTCCCGGCCCTCGTCGTCGAGTGCGTCCGGCAGCCTCAGCACGATCCCGTCGTCGGAGTGGGCGACCTGCGCGTCCACCCCGCGCCGTTCGCGCAGCCGGGCGGCCACGGCGAGTGCCCACGGCGCGTTGACCTGGGCGCCGAACGGGGAGTGCACGACCACGCGCCAGTCGCCCAGCTCGTCGCGGAACCGCTCCAACAGCACCGTCCGGTCGCTCGGCACGTGCCGAGTGGCCTCACGCTGTTCGTCCACGTAGGACACCAGGTTCGCGGCCGCCCACTCGTCGAGACCGGCGTCCTCGGCACGTCGAAGCGCCTTGGCACGCTCCGACGTGGACAGAAAACGCAGCAGCCGCCCCAGCGCCCGGCCCAACTCCAGCGGCCTGCCCTGGGCGTCACCTCGCCAGAACGGCATGCGCGCGGGGTGGCCGGGCGCGGGTACCACGAGGACGCGGTCGTGGGTGATGTCGGTGATCCGCCACGACGACGTGCCCAGCAGGATGGTGTCGCCGACCCGCGACTCGTACACCATCTCCTCGTCGAGCTCGCCCACGCGGGACCCCGGCCGTTCGCCGTCGCCCGGCGTCATCACGGTGAACAGACCGCGGTCGGGGATCGTGCCTCCGGAGGTGACCGCCAGCCGTTGCGCACCGGGCCGGCCCTCCAGCACGCCCGTGACGCGGTCCCAGGTGATGCGGGCGCGGAGCTCGCCGAACTCCTCGCTCGGGTACCGCCCCGCGAGCATGTCGAGGACGGCGTGCAACGCGTCGTCGGGCAGAGCCGCGAACGGCGCGGCCCGACGGACGGTCGCCGCCACCTCCTCCACCGTCCGCGGCTCCACGGCCACCATGGCCACGACGTGCTGTGCCAGCACGTCCAGCGGGTTGCGGGGATAGCGCACGGCCTCGATCGCGCCCTCGGCCATGCGCTCGGCCACGACGGCGCACGAGACGAGGTCGCCCCGGAACTTCGGGAAGATCACGCCCGTCGACACCGCTCCGACTTGGTGCCCGGCGCGGCCGACGCGCTGCAGGCCCGACGCCACCGTGGGCGGGGCCTCCACCTGGATCACGAGGTCCACGGCCCCCATGTCGATGCCGAGCTCCAGCGACGAGGTCGCCACGACGCACGGCAGCGTCCCCGACTTGAGGTCCTCCTCGACCCGGCTGCGTTGTTCCCGCGACATCGAGCCGTGGTGCGCTCGGGCCACCACGGGCGCCGTCTCCGCCTGCGGGCGGGTGGTGCCCGACTGACCGACCGCCTCGGCGGGGAACGCGGTCGTGGCCGGGTCGTCGAGGTCGGCGGCCAGTTCCTCGCGCTCCGCGGCCAGTTCGTTGAGCCGCGCGGTGAGGCGTTCGGCGAGGCGGCGCGAGTTGGCGAACACGATCGTGGAGCGATGGGCGCGGACCAGGTCGAGCACCCGTTCCTCGACGGCGGGCCAGATCGACGGCCGTGGGACCGGTTCCGGGAAGTCGAGGCCGGCGTCCGGGTCGGCCTCTGTGGGCAGCGGCGCGGGTTCCGTGCGCGCGGGCCGGGCGTCGAGCGCGCCCATGTCCTCGACGGGGACCTCCACCCGGACCTCGATCGTCTTCGCGAGCGGGGGTTGCACGACGCGCACGGGTCGGCCGCCGGTGAGGAACGCCCCCACCTCGTCGACGGGCCGGACCGTGGCCGAGAGTCCGATGCGCTGGGCGGGCCGGTCGAGCAGGTCGTCGAGCCGTTCCAGCGACAGCGCGAGGTGTGCGCCGCGCTTGCTGCCGGCCACCGCGTGGACCTCGTCGACGATCACCGTGTCGACGCCGCGCAGCGACTCCCGCGCCGCGGACGTCAGGAGGAGGAACAGCGACTCCGGCGTGGTCACCAGGATGTCGGGCGGGGTGCGCGCGAACGCGCGCCGTTCGGCGGGCGTGGTGTCGCCCGTGCGCGTACCCACGGTGATGTCCGGGGGCTCCAGACCCCGCCTGCGCGAGGCCTGCGAGATTCCGGTCAGCGGCGCCCGGAGGTTGCGCTGGACGTCCACGGCGAGTGCCTTGAGCGGCGACACGTACAGCACCCGGCAGCGCCGTCGCCGTTCCGCGGGTGGGGACACCGTGGCCAACCGGTCGAGAGCCCACAGGAACGCGGCCAGCGTCTTGCCGGACCCGGTGGGGGCGATGACGAGCGCGTGCTCGCCGTCCTGCGCCGCTCGCCACGCGCCCAGCTGCGCGGCCGTGGGAGCCTCGAACGCGCTCGTGAACCAGTCCCGCGTGGCGGGCGAGAACGATTCGAGCGGATCGGGGCGGACGTCGTCAGGCACGCCTCCATCATGCGTGCCGCACCGACATTTCGTCCCGGGACGCGAATCGGCACGGCGGAATGCGGCGGGTGCGTCGCCACGTCGAGGCTCGACGTGAAAGCATCACCGCGGTTTCTCGCAAACCTCGGCAAGGGAGAACTGGTGGGGATTCTGTCCGTCGATCTCGGTACGTCGAACACTGTAGCCGTGCTCTCGGCACACGGGCGACAACCCAGGGTCATCGACGTCGACGGTTCGGCCACGATGCCGTCGGCCGTGTTCGCCGAGGAGCAGGGAGGCCTCGTGGTGGGCCGGGACGCCGAGCGCCGCGCCCGGCTCGATCCCACCCGCTTCGAACCCAACCCCAAGCGACGGGTGGACGAGCAGACCCTCCTGCTCGGGACCGACGTGGTGCCGGTCAACGAGGCCCTGGCCGCCGTGCTGCGCCGGGTGCTGGAGGAGACCGTGCGGCAACTCGGCGGGGAACCGCCCGAGGAGGTCCGCCTGTCGCACCCCGCCCAGTGGGGGCCGGTGCGCCGCAACGTGCTGCTCTCCGCCGCCCGCCTCGCGGGCATGGGCAACGCGATCACGCTGGTGCCCGAGCCGGTCGCCGCCGCCGCACACTTCGCGTCGTTCCCGGGCAAGGGGCTCGCGCCCGGGCAGACGCTCGCCGTCTACGACCTGGGTGCGGGCACGTTCGACGTCGCCGTGCTCGGTGCCACGCCGAACGGTTTCACGGTGCTGGCCGAGGACGGGCTGCCCGACCTCGGCGGGCTCGACGTCGACCAGGCCCTGCTGGTGCACGTCGGCCGCGAGGTCTCGCACAGCGACCCGCAGCGTTGGCAGCGCCTCCTGCGCCCCGAGTCGACGGCCGACCGCCGCGCCCGCAGGGCGTTGCAGGAGGACGTGAAAGCCGCCAAGGAAGCCCTCTCCCGGCTCCCGCAGACCGAGGTTCCGATGCCGGAGCCGTTCTCCGACGTGCTGGTGACGAGGGCGGAACTCGAGGCGCTGGTGCGGCCCACGATGCTGCGCAGCGTCGAGCTGCTCGCGCGCACGGTGCGCTCGGCCGGTCTGTCCCCCGACCAGCTCGCCGGAATCTACCTCGTCGGCGGGTCGAGTCGCCTGCCGCTCGTGGGCAGCCTGCTCGCGGAGAAGCTCGGCGTCGTGCCCTCCAGCCTCGACCAGCCCGAGACGGCGGTGGCGTTCGGCGCCCACCACGTCGGCCCCGACGGCCTCAGCATGCGCACGCAGCAGGTCGACGGCGACGTGGTCGGTGCGCAGGGCCCGGCCGTCGCGGCCACCACCGCCCCGTACTCGCCCCCGGCCGGGATGGTGCCGCCCCAGCAGGCCACACCGCAGTACCACTCCGGGCCCACCGGGCCCTATCCCGGCGCCCCGGGCGGCCAGCACTCCCCGGCCCCCGTCTCCGGGCCTCCTTCCGGGCCGCCCTCCGGTCCGCTGAGCACCCAGCCCGCCCACTTTCCGTCGGTGCCGAACTCCGGCGGTGACGGCGCGAAGGGCAAGCGCCGCACGGGCTGGCTCGTGGCCGCCGCCGTCACCGCCGTGGCCGTGCTCGGGGGTGTGGCCGCGTTCGTGTTCTGGCCGTCGTCGTCGGCCGCGACCTACACGGCGCAGGAGTGCCGGAAGCCCGGCGACCCCGACGAGGAGGGCTTCACCGGGTGCCTGCGCCAGCTCGCGGGCGGCGTGTCGAAGGACAACAACTGCTCCCCGGGGATGGGGCAGGGTGCGGCGGCGCCTCCCGACGAGCAGGAGCTCGGTGTCACGGTGACGTGCGCGGCCCCGGGCCTGCCCGGCGCGCAGGTCACGTACATCCACTCGGGCTCCACCGAGACCATCGAGCAGTACACCGACGGTCTGTTGAGCCGCACGGGCGGTGGTGACCAGGTGCAGGCGGAGTGGAAGGGCAACGGCCTGTCCGGCCGCTACGCCGCCTCGGCGGGCCGCAACTCGTCGGTCCTGGTGTTCACCGTGGACGATCGCCCGCTCGCCGGCTTCGTCTACCAGGTCAACGTCACCGGTGACGGAGAGGCGACTCCGCCGGACGACATGGCGGACTACTTCGAGAAGACGGTGCAGCCGGGCGAGTGAGCCCGGTTCACTTCCTCCGGTTGCGGCGTGCGGTGATGATCAGGACGACCAGCGCGCTGCCGACCACCGCGATCGACGCCAGCGTGAGCGCGGTCGACTGGAGCTCGGAGAAGGCCTGCGACAACACCATGTGACAACCCTACGGCCTGCCGGGTGCACCGTGGGGACGGCGGGAATGACTACGCTGGTGCCGATGCGAATCACGGTGTTCCGGCGACTCATGGCGGAGGAGTTCGGCGCGATGCGTGCCGAGACCCTGGCGTCCGACCACGTGCTCAGCGGTCTCGGGGGCCGGACGGCCGACCAGGCGCTCCGGGAGGGTGTTCCGGCCAAGGAGGTCTGGCACGAGGTGTGCGCGGAGTTCGACGTGCCGCGCGAGCGGCGGTGACGGCGACCGTCGGGCCGGTGGCTCACCACCGTGGGGGAGTGTCGCGTCGACGTCGAACACCTGTTCGGCTATCGTGGTGTCCACAATCCGGTCAGGCTGTGGACAACTGCCCGGTCCGGCCGCGAACTGTCCGACCCCGCCCGTAACGTCGGACCCGAACAACACAGACATCCCTCGGACTCCGACAGCAGGTCTGCACGATGCACGACTGCGCGTACTCGGGCCCGATGAGCAGCCGATGAGGTGGATTCCATGGCAGCAGCACCGGACAAGGGCAAAGCGCTCGACCTGGCCCTTGCCCAGATCGACAAGCAGTTCGGCAAGGGATCGGTGATGCGGCTCGGTGAGGACACCAGGCCGCCGGTCGAGGTCATTCCCACGGGAGCCATCGCGCTGGACATCGCGCTGGGTATCGGCGGCCTGCCGCGGGGGCGCATCGTGGAGATCTACGGCCCGGAGTCGTCGGGTAAGACGACGGTCGCGCTGCACGCGGTGGCCAACGCACAGAAGGCCGGGGGCGTCGCGGCCTTCATCGACGCCGAACACGCGCTCGATCCCGAGTACGCCAAGGCGCTGGGCGTCGACACCGACGCTCTGCTGGTGTCCCAGCCCGACACCGGTGAGCAGGCGTTGGAGATCGCCGACATGCTGATCCGGTCCGGTGCGCTCGACATCCTGGTCATCGACTCCGTCGCCGCTCTCGTGCCGCGTGCCGAGATCGAGGGCGAGATGGGCGACTCCCACGTGGGTCTCCAGGCGCGGTTGATGAGCCAGGCGCTGCGGAAGATCACCGGTGCGTTGCACAACTCGGGCACCACGGCGATCTTCATCAACCAGCTCCGCGAGAAGGTCGGCGTCATGTTCGGTAGCCCGGAGACCACCACCGGTGGTAAGGCGCTGAAGTTCTACTCCTCCGTCCGGCTCGACGTGCGCCGGATCGAGACGCTGAAGGACGGCGGTGAGCCGGTCGGCAACCGCACCCGGGTCAAGGTCGTCAAGAACAAGGTCGCGCCGCCGTTCAAGCAGGCCGAGTTCGACATCCTGTACGGCGTCGGCGTGTCCCGTGAGGGCTCGTTGATCGACATGGGGGTCGACCAGGCCATCGTGCGCAAGTCCGGTGCCTGGTACACGTACGAGGGCGACCAGCTCGGTCAGGGCAAGGAGAACGCGCGCCGGTTTCTGCGGGAGAACCCGGACGTGGCCAACGAGATCGAGAAGAAGATCAAGGAGAAACTCGGCATCGGAGCCCAGGAGGGCGAGGACGGCGCGCCCGCTCCCGTCGACTTCTGACGGCGATCGCGTTGACGCGCGAACTGCCGCCTGACGAGGCGTGGCGCAAGGCCAAGGAGGTGTGTTTCGACCTCCTGGCCGCGCGTCCGCGGACCAAGGACGAGTTGCGTCAGGCTCTGCGTCGGAAGGGCTTCGCCGACGACATCGGTGAGAAGCTTCTCGGCAAGCTCGACGACGCGGGGTTGGTCGACGACGCCGCGTTCGCGGAGATGTGGGTGCGATCCCGGCACACCTACCGGGGTCTCGCTCGCCGGGCGTTGGTGGCCGAGCTGCGCCGCAAGGGCGTCGACCCGGAGATCGCGGCCGAGGCGGCGGGGGAGATCGACGCCGAGGCCGAGGAGCAACGCGCTCGGGAACTGGTGCGGAAGAAACTCCGGACGATGGGCGACGTCGACGAGCAGAAGGCGACCCGCCGCCTGATCGGCATGCTGGCGCGCAAGGGCTATCCCCAGGGCCTGTCCTACCGTGTCGTCCGCGACGAGCTCCGCGACGCGGGAGCGGAATCGACCCTGCTCGACGACGTCGACACCTGACACCGTGTCCGCGTCCTGCGCACGCGTGTCCGCACTTCCCGTACGCGTGTCCGCGACCTGCATACGCGTCTCCGCACTTCCCGTACGCGTATCCGCGGTGCAGGGACGGTTGCGGGCCTGTGGTCGTGGCACGCCACCGTCGCGGCGGTCACACGACCACAGGAGTGCCGTCGGTGCCGAGGCGACAGGTGCGGACGACCGTGCCCACGGGCTCCCTGACCCACCACGCACGTGTCTCGGCCTTCTCGGCGGGCGTGGTGAACCGGTAGTGGAACAGGCGTGCGCGCAGGAATGTCGGAGGGCGGCCGTCGAAGGGGTCGTGGCGTAGCAGGCGACGCACGTCCGGGTCGCCGTCGAGGAGCTTCCGGACGAACACGGGCAGCCATCGACCTCCGTAACGAGGTGACAGCGACAGGAACCACAGCTGCCAGTCGAGCCGCAGGTGATACGGCGCCACCTGTGGCGGGCGCCGGTACGGATTTCCCGGCTTGCCCTTGAACTCGTACTCGCGCCACACGGTGTCGGCACTGAGGGCGTCCGCGTCGGTGCCTTCGACGATCACTTCGTACCGGTCGCGGGTGACGCTGCCGAACGCGCCGTAGGTGTTGACGAGGTGGAACTGGTTGAAGCTGTAGTTCATCACCTGCCCGCGCCCGAGCAGGTTCCGCACCGGCCAGTAGCTCAGGACCGCGATCCCGGCCGTCACGGCGATGATCAGGGTGCCGTACCAGAGCGGTGGCGCGGTGAGATCGTCCGGCGCCGACACACCCACAGCCGTGCCGCTGACCGCGGAGACGGCCAACGTGATGGTGAGGGCGTTCAACCACGAGAAGTTGCCGCTGATCATCAACCAGCCCTGGGTGACGATCACGATGCCCGCCGCCACTCCGGCCGCGGGTTGGGGAGCGAAGAGGACGAACGGCACCACCAGCTGGGCGCCGTGGTTGGCCAGGGCCTCGACTCGGTGCATCCAGCGCGGCAGGTGGTGGAAGTGCCAGCTCAACGGCCCCGGCATGGGTTGGGTCTCGTGGTGGAAGTACAGGCAGGTCAGATCGCGCCAACAGCGGTCGCCCCGCATCTTGATCAGCCCTGCACCGAACTCCAGGCGGAACAGCAACCAGAGCAGGAGCCACAGCACGAGCGTCGGCACGCTCGTGTGCGCGGGGCCCAGAAAGATCGCCAGGAAGCCGGTTTCGAGCAGCAACGACTCCCAGCCGAACGCGTACCAGGTCTGACCGACGTTGACGATCGACAGGTACAGCACCCACGGCACCGCCCACAGCAGCAGGCAGCCCCACACCGGGAGAAGATCGGCGACGCCGCCCAGCAACGCGGCCGACACGACGGCACCGGACCCGGCCAGCACGGCGAAGAACCGGTCGGAGTAGTGCAGGTGGAACAGACTCGGCGCGCGCCGGAAGTCGACGCGCTCCAGGAATCGCGGGATGGGGAGCAGTCCCCGCTCACCGAGCAGGGCGCGGAACTGGTTCACCGCGCAGACGAACGCGACCAGATACAGCGCGGCCAGCATCTTCTGGAAGACCAGCCGCGAGAGCCAGTACTCGTCGGCGGTGAACCAGCCCCACGACATGCTCTCGGCGGGCCTCCCTCCACGACGGGTGCCCGCCGCGTGCGCTACGTCGCCGTCGTGGCCTCCGACCCGAGCGTGGAGGCCTCCTTGGCCAGTGTCTCAATGCGCGCGTAGTCCCGCGCCGCGAGAGCGTCCTTCGGCGTCAACCAGGATCCTCCGACACAGGCCACGTTCGGAAGAGCCAGGTAGCGCGGGGCGCCGGCCGGGGTGATGCCTCCGGTGGGGCAGAAGCGCAATTGCGGCAGCGGGCCTCCGATGGCGGACAACGCGGCGGCCCCACCACTGGCTTCGGCGGGGAAGAACTTCAGTCGATCGAAGCCGTGTTCGGCCAACCGCATGGCTTCGGACACGGTGGAGGCGCCGGGCAGCACCGGCAGGCCGGTGTCGACGGCGGCGCTGAGCAGCGTGTCGGTGGTGCCGGGGGTCACGAGGAACGCCGCACCCGCGTCCTTCGCCGCCCGTGCCTGGTCCGGAGTGACCACGGTGCCCGCTCCCACCACCACGTCCGGAACCTCGGAGGCGACGCGCCGGATGGCGTCCAGCGCCGCGTCGGTGCGCAGCGTCAGCTCGATCACGCGCACTCCACCGGCGAGCAGGGCTCGCGCGGTGGGGACGGCCTGGTCGGCATCGTGCAGGACCACGACGGGCAGCACGGGGGACAGGGCGAGCAGGTCATCGGCGTTCATGCGCGTCCTTTCACGTCGACCAGGTCCGAAGAGTCCGTGGGAGCCGCGGTGGGCGTCGATGCGGTCGGCTCGGCGACGCCGGGAGCTCCACCGACCATCCCATTGGAGAGTCTTCCGAAGACGCTCGCACCGAGTTCGGCGGGGCCCACGGTGTTGCGCAGGGCGGCGAAGAGCTCGCGGCCGTTGCCGAGCCACTCGTCCTCGGTCGCCCGGGTGGCCGGACGCCGTTCGGCCAGCGTGGCCGCATCCACCAGCACCTCGAGGACGCCGGCGTCGGCGTCGAGGTGTACGACGTCGCCGTCCTCCACCTTGGACAGCGGACCGCCCACGGCGGATTCCGGGGTGACGTGGATGGCGGCGGGAACCTTGCCCGAGGCGCCGGACATGCGCCCGTCGGTGATGAGAGCGACCTGGTGGCCACGGTCCATGAGCACGCCGAGTGCGGGGATCAGGGCGTGCAGTTCCGGCATCCCCTTCGCCCGTGGGCCCTGGTCGCGCAGCACCACGACGACGTCGCGGTTCAGCTCACCCGCGCGGAAGGCCTGGGTGAAGTCGGCCTGGGAGGAGAAGACGCGCGCGGGGGCACGCACGGCACGGTTCTCCGGTGCGACGGCCGAGACCTTGATGACCGCGCGGCCGAGGTTTCCGTCGACCATGCGAAGCCCGCCCTCGGTGGCGAAGGGGTTGTCGGCGGTGCGGAGCACGGTGTCGTCGAGCGTGGCCGTGGGCACGTCGCGCCAGGTCACCGTGTCGCCGTCCAGGATCGGTTCCTGGCGGTAGCGGTCCAGTCCGGGGCCTGCGACGGTCTGCACGTCGGGGTGCAGCAGGCCCGCGTCCAGGAGGGTCCCGACGAGTACCTGGACGCCTCCGGCGGCGTGGAAGTGGTTGATGTCGGCGCTGCCGTTGGGGTAGACGTTCGCGAGCAACGGCACGGCCGCCGACAGGTCGGCGAAGTCGTCCCAGGTGAGCTGGATGCCTGCCGCGGCGGCGATGGCGACGAGGTGCAGCGTGTGGTTCTGCGAGCCGCCGGTGGCGAGCAACGCGACGATCCCGTTGACGATGCTGCGCTCGTCGATCACATGGGCGATCGGCGTGTACTCGTCGCCCTTGGTGATCTCCACGATGCGGCGCGCGGCCTGTTCCGTGAGTGCCTTGCGCAGCGGCGTGCCGGGCTGGACGAAGGTCGCCCCGGGTAGGTGCAGGCCCATCACCTCGACCACGAGCTGGTTGGAGTTCGCGGTGCCGTAGAAGGTGCAGGTGCCGGGTGAGTGGTAGGCCGCGGCCTCGGCGTCGAGGAGGTCCTCCCGCGTCGCCTTGCCCTCGGCGTAGAGCTGGCGGATGCGCGCCTTCTCCTTGTTGGGCAGTCCCGAGGCCATGGGACCGGCCGGCACCAGCATCGCGGGCAGGTGTCCGAAAGCGAGGGCGCCGATGAGGAGGCCGGGCACGATCTTGTCGCAGACGCCGAGCAGGAGCGTGCCGTCGAACATCTCGTGCGACAGCGCGATACCGGTGGCCATCGCGATGACGTCCCTGCTGAACAGCGAGAGCTCCATACCGGAGCGGCCCTGCGTGATGCCGTCGCACATCGCGGGCACGCCGCCCGCGAACTGCGCCACCCCGCCGGCCTCCCGTGCCGCGTCCTTGATCCACGCGGGGAACTCGTCGAGCGGTTGGTGCGCCGACAGGAGGTCGTTGTAGGCCGAGACGATCGCGATGCCGGGCTTGCGGGCCTCGCGCACGGCGAGGAGGTCGGGACCCGAGCACGCGGCGAAGCCGTGGGCCAGGTTGCTGCAGCCGAGCCCGGCGCGTACAGGACCTTCGGCGGCGGCATTCTCGACGCGCGCGAGGTAGGCCTGCCGCGTGGCGGCGCTGCGTTCGGCAATGCGGTGGGTGACGTCGGCGATGACGGGATGAAGGCT
Organism: Saccharomonospora azurea NA-128; assembly: GCF_000231055.2. Classification (GTDB taxonomy): domain Bacteria; phylum Actinomycetota; class Actinomycetes; order Mycobacteriales; family Pseudonocardiaceae; genus Saccharomonospora; species Saccharomonospora azurea. Next base: position 1,591,626 of record NZ_CM001466.1, on the reverse strand, counting down.
CAACGGCATGGTCTCCGGTCGCTTCACGGCGGGTGAACGGCACACGTTCTGCTTACGCAGAGTGACCGACTGAGGGTGTGGGACGGCAGCGTTGACGTCGCGTCCTGTGGGCAACTGACACGATACAGCTCGAGGTCAGCGCGACAATATCGATTCAGTGAAGAAGTTCTGGTGATGTCGGTCACGCCAAACCGTTGGTGGTGTGCTACTTGTCACATTGACCGGTGGGGGTGCAGAGTCGGCCGTACCGGTCTCGGATGCGAGCAACGAATTCGGAGGGTGAGCATGTCCAGTGCCGAGATGACAGAGCTACGCCGGGCCATCGGGCGACTCAGACAGTGCGTGGGCGCGTTGCGGTCGCGGTACGGCGAATCGCCCGCCGTTCGCCGGATCGTGAACGACGTCGACCGGCTCGACATCGACGTCGCGGACCTCGCACATCTTCCGCCCGTGCCCACACAGGCATCAGGACCACCGGACGTCGTGAAGATCCCGGACACCCCGTACGACCCGGCGTTCTGGAAGGGCGCCGACGACGAAGGCGTGGGTGGTTACCAACGTGACCAGCACTGATCACTCGAAGAAGGACGGCGCCACGGATCCTGGAGCAGCCATGGACACCGCCCCCGCCGCTCGGACGCGGGTCGCGATCACCGAGCGCACCCTGCGCACCGACCGGTGGTGGGCGGCTCCCCTGTTCACGGCCCTCGGGCTCGCCGCGTTCGTCGTCTACGCGACGATCCGGTCGTTCATGCGCGAGGGCTACTGGGCCGCGGAGTACCACTACCTCACGCCGTTCTACTCGCCGTGCCTGAGCGAGTCGTGCGTGCCCGGGTCGAGTCACTTCGGCACACCGATCGGTGAGCTGCCGGAGTTCATCCCGCTGGCGTTCCTGTCGCTGCCGTTCCTGCTGGGGTTCCGGCTCACCTGCTACTACTACCGCAAGGCCTACTACCGCTCGGTGTGGTTCGCGCCGCCCGCGTGCGCGGTGACGGAGCCGCACGCGCGGTACACGGGTGAGACGCGGTTGCCGTTGATCGTGCAGAACGCGCACCGGTACTTCTTCTACGCAGCCCTCCTCATCACCGTGATCAACACCTACGACGCCATCGCGGCGTTCGCCGGCGGTTTCGGTCTCGGCAACATCATCCTGCTGGTCAACGTCTCGTTGCTCTGGTGCTACACGCTGTCCTGCCACTCGTGCAGGCACGTGACCGGAGGCAGACTCAAGCACTTTTCGAAGAATCCGGTCCGCTACTGGATCTGGACGCAGGTCAGCCGGCTCAACGTGCGGCACATGCAGTTCGCCTGGATCACGCTGGGCACGCTGGTCGTCACCGACCTCTACGTGTGGCTGGTGTCGACGGACACCATCCCCGACCTGCGCTTCATCAACTGACATCCCGACCAGCCGTGTGGCGCGCGCGGGCGGGCACGGCGGACAACAGAAGGTGGCCTGACTTTTCATGACCGAGGTCGAACGGCACAGCTACGACGTGGTGGTGATCGGTGCCGGTGGGGCGGGCCTGCGGGCCGTGATCGAGGCGCGGCAGCGCGGACTCTCCGTCGCGGTGGTATGCAAGTCACTGTTCGGCAAGGCCCACACCGTCATGGCCGAGGGCGGCTGTGCGGCGTCGATGGGCAACGTCAACCCGAACGACGGCTGGCAGGTGCACTTCCGCGACACGATGCGGGGCGGGAAGTTCCTCAACAACTGGCGCATGGCCGAGCTGCACGCCAAGGAAGCGCCCGATCGCGTGTGGGAGCTGGAGACGTACGGCGCCCTGTTCGATCGCACGGGGGACGGCAGGATCAGTCAGCGCAACTTCGGCGGGCACACCTACCCGCGCCTGGCGCACGTCGGCGACCGCACCGGGCTGGAGCTGATTCGCACGATGCAGCAGAAGATCGTGTCGCTGCAGCAGCAGGACCACGCCACCGACGGCGACTACGAGTCCAAGCTCAAGGTGTTCGCCGAGTGCACGATCACCGAGCTGCTCACTCAGGACGGCGCCATCGCCGGAGCGTTCGGGTACTGGCGCGAGTCCGGGCGCTTCGTGTTGTTCGAGGCGCCCGCCGTGGTGCTCGCCACCGGCGGGATCGGCAAGTCGTTCAAGGTCACGTCGAACTCGTGGGAGTACACGGGCGACGGGCACGCGCTGGCTCTGCGAGCGGGCGCGTCGCTCATCAACATGGAGTTCGTCCAGTTCCATCCCACGGGCATGGTCTGGCCGCCCAGCGTGAAGGGCATCCTCGTCACGGAGGGGGTCCGGGGCGACGGCGGCGTGTTGCGCAACTCCGAGGGCGAGCGGTTCATGTTCCGCTACGTGCCCGACGTCTTCAAAGGACAGTACGCGGAGACGGAGGAGGAGGCGGACCGCTGGTACACCGACCCCGACAACAACCGGAGGACACCCGATCTCCTGCCGCGCGACGAGGTGGCCCGCGCGATCAACACCGAGGTCAAGGAAGGGCGGGGTTCGCCGCACGGCGGGGTCTACCTCGACATCTCGAGCAGGATGTCGGCGGAGGAGATCAAACGCCGGCTGCCGTCGATGTACCACCAGTTCAAGGAACTCGCCGACGTCGACATCACGGCGGAGCCGATGGAGGTCGGTCCCACCTGCCACTACGTGATGGGCGGTATCGAGGTGGACCCGGACACGGCGTCGTCGAGCGTGCCGGGGCTGTTCGCGGCGGGGGAGTGTTCCGGCGGAATGCACGGGTCGAACAGGCTCGGTGGCAACTCGTTGTCCGACCTGTTGGTGTTCGGCCGGAGGGCAGGCCTCGGCGCCGCGGACTATGTCGAGTCGCTCACCGAGCGCCCGGCGGTGTCGGAGGTCGACGTCGCCGTTGCGGCGCGGACCGCGCTCGCCCCGTTCGACCCGCCTCGCGACGGTCAGGACGCCCAGAATCCCTACACCCTGCAGACCGAACTGCAGCAGTGCATGAACGACCTCGTGGGCATCATCCGCACCGCCGACGAGATGGAGAAGGCGTTGGAGACGCTCGAGGAGATCCGCGGCCGGTTGCGTGGAGTCACGGTCGAGGGGCACCGCCAGTACAACCCCGGGTGGCACCTGGCGCTGGATCTTCGCAACATGCTGCTCGTGAGCGAGTGCGTGGCCCGTGCGGCGTTGCGTCGCACCGAGAGCCGGGGCGGACACACGCGGGACGACTACCCGCAGTTGGACGCGCGGTGGCGCAACACGCTGCTCGTGTGCCACACCACCGGCGACGAGGCTCCGGTGCCTCGCGTCGAGGTGACCACCAAGGAGCAGGAGCCGATGCGGACCGACCTGCTCGGGTTGTTCGAGCTGGCGGAACTCGAGAAGTACTACACCGACGAGGAACTGGCCGACCATCCGGAAAGGACGGCCTGACATGGGGTACGAAGCGACACTGCGGATCTGGCGTGGCGACGACGGTGACGGGGAGCTGCGCGACTACACCGTCGAGGCCAACGAGGGCGAGGTCGTGCTCGACCTGATCCACCGCCTGCAGGCCACGCAGGCTCCCGACCTGGCGGTGCGGTGGAACTGCAAGGCGGGCAAGTGCGGATCCTGCTCCGCCGAGGTCAACGGCAGGCCGCGACTGCTCTGTATGACCCGCATGTCGGTGTTCCGTCCCGACGAGGTCATCACCGTGACTCCGATGCGGACGTTCCCGGTGGTCCGTGACCTGGTCACCGACGTCTCCTACAACTACACGAAGGCGCGGGAGATCCCGGCGTTCGCGCCGCCCCCGGAGCTGGAGCCGGGCGAGTACCGCATGCAGCAGGTCGACGTGGAACGGTCGCAGGAGTTCCGCAAGTGCATCGAGTGCTTCCTGTGTCAGGACGTCTGCCACGTGATCCGGGACCACGAGGAGAACAAGCCCGCGTTCGCGGGGCCGCGGTTCCTGATGCGGATCGCGGAGCTGGACATGCATCCGCTCGACGTGGCCGACCGCAAGGATGCGGCGCAGGACGAACACGGCCTCGGATACTGCAACATCACCAAGTGCTGTAGCGAGGTGTGCCCGGAGAACATCCACATCACCGACAACGCGTTGATCCCGATGAAGGAGCGGGTCGTGGACCGTCGCTACGACCCGGTGGTGTGGTTGGGCAACAAGCTCTTCCGCCGCAACAAGAGCTGACGAACAAGGGCCGCCGTCACCGTTGTCGGGTGACGGCGGCCCTGTCTCGTGTGTGAGCCGACGCGGAGGTCAGGCCGGCTTGCCGTCGGTGAGGGTGGCCTCCTCGGTCTCGGCCGTGACGTCCACGGGCAGCGCCTTCTTGCTACGGCGGTTGCGCGACTCCAGCCACTTCGCCAGGCCGGTCAACGCCAGGCACATCAGGATGTACATGGCGCCGACCACGATCGTGATCGGGATCAGCGGCCGGTCGAACTCGAACTGGCCGCCGAGGTAGCGGGCGTAGCGCAGCAGCTCCTCGTAGGTGATGAGGAAGCCGAGCGCGGTGTCCTTGAGCAACACCACGAGCTGGCTGATGATCGCGGGCAGCATCGCGCGCAGTGCCTGTGGCAGCAGCACCATGCGCATCACCTGGGTCTTGCGCATGCCGATCGCGTACGCCGCCTCGCTCTGTCCCTTGGGCAGCGACAGGATGCCCGCACGGAACACCTCGGCGAGCACCGAGCCGTTGTACAGCGTCAGGCCGAGCACCACCGAGTAGAACGGGGCGCCCAGCGCGAGCCCGTAGTGGAAGAAGAAGATCATCACCACGAGCGGCACGGCGCGGAAGAACTCCACGATCAGCGTCGCCGGAACGCGCAGGATCGCGTGGTCGGACAGCCTGGCCGCCGCGAAGACCGCACCGAAGGCGAGTGCCAGTACCGCCGCCGCCGCGAACGCCCGCAGCGTGTTGAGCAGCGCCTCGGCGACCTCCAGCTGGATCTGCTCGTAGAGGGTCCACTCCCAGATGTCGGCGTCGAACTGACCGGCTTCGGCGAACTTGTACACGATGTATCCGATGACCGCCACCACGGCGAGCACCCCGGCGACCGCGTAGCCGCGGTGCCGTACCCGTGCCTTCGGTCCCGGGACGTCGAACAGGACAGCGCTCATCGGGCCACGCTCCAGCGCTTCTCGAGGCTACGTTGCAGCAGGGTCAGCGGAGTGATCAGGACGACGAAGCCCAGCGCCACCCACAGCAGGCCGACCATCACGCTGTACCCGCGCTCGGACAGGTAGTTCTGGATCGCTCCCGCCTCGAAGACCGAGAACCCGGCCGCGATCGTGGTGTTCTTCAGCAACGCGATCATGGTGCTGACCATCGGCGGCACCACGGAGCGTGTCGCCTGCGGAAGGATGATCTGGCCCAGCGACTGGCCGAACGTGAGGCCGATGGCGCGGGCGGCCTCCGCCTGGCCGACGGGAACCGTGTTGATGCCCGCGCGCACGACCTCACAGACGAACGCCGACGTGTACACGATCAACGCCACGACGGCGGCCCAGAAGTACGACAGGTCGATGATGTCGAGCAGCGGGTAGGCGAAGACGAAGAAGAAGAAAAGCAGGGTCAGCGGCGTGTTCCGGAACAGCGTCACGTACGCGGCACCCGCGGCGCGCAGAATCGGGACCGGGCTCACCCGCAGCATCGCCAGGATCGTGCCCAGCACCAACGAGCCGATCGCCGACAAGACGAACAGTTTGATGGTGTTGAGAAAACCCGGCCCGTACAGGTCGAGGTTGTCCAGCAGTACGTCCATGTTTCCCTCGGAGGTGCGGGGACAGATGGGGCGGCTGCCGACGTGCGCGGCCCTCGGCGGCCTCACCCGTGCGGGTGGTCACCACCGAGGGCCGGTGTCGGCGTCAGTAGCGTTCGATCTCGGGCATCTCGGCCTTGTTGCCGGACTTGCCGAGCGTGGCGTCGTAAATTTCCTGCCACGTGCCGTCTTCCATGGCCTCTTCCAGGATGTCGTTCACCTTGTCCCGGAGGGCGTCGTCCTCCTTGGGCAGCCCGATGCCGTAGGGCTCCTCGGTGAAGGACTCGCCGACGACCTTGAGCTCGTCGGGCTGCTGGGCGGCGTAGCCGAGCAGGATGGCGTCGTCCGTGGTGACGGCGTCGATCTTGCCGTTGAGCAGCTCGTTGACGCACTGGGAGTAGGTCTGGAGCTCGACGATCTCGCCGCCGGGCTCGTGCAGACCCTCGTCACGCACGTTCTGGATCGGCGTGGAGCCGCTCACCGAGCAGACCTTCTTGCCCTTGAGGTCGTCCTTGCCGTTGATGTCGTTGTTGTCCTTGGCGACCAGCAGGCCCTGACCGGCGACGAAGTACGGGCCGGCGAAGCTGATTTGCTGCTTGCGCTTGTCGTTGATCGTGTAGGTGCCGACGTAGTAGTCGACGTCGCCGTTCACGATGGCCTGCTCACGTCCGGCGGACGCGACGGCCTTGTACTCGATCGACTTCGGGTCGAACCCGAGCTTCGCCGAGACGAGGCGTGCGATCTCGACGTCGAAGCCCTCGTACTCACCCGTGGTCGGGTCCTTGTAACCCAGGTTCGGCTGGTCCTCCTTGACGCCGACGACGACGTGACCGGCCTTCTTCATGCGGTCGAAGGTCGGGGAGTCCTCGACGGTGACGTCCTTCGCCACCTCGTAGCTCAGAGCCGCCGAGCCGCTGCCGTCGCCGTTTCCGCCTTCGGAGTCGGACGGCGACCCTTCCTTGCCACATGCGGTGAGGGCGAGGCTCGCGGCCAGCAGTCCCACCGTCAGGGTGCGAATCTTCATGGCACCTCTCCTGTTTCGGTTGAGGCGGCCCGTGCCGCCACGACATGTGTCAGTGAGTAAGGATCTTGCCGAGGAAGTCCCTCGCCCGCGCCGACTGCGGAGCGGTGAAGAACGTGTCGGGCGTGGAGTCCTCGACGATCTCGCCGTCGGCCATGAACACCACACGGTGCGCGGCCCGGCGGGCGAAGCCCATCTCGTGCGTGACCACGAGCATCGTCATGCCGTCGTCGGCGAGCTCGGTCATCGTGTCGAGCACCTCCTGGACCATCTCGGGGTCCAGCGCGGAGGTCGGTTCGTCGAACAGCATCACCTTGGGCCGCATCGCGAGTGCCCGGGCGATCGCGGCGCGCTGCTGCTGTCCACCGGACAGCTGTGCAGGGTACTTCTGCGCCTGGTTGGCGATCCCGACGCGGTCGAGCAGCTCCATGGCCGTCTTGCGGGCCTCGTCGGCGTTCTGCTTACGCACCTTGATCGGGCCGAGGGTGACGTTCTCGACGATCGTCTTGTGCGCGAACAGGTTGAACTGCTGGAAGACCATGCCCACGTCCGCGCGGAGAGCGGCGAGCGCCTTCCCCTCGGCGGGCAACGGCTTGCCGTCGATGCTGATCTCGCCGCTGTCGATCGGCTCGAGCCGGTTGATGGCACGGCAGAGCGTGGACTTGCCGGAACCCGACGGTCCGAGGATCACGACAACCTGGCCCGTGGGCACCTCGAAGTCGATGTCCTTGAGCACGTGCAGGTCGCCGAAGTGCTTGTTCACCGCCGCCGCCTTGATCATCGGCGGTGCTGACGTCGCGGTGCTCATCTGACCTCCATCACTCGGCAAGCCGCGGGTCGCGGGTTGTCACTGGCAACATCCGGATCTAACACCTTTGGGGCAATCCGGCGTGTGTCCTCAATCAAAAAGCAACCTTAAGTGGTCAATTCGATGGCGCCGGGTCGGGTCCGCTCGAGCGTTCCCGGAACCCTAACCGCGATGTCCAGGCCGGACGCGGTGAGGTGGTTCGAGGGCGTTGACCTACCCTGACAGACGTGACCCGCACCTACGCGATCCGCACCTTCGGGTGCCAGATGAACGTGCACGATTCGGAGCGTCTCGCCGGGCAGTTGGAGGACGCCGGCTATGCGCACGCCGCCGACGGCGAGGACCCCGACGTGGTCGTGCTGAACACCTGCGCGGTGCGTGAGAACGCCGACAACAAGCTCTACGGTCACCTCGGTCATCTCCGTGCCGCCAAGACGGCGAAACCCGGTATGCAGATCGCCGTCGGCGGCTGCCTCGCGCAGAAGGACCGTGGCGAGATCGTGCAGCGGGCACCGTGGGTGGACGTCGTCTTCGGTACCCACAACATCTCGTCGCTGCCCGTCCTTCTGGAACGCGCGCGGCACAACGCCGAGGCCCAGGTCGAGATCCTGGAGGCCCTCGAGACCTTCCCGTCGACACTGCCGGCGCGCAGGGAGTCCGCCTACTCCGGTTGGGTGTCGATCTCCGTCGGCTGCAACAACACGTGCACCTTCTGCATCGTCCCGTCGTTGCGGGGCAAAGAACGCGACCGGCGCCCGGGCGAGATCCTCGCCGAGGTCGAGGCGCTCGTGGCGGAGGGTGTGCTGGAGGTGACGCTGCTCGGGCAGAACGTCAACTCCTACGGTGTCGAGTTCGGCGACCGCTACGCGTTCGGGAAACTGTTGCGTGCCTGCGGTTCCGTGGACGGGCTGGAGCGCGTGCGGTTCACGTCGCCGCACCCCGCGGCCTTCACCGACGACGTGATCGACGCGATGGCCGAGACGCCCAACGTGTGCCACCAGCTGCACATGCCGCTGCAGTCCGGCTCCGACCGCGTCCTGAAGGCGATGCGCCGCTCCTACCGCTCGACCCGCTTCCTGTCCATCCTCGACCGGGTGCGCGAGGCGATGCCGGACGCGGCGATCACCACGGACATCATCGTCGGGTTCCCCGGCGAGACGGAGGAGGACTTCGAGCAGACCCTCGAGGTGGTGCGGCAGGCCCGGTTCTCCAGCGCCTTCACGTTCCAGTACTCGCCGCGACCCGGAACCCCGGCCGCCGAGATGGAGGACCAGGTCCCGAAGGCGGTCGTGCAGGAACGCTACGACCGGTTGGTCGAACTGCAGAACGAGATCGCCTGGCAGGAGAACAAGAAGCTCGTCGGCAGGACGGTCGAGCTGCTGGTCGCCTCGGGGGAGGGGCGCAAGGACGCCGAGACCCACCGGATGAGCGGCCGCGCCCGCGACGGCAGGCTCGTGCACTTCGCCCCCGTGGGCGAGGCCGTCGACCGCGAGATCCGGCCGGGCGACGTCGTCGAGACGACGATCACCTACGCGGCTCCGCACCACCTGGTCGCCGACGGTGACGTGCTGTCGCACCGGCGCACCAGGGCCGGGGACAACGTGGAGGCAGGGTTGCGTCCGAAGACGAAGGGAGTCAGCCTCGGGCTGCCGTCGTTCGGTGCTGCCTCCGTGGCATCGGTGGCGTCCGGTGCCGATGTGGAAGGGTGTTCACTGTGAGTGACGAGTCGAAGGCCGAGTTCCCGGCCTCGAACGACCAGCTCGACGCACGCACCGCCGCCGCACTCGAGGAGACTCTCGGCCGCGCGGCACGCACCGTCGAGTTCGGCCGCCGTGGTTTCACCATCGCGGTGTTCGTGTTCCTGTTGCTGATCGGCTTCGTGCTGCCGTGGGTCGACGGTCGTCCCGGGTGGCAGGCGTTGATCGGCGAGGCGGGCGCGATCCCGCAGTTGTTCGCCGCGACGGCCGCCGGTTTCGGTGTGTTCGGCTCGGCGCTCGCGCTGACCACACGACGGTGGTGGCTGGCGTGGGTGTGCGCGATCGGCGGCTGGTTCGCGTCGGTGGACGGGATCCTGGCCGTGTGGTCGCAGCAGTCGTCGGGCATCAGCGGTGTGTCGGGAGCCGGCCCCGGTATCGGGCTGGTGATCGCCGCCGGAGCGATGATCGTGCTGGCGTTCCAGTGGATGAGGGTCGCGTGGTCGCGGCACTGACCCGGCCACGATGACGGTGCGTACGACAACGAAGGGGTGAGGAGCCGCGGCTCCCCACCCCTTCGTTCGTCTCCTGCCTGGGTCAGCGGTTGGCGACGGCCTGCTCGGCCGTGCGCAGCCACTCGCGCCACTGCGCGGCCTGCGCCTCGGCCTGCTTCGCGCGCCGCTCGTCTCCCGCGGCCCGCGCCTTCGCGGCCTGTGCCTCGAACTGTTCGACGCGCTCGCGGAACTGCGCCGCGCGCGCCTCGGCCTCCGGGTCGGTGCGACGCCACCGCGCGTCCTCGGCCGAGCGGATGCGGTCGGCGACGGCCTTCAGCCGCCCGTCGAGCTCCCGGATGCGGTCGCGCGGCACCTTGCCGATCTCGTCCCACATCTCCTGGATGCGTCGGAACTGGGCCTTCGCGGCGTCCAGGTTCGAGGACGGGTCGATCTTCTCGGCCTCGACCAGCAGCTCCTCCTTGCGCGTCGCGTTCTCCGCGAACTCCGCGTCCCGCTCGGAGAAGGCCGCGGCCCTGCGGGAGAAGAAGGCGTCCTGAGCCGCCCGGAACCGCTGCCACAGCGCGTCGTCGGCGTCCTTGGGAGCCCGTCCCGCGGCCTTCCACTCGGCCATGAGTTCCTTGTACCGGCTCGCGGTGGGGCCCCAGTCCGTGGAGTCGGACAGCGCCTCGGCCTGCTCGATCAGCTCTTCCTTGCGGCGCTTGGCCGCGGCCCGCTGCTTGTCGAGCTCGGCGAAGTGGGAGCCCCGGCGGCGGCTGAAGGACTCGCGTGCCTTGGAGAACCGCTTCCACAGCTCGTCGTCGGTCTTGCGGTCGACGCCCTTGATCGTCTTCCACTCCTCGAGGATGGCCTTGAGCCGGTCGCCCGCGGCCTTCCACTGGGTCGACGTCGCGGCGATCTCCTCGGCCTCCTCCACGAGCGCCTGCTTGCGCGCGATGGCCTCGGCCCGGGCCCGCTCGCGTTCCTGGCGGCTGTGTTCGAGGGCCTTCTCGGCGTGGGTCACCACCTGGTCGAGCCGCGCGCGGAGAGCGTCGAGGTCGCCGACCACGGCCGCCTCGGCAAGGCCGTCGCGCAGGTGAGTGGCGCTGGACAGGGCCTGCTTCGGGTCACCCGCTCCCGAGGCGAGCCGCGACTCCAGCAACTCGACCTCGGTGCGGAGGTCGTCGAACCTTCGGGCGTAGTGCATCAGCCCTTCCTCGGGCGAGCCGGCCTGCCACACGCCCACGGCGCGTTCACCGTCGGCCGTGCGCACGTAGACGGTGCCGTCGTCGGCGACACGGCCCCACCGCGACGGGTGTGTCTCGGCAACCGGCACAGCGGGTGCCTGCGCGCCTCCGGGGGAGTGGGGCACCTTGTGCGGCGCGGGGACGTCCGCCGGGGCGGCGGTGTCGGCGACATCGGCGGGAGTGCCGGGAACCGGGGCGGCCTCGGCGCCCTCGGGGACGTCGGCAACGTCGGCAACGTCGGGGACGTCGGGAACGTCACTGCCGCGGGGGGTGTTCTGCTCGGCCATGGCCGGCTCCTTCTCGCTGTCCGGCCCGCGTGGGTGCGGGCGCCCCGCGGTGTTGCGGGGCCGGGTGGTGCGTGTACGGGTCTGTAGGCCGCATTCAAACAGGTAACACCGCTGATGGGTACTCCATGCCTCGATAGGTACCTCTCGGGACGCTGCCGGTAACCTCGTTACGCGTGATCACGTGTGCCGTCGTGGTGCCCTCGCCTCCCCTGCTCGTGCCCGCTCTCGTGCCGGGCGCGGTGGAGCGCAGTGCCGCCGTGCGCGACGCCACGCTGACGGCTGTCCGCGCGTTGGCGCAGGTCAACCGCCACTGGGTCGCGGTGGGGGTGGCGTCCGGTCGCCACACGGTGCACCCGAGTACGCGCGGCAGCTTCCGCGGTTTCGGGGTGGACGTCCCCGTGGCCCTGTCCGGCACCGCCGACGGCGCGGAGACCACGCTGCCCCTCCCCGCGCTCCTCGCGGGCTGGCTCCGGGACCAGGCCGGGGCGGAGTCCGTGCGGGTGGAGCTCGTGAGCGCCCATGCCGATGTCGCCGACTGCGTCGCTCTCGGTGAACGACTCGCCGGGGCGGACGAGGCGGCGTTGCTCGTGCTCGGCGACGGGTCGACCCGGCACCCCACGGCTCCTCCCGGATGGCCGGATCCACGCGCCGAGGCTTTCGACGCGACCGTGGGTGCCGCGCTGGCCGAGGCGGACGCCGAGGCACTGCTGGCGATCGACCCCGCGCTCGCCGCCGACCTCCAGGCCGAGGGCCGTCCGGCCTGGCAGGTGCTGGCCGGGCTCGCCCGCTCCTCGGGCGACTGGGGTGGCGAGCTGCTGTACTCCGACGCTCCGTTCGGCGTGGCCTACCACGTGGCGACATGGGACCGCCGGTGATCGCGCCGGTCGCCGTCGTCGGCCCCACCGCCACCGGGAAGACGGCCCTCGGCGTCGAGCTGGCACTCGCGCTGGGCGGCGAGGTGGTCAACGCCGACGCCATGCAGCTGTACCGCGGCATGGACATCGGCACGGCGAAGGCCACCGTCGAGGAACGCCGCGGAGTACCGCATCACCTCCTCGACGTTCTCGACGTCACCGAGACGGCGTCGGTGGCCGCGTATCAGAAGCAGGCGCGCGCGACGATCGAGGCGATCCTGGACGCGGGCCGGGTCCCGGTGATCGTGGGCGGTTCCGGTCTCTACGTGCAGGCGATCGTCGACGACCTCCGCTTCCCCGGGACGGACCCGGTCGTGCGGAGCGACCTCGAGGAACAGGCGCGAGTCCAGGGCGCGGCGGCACTGCACCGCAGGCTCGCGATGCTCGACCCGAAGGCGGCCGACACCATCCTGCCCACCGACACCCGGCGCATCGTGCGGGCTCTGGAGGTCATCGCGGTCACCGGCGAGCCGTTCTCCGCGAATCTCCCCACTCCGGGGCCGCCCCGGTACGGCACGGTCATGGTCGGTGTCGACCGCGCGGTGGCCGAGCTCGACGAGCGGGTGGAACGCCGCGTGGAGCACATGTTCGACGCGGGGCTCGTGGACGAGGTGCGCAGGCTCGAACGACACGGTCTGCGACACGGCAGGACGGCGTCCCGGGCGCTCGGGTACCGGCAGGTGCTGGACGCGCTCGCCGGTGACGGCGACCTCAAGGCCGCCGCGCGGGAGACCGTCGTGGCCACACGACGCTTCGTGCGCAGGCAACGGTCGTGGTTCCGGCGTGACGACCGCATCACGTGGTTCGACGGCGGCGCGGAGGATCCGGTCGGCGCCGTGTTGGCACACCTCGACCCGTAACCTTGGTGGCATGGCTGGCATCGAGTTCCTCAAGGGGCACGGCACCCAGAACGACTTCGTGCTCCTGCCCGACTCCGACGCGTCGCTGGAGCTGACCGAGCGGCGGGTGGCCGCACTCTGTGACCGGCAGCAGGGGCTCGGTGCCGACGGCGTGCTGCGAGTGGTGCGGTCCGAGGCCCTCGGACTGGAGTCCAAGGGCGAGTGGTTCATGGACTACCGCAACGCCGACGGATCGATCGCGGAGATGTGCGGCAACGGCGTGCGGGTCTTCGCCCGGTACCTCGTCGAGGCGGGGTTGGAGACGGGTCCGGAGTTCGTCGTGGGCACGCGCGCGGGCGACCGGCCGGTGCGGGTGCGGCCCGACGCCTCCGGTGAGCTCGCCGTGACCGTGCACATGGGACCGGTCGCCGTGACCGGCACCTCGGTGGCCGTCGTCGACGGACGGCAGGTCTCGGGAGTCGCGGTGGACGTCGGCAACCCGCATCTCGTGTCGGTGCTCGACGACGATGTGAGTGCGCTCGATCTGACGCGCGCCCCGCGGTACGACGCCGAGGTGTTCCCGCAGGGGGTCAATCTGGAGTTCGTCAACGTGCTCGGCCCCGACGCGCTCCGGATGCGCGTGCACGAGCGCGGCGTGGGCGAGACTCGCGCGTGCGGTACCGGCACCGTGGCGGCGGTCGCGGCGACGTTGCACCTGCGTGGCGACGACAGCGGTGAGGCCACAGTGGACGTTCCGGGCGGCCGCGTGGCCGTCACCGTGCGGCAGGGCGCGTCGACGCTCACCGGCCCCGCGGTGTTCGTCGCGAAGGGCGAGCTGGACGCGGCGTGGTGGAACGCTCTGGACTGGTCGGGTCACTAGTCGGGTCGGCAACGACTGAGCCCTCCTGGGCCTCACAATGTCCGGCAATGGCGGCTGGTCATGCAGGTGTCGAGCGACCGGCGCGCGCAGTTCCATCGACGGTCGCTGGCTCTGCTGGGGGAGTTCGCCGCCCAGCCGATGGAGGACGGCGGTGATCGCTCCGCGGTGTATGTCGCCCCGGATCCGGCCGACTGACCGGCTCCTGATCGACCTCGGAGGCGACGGCGCACGGCGAGGGTGAGGAATAGGTCGTCGGCCCACCCCGTTGGAACAGGTGACAGTGCTCACCCTGCTCACGCTCGCCTGCCCTCGGGTGGGCCGCCACACCGCCAGGCGGGTGGCACTGCTTCCGAGCAGCCAATTGGCTCGTTCTTTCCCACGAACCGTGGGACGATAGGGAGACGATGACAGAACTGACACACAAGGCTTCCCATGACGCCGTCGATGCCGTCGGCACCGTCGACCCGTTCGACGACGACGTGTCGCAGGGCGAACTGGAACTTTCCGACCGCGCCTCGCTGCGCAGGGTCGCGGGGCTGTCGACCGAGCTCAGCGACGTCACCGAGGTCGAGTACCGGCAGCTGCGGCTGGAGCGCGTCGTCCTCGTCGGCGTGTGGACCGAGGGGACGGCGGAGCAGTCCGAGGAGTCCCTGGCCGAACTCGCGCGGCTGGCCGAGACCGCGGGTTCCGAGGTGCTGGAGGGCGTCGTCCAGCGCCGGATGCGGCCGGACCCCTCCACCTACATCGGCTCGGGCAAGGTGCGCGAGCTCTCCGACATCGTCGTGGCGACCGGGGCCGACACCGTCATCTGCGACGGTGAGCTCTCGCCCGGCCAGCTGCGGAACCTGGAGGAGAAGCTGCGGGTGAAGGTCATCGACCGCACCGCGCTGATCCTCGACATCTTCGCCCAGCACGCGCGTTCGCGTGAAGGCAAGGCCCAGGTCGAGTTGGCGCAGCTGCAGTATTTGATCCCGCGACTGCGCGGGTGGGGTCTGTCGCTGTCGCGGCAGGCCGGTGGCCGCGCCGGTGGCGCCAACGGTGGTGTGGGTCTGCGTGGTCCCGGTGAAACCAAGCTGGAGACCGACCGCAGGCGCATCAACAAGCGCATCGCCAAGCTCCGCAAGGACATCGCGGCGATGGACACCATCCGGGCCACCAAGCGGGGACGCCGGGTCGCCAACGCCGTTCCGAGCGTGGCCCTGGTCGGCTACACCAACGCGGGCAAGTCCAGTCTGCTCAACGCCATCACCGGCGCGGGTGTGCTGGTGGAGGACGCGTTGTTCGCGACGCTCGACCCGACCACCCGGAGGTCGACGACGCCGGACGGGCTCGAGTACACCCTCACCGACACGGTGGGCTTCGTGCGGCACCTCCCACACCAGCTGGTCGACGCGTTCCGTTCGACGCTCGACGAAGCGGCCGACGCGGATCTGCTGCTGCACGTGGTCGACGGCGCGGCGCCCGCGCCCGAGGACCAGGTCAGCGCCGTGCGCGACGTCCTGGGCGAGATCGCCGAGAAGCGGTCCGAGCCGTTGCCGCCGGAGCTCGTGGTGATCAACAAGGCGGACGTGGCCGACGAGGTGACGCTCGCGCGGCTGCGCAACATGCTGCCGGACGCCGTGGTGGTGTCGGCGCACAGCGGGCAGGGCATCACGACGTTGGTCGCCGAGATCGCGGTCCGGCTGCCGCGACCGGAGACGTTCGTGGAGGTGCTCGTGCCCTACACGCACGGTGAGTTGGTGGCGCGGGCTCACTCCGAGGGCGAGGTCCTCGCCGAGGAGCACCGGCCCGAGGGCACTCTGCTGAAGGCGAGGGTGCATCCCGAGCTCGCCGCCACTCTGTCGGCCTACGTCACAGACGGCTCTCGCGCGTGACGCTACCGTAGCCGTGTGACCCGACGATTCGGCTCGGCGGCGACGACGACCGCACTCGCGACGGCGGTGCTGGCTCTGTCGTCCGCGGGCGGGCACGTCGTACACGCCGAGACGACGGTGCCCTCCCCCGAGGTGCTGTGTCACGTCGACGACCCGCGACTCGTGGAACTCTCCGGGCTCGCCGCCGACGCCGACCACGTGTACGCCGTGGCGGACGGCGGTGAGCGGCTCGAAGTCGCGGTGCTCGACGACGAGTGCCGGGTGCGCGACGTTCTGACGGCGCCGACCGATCCGTACGACGTCGAGGACCTCGCGCTCGCGGCGGACGGGACACTGTGGCTCGGCGACACCGGTGACAACCGCGCCCGGCGCGAAACGGTCGCCGTGCACGCGCTGTCCCGCGACGGCACCTCGGAGCTGTACCGGCTCACCTATCCGGACGGGCCCCGGGACGCCGAAGCTCTCGTGGTGGACGACTCCGGAACGCCGTACATCATCACCAAGAGCGCGCTCGGTGTCGCCCGGGTCTACCGCCCGGCGGAGCCGCTCGCGAGCCCGGGACCGACGCCCCTCGAGGAAGTCGGCACGGTGCCGTTCCGTCCGACCGACACGCCGGGCGGGCCAGTGGGGCCGGTGGGCAGCGTGACGGTCACCGGAGCCGCGTTGTCGGCCGACGGCAGCGTGGTCGCGCTGCGCACGTACACCGACGCCTACCTGTATCCGGTGACCGACGGCGACATCGCCGAGGCGTTCACGCGCGACCCCGTGCGGGTGCCTCTCCCGGACGAACCGCAGGGCGAGGCGATCGCGTTCACACCCGAGGGCACGTTGCTGTCCGCCAGTGAGGGCAGTGGTGAGCCGCTGAGAGCCGTTCCGGATGCTGTGTCGCTCGTACCGCCCGCCGAGTCCACCGAGGACACCGAGGACACCGAGGCCGCCGAACGACGGCACAGCGCCGACGGCGAGTCGTCGGCATCCGAGGTTCCTGACGACAGTGAGACCGGCCTTGGCTCCGTTCCCGCGATCGCGGTCGCCGCGGTGGGCGCTGCGCTCCTCGTCTTCTGGGGCAGCCGGCGTCGTCGCACCTGAACCGGGAATGCTCACTCCGGAGAAATCAGGGGGAACCGTCGACGATGCGTGCCGACTGCTTTCGGTGCGAGCCGTTGTTCAGAGCCGACGCAGAACGGCGACGACCTTGCCGAGGATCGTGGCCTCGTCGCCGGGAATCGGTTCGTACGCCTCATTGTGCGGCATGAGCCAGACATGCCCGTCGTCTCGGCGCTTGAACGTTTTCACCGTCGCCTCGCCCTCGATCATCGCGGCCACGATGTCGCCGTTCTCGGCCGTGGGCTGTTGACGCACCACGACCCAGTCCCCGTCGGTGATCGCGGCGCCGATCATCGAATCCCCGGTGACGCTCAGCAGAAAGACCTCGCCCTCACCGACGATGTCCTTCGGCAGCGGGAAGACGTCCTCGATCGACTCCTCGGCCAGGACCGGGCCACCAGCGGCGATGCGGCCGACGAGCGGGACGAGGGCGGGCTGGGGGATCGCGGAGTTCTCCTCGGACGCCGCTCGGGACGTCGTGGATTCGGCACCGGATGCGGAGCCACCGGCGCGGTCGATCGCGAGTACGCCGACCGCTCGGGGACGATTCGCGTCGCGCCGGAGATATCCCTTGCGCTGCAATGCCTTCAGCTGATGGGAAACAGACGAGGTGGAGGTGAGACCGACCGCCTCGCCGATTTCTCGGACGCTCGGCGGATATCCGTACCGGTCCACCCACGTGCGGATCACGTCGAGGACTTTCCGCTGGCGCGGTGTCAGGCTTTCGTCCGGGTTCTCGACCGGGCGCGGAAGACCGGAAACCTCGCCGCTGCTCACGTCGTTGCCCGTTGTCTTGCGTGCCACCGCGATTTGCCTCCCAGTCATGAGCACCGCCCGATGTGGCGCTCGTGTACACATCCGGTTGCGACGCTAGTCCGCTTCGTCGGGGATTTCAAACATTTGTTCGAGCAACACGCCGCACGCACTCGATTTTCGCACGAGTTGGTGGTACACATTCGCACGGGCGTTCGATAGAACTGGTGTTCGACCCCGCGAGCGTGTCGTTCGTGCCCGCCGTTCGTGGTGAAGAGGTGGTTGGCATGGTGCTGGTGGCCAGGAGATCGGTCGCCCGCCGGATTCCGGACCGTCCGCCCGTGGAGTCGGGGGCGCGTTGCGAGCGCCGCCCGCCGACGCGGCCTCGGAGCGCTCCCCGATTGTGGCGCGGTCGGACCGTGCGTGTCGCGCCCCGTCGATCGGCCGGCGGGGGTGGCTGGCTGTGGCTGTCGGTGGTGGCGCTCGTGGTCGCCGCCACGGTGGTCGCGGCGGGACTGAGCGTGGTCGCGGAGTCGTATCCCGACGGCGGAGGTTCCGGCGAGGTCGTTCGGGTCGCGCCGTAGGGTGTCGGGTCGGGTCGTGCCGAGGGTGTGGCCGGGGCGACGGCGGCGTACCGGCGGGCGTCCGCCTCCTCGGCGGGGCGTGGCATCCTAGGTCGGATTCCCGCCCCTGTGAGTGAGGGGGTCCGGTTGCGGCGCCTCGGGGTGCGGCTTATGGTCAACCCCTACATCTAGTAGTTGCATCGCTGTAATTGGTCTACAAGTTGGGGTAGGATCGAGTCGTCGCTCGGTATCGGCGGTGTCCGGTCGGAGCGTGGACGACACTCACGCGTGGTACGCCGTGGTGTGCGGTTGTTGGTGACGTTCCCGCTGTGGCGGGGCGGTTTTCGGGAGGTGTTCGGCCGTGCGGTGTCCGTTCTGTCGGCACGCGGACTCCCGGGTCGTCGATTCCCGCGAGGTGGACGAGGGGCAGGCGATCCGACGGCGTCGATCGTGCTCGGCCTGTGGTCGCCGGTTCACCACGTCGGAGACGATGGTGCTCGCCGTCGTCAAGCGGTCGGGCGTGACCGAGCAGTTCAGCCGCGACAAGGTGGTCCGAGGCGTTCGCCGCGCGTGTCAGGGTCGTCCCGTCGACGACGACGCTCTGAAGCAGCTGGCCCAGAAGGTCGAGGAGTCGATCAGGGCCACCGGGGTCGCGGAGATCCCGAGTCACGAGGTGGGTCTCGCCATCCTCGGGCCGCTGCGGGAGCTCGACGCCGTCGCGTACCTGAGGTTCGCGAGCGTCTACCGATCCTTCTCGTCGATCGAGGACTTCGAGTCCGAGATCAAGAACCTGCGTGAGGCGATCGCCGAAGGGGCGGCCCCGCAGGACCGCAGCGAGTGAGGACGCGGGCGACGAGTCACGTCGCCGTCAGTTTCGAACGCGGGAGTGGGAGTCATGACAGAAACCGTGGGGGTCGGCGCAGAAGCCTCACCGAAGTCGAGCAAGAAGCGGGGCGGCTCGAATTCGCGCAAGGGCCTTCGCATCAAGCGGGTCTACACCACCGAAGGCGTGCACCCCTACGACGAGGTGCGGTGGGAGCGTCGCGACGTCGTCATGACGAACTGGCGTGACGGCACGGTGAACTTCGAGCAGCGTGGTGTGGAGTTCCCCGAGTTCTGGTCGGTCAACGCCACCAACATCGTGACCAGCAAGTACTTCCGCGGTGCGGTGGGCAGCCCGGAGCGGGAGAACAGCCTCAAGCAGCTGATCGACCGGGTCGTGAAGACCTACGTCAAGGCGGGGCTGGAGCACGGCTACTTCGCCGGTGCTGCGGACGCCGAGATCTTCGAGCACGAGCTGACCTGGATGCTGCTGCACCAGGTGTTCAGCTTTAACTCGCCGGTGTGGTTCAACGTCGGCACGAGCTCGAAGCAGCAGGTCAGTGCGTGCTTCATCCTGTCGGTCGACGACAACATGGACTCGATCCTCAACTGGTACCGGGAAGAGGGTCTGATCTTCAAGGGCGGCTCGGGCGCGGGGCTCAACCTCTCCCGCATCCGTTCCTCGCGCGAGCTGCTGTCGTCGGGTGGAACGGCGTCGGGACCGGTGTCGTTCATGCGCGGCGCCGACGCGTCCGCGGGCACCATCAAGTCGGGTGGTGCGACGCGTCGCGCGGCGAAGATGGTCGTGCTCGACGTGGACCACCCCGACGTCGAGGAGTTCATCGAGACCAAGGCGAAGGAGGAGCACAAGATCCGCGTGCTCCGCGACGCCGGTTTCGACATGGACCTCGGCGGCAGCGACATCTCGTCGGTGCAGTACCAGAACGCGAACAACTCCGTGCGCGTCTCCGACGACTTCATGCAGGCGGTCGAGACAGGCGGCAAGTTCGGTCTCCGGTCGCGCACCACCGGCGAGGTGCTGGAGAGCGTCGACGCCAAGGGGCTGTTCCGCAAGATGGCGCAGGCCGCCTGGGAGTGCGCCGACCCGGGGCTGCAGTACGACGACACGATCAACGACTGGCACACGTGCCCCGAGTCGGGCCGCATCACCGCGTCGAACCCGTGCTCGGAGTACATGCACCTCGACAACTCGAGCTGCAACCTCGCCTCGCTGAACCTGCTGAAGTTCCTGCGTGAGGACGGCACGTTCGACGCCGAGCTGTTCGCGAAGGCCGTCGAGCTGGTCATCACGGCGATGGACATCTCGATCTGCTTCGCGGATTTCCCCACCGAGCCGATCGCGGAGACGACGCGGAAGTTCCGCCAGCTCGGCATCGGGTACGCCAACCTCGGCGCGCTGCTCATGGCCACGGGGCACGCGTACGACTCCGAGGGCGGTCGGGCGCTCGCCGCGTCGATCACCTCACTGATGACGGCCGTCTCGTACCGCCGTTCGGCGGAGCTCGCCGGGGTCGTCGGGCCCTACGAGGGCTACGCCCGCAACGCCGAGCCGCACCAGCGCGTGATGCGCAAGCACGCCGCGGCCAACGAGCTCGTGCGCACCTACCACCGCAACGACGCCGCCGTGCGGTCGCTGGCGACGCGGGAGTGGGAGCGCGGCATCGACATCGGGACGACCAACGGCTGGCGCAACGCGCAGGCCAGCGTGCTCGCACCCACCGGCACCATCGGCTTCATGATGGACTGCGACACCACCGGGATCGAGCCGGACTTCTCGCTGGTGAAGTTCAAGAAGCTCGTCGGTGGCGGCTCCATGCAGATCGTCAACAACGCCGTGCCGCGTGCGCTGCGCTCGCTGGGCTACCAGGAGGAGCAGGTCGAGGCGATCGTCGACTACATCGCCGAGCACGGTCATGTCGTCGACGCTCCCGGGCTGCGCCCCGAGCACTACGAGGTGTTCGACTGCGCCGTCGGTGAGCGTTCGATCGCGCCCATGGGCCACGTGCGGATGATGGCCGCGGTGCAGCCGTTCCTGTCCGGTGCCATCTCCAAGACGGTGAACATGCCGGAGGCGGCGACGGTCGAGGAGGTCGAGGAGATCTACTTCCAGGGCTGGAAGCTCGGCCTCAAGGCGTTGGCGATCTACCGCGACAACTGCAAGGTCGGGCAGCCCCTCTCGACGGCCAAGAAGGAGAAGGCCGAGGCGCCGCAGAAGGCCGAGGAGAAGGTCGTGGAGTACCGGCCGGTGCGCAAGCGCCTGCCGAAGAAGCGCCCGAGCCAGACGGTGTCCTTCACCGTGGGCGGTGCCGAGGGGTACCTGACCGCCGGTTCCTACCCGGACGACGGGCTCGGCGAGATCTTCGTCAAGCTCGGCAAGCAGGGTTCGACGCTGGCCGGTGTGATGGACGCCTTCTCGATGTCGATCTCGGTGGGTCTCCAGTACGGCATCCCGCTCGAGTTCTACGTGCAGAAGTTCCAGAACCTGCGCTTCGAGCCTGCGGGCATGACCGACGACCCGGACGTGCGGATGGCCACCAGCGTGCTGGACTACCTGTTCCGCAGGCTGGCGCTCGACTACCTGCCGTACGAGAAGCGGGCTCAGCTCGGCATCTTCACCGCCGACGAGCGCTCGGCACAGGTCGAGGCGGAGTACGGCGGCGGGAACGCCGAACCGGAGAACGTGGACCTGGACGAGCTGCGCAGCAGCGTCGACGCGGGTGAGCGTGCGGCCGCGGCCGACTCCGCGACGTCGGAGCAGCCGGCGCGCGAGGCGCAGACGACGACCGAGCTGGTCGAGTTGCAGCTCGGTAAGGCGGCCGACGCGCCGTTGTGCATGACGTGCGGCACGAAGATGCGTCCCGCCGGGTCGTGCTACGCGTGCGAGGGCTGCGGCGCGACGTCCGGCTGCAGCTGACGGACGACACGCAGGCGGGGGAGTCGGCCAGGGCGGTCGGCTCCCCCGCCTGCGTTGTACGACTTCGGCGCCGCCCTCCTCGTCGTGCCACAGTGGAGGACGGGTGAGTCGACCGATGAGCACAGTGGCCGTCACGGGAGGTACCGGCACTCTCGGCCGTGAGGTCGTGGGTGCGCTCGTCGCTGCGGGCCACGATGTCGTCGTCACGAGCTGTTCGTCGTCCTCGCTGCGGGACGGTGTGCGAACGGTGCGGGTCGACTACGGCCGTCCGGTCGAGCTGCGAGCGGCTTTCGAGAGGGCCGACGCGGTCGTGCACTGTGCCACCAACGTCACCGGCCTCCGCGGCGGGGAAGCGGAGCTGGGGAAGCGGGTGCTGGCCGCTGCCCGCGACGCCGGGTGCGGGCACCTGGTGTACATCTCGATCGTCGGAGCGGATCGGATCCCGCTGCCGTACTACAAAGCCAAGACGTCCACGGAACGCCTCGTCGAGGACGGCGGTGTTCCGTGGACGATCCTGCGTGCCACGCAGTTCCACGAGCTCGTCGCGCGACTGTCGTCGGCGCTGACGCGGTCGCCTCTCGTGCTCGTGCCGGACATCCGGTTCCAGCCGGTGTCCGTCACGGAGGTGGGCGCGCGCCTGGCCGACCTGGCAAGGGGAAGCCCGGCGGGCCGGGTCCGCGACCTCGGCGGGCCCGAGATCGCGGACTGGCCCGACCTCGTCCGGCAGTTCCAGGCCGCCGCCGGCCGGAGCCGCCCGGTCCGGCCGATCACCCTGTTCGGCTCGGTGTACGCGGGTTACCGCGCGGGGCACCATCTGGCGCCGGACGGCGACACCGGGACGATCACGTTCCAGCAGTACCTGGCCGACCGGTTCCGTCGCTGAGCCGCTGCCAGAGGAACTCGAACACCAGCGCCCACTTGAAGGCGAGCTGAGCGTTGTCGGCGGCCGCGCCGTGCCCGCCCTCGATGTTCTCGTAGTAGGCGACGTCGTGGCCGTCGGCGTGCATCGTCGCCATCATCTTGCGTGCGTGCGCCGGATGCACTCGATCGTCCCGAGTGGACGTCACGAACAGCGTCGGCGGATACGCCCGGTCACTGTGGACGTTGTGGTACGGCGAGTACTGCTTCAGGTACGCCCACTCCTCGGCAACGTCCGGGTCGCCGTACTCCGCCATCCACGACGCCCCCGCCAGGAGCTTGTGGTAACGCCGCATGTCCAGCAGCGGCACCTGGCTCACGACCGCACCCACCAACTCCGGGTAGCGCGTGAGCATCACTCCGGTGAGCAGCCCGCCGTTGCTGCCACCCTGCACTCCGAGCAGCTGCGGCGTCGTGATTCCCCGGGCCACCAGATCACGTGCCACGGCGGCGAAGTCCTCGTAGACGCGCAGCCGGTTGGTCTTCACGACCTGGTTGTGCCAGTCGGGTCCGTACTCGCCTCCACCGCGCAGGTTCGCGACCACGTACGTGCCGCCGCGGGCGAGCCAACCCCGTCCGATCACCCCGCTGTAGGAGGGCGTCAACGAGATCTCGAACCCGCCGTAGCCGGCGAGCAGGGTCGGCGAGGGCTCGGTGCGTTCGCGCGGCCCGACGACGAAGTACGGGATGCGGGTGCCGTCGTCGGAGGTGGCGAAGTGCTGTGTGGCGGTCATCGAGGTGGCGTCGAAGAACGCCGGGGCGCTCTTCACCGTGTCGAGCGGTCCACCGACCTCCCCACGCAGCAGAGCCGGTGGTTCGGTGTAGCCGCTGGTCTCCACGAAGAACTCGTCGCTGTCGTGGGAGTCGGTCGCGACCAGATCGACCGCTCCGACCTCGGCGAAGCCGGTGAGCGGTTCGTCGCGCCAGCCGTCCGCTGCGGGCGTGAGCACCCGCAACCGGGTCTTGACGTCGACGAGGGTGCCGAGCAGCAGGTGGTTGCGGGTCCACGCGTAGTAGTCCAGCGACGTGTGCGCGTCGGGCTCGAACAGGACGGTGAAGTCGCGGTCGCCGGCCAGGAACCTCTCCAGCTCGATGCCCAGCAGTGCGCCGGCGGGGTAGTGGGCGTCGCCGGCGCCCTCGTTCCGCACGGTCCACGGGCTCCGCGTGCGAACGAGCAGCCATTCGCGGTGCAGTGTCGCCTCGGCGTCGTCGGGGACGTCGATCCGGACGAGGCCGGAGTCGGTCCGCAGATGCACCTCGGAGTGGTAGAAGTCGATCGCCCTGCGGATGACGTCGCGCTCCCAGCCCTGGGTCGGGTCGTGCACTGCCCGCACGACCACGTCGCCGGGTTGGCCCTCGAACACGAGGGTGGCGTCCTCCAGCGGTGTGCCGCGCTTCCACTCCTTGACCAGCCTCGGGTAGCCCGACGTGGTGAGTGATCCTTCGCCGAAGTCGGTGCCGACGAAGATCCGGTCCTCGTCGATCCAGGCCACCGAGCTCTTCGCCTCGGGCAGCACGAAACCGTCCTCGACGAACTCCCGGCGTTCGAGGTCGAACTCGCGGACCACCGTGGCGTCCGCACCACCGCGCGACAACTCGACCAGACACCGCTGGAAACCGGGCCGCAGCACCGTCGCGCCCTGCCACACCCAGTTCTCCGACTCCCGCTCGGCGAGCGCGTCCACGTCGATGAGGACGTCCCACTCGGGTTCGGCCGTGCGGTACGACTCGAGCGTGGTCCGGCGCCACAGTCCTCGCGGGTGTCCGGCGTCGCGCCAGAAGTTGTAGAGGTGGTCGCCTCGGCGCCGTACGTAGGGGATGCGGGTGTCGGCGTCGAGGACCTCGCGCAGTTCGTCCCGCAGCGTCGCGAACCGCTCACCCGAGGCGTAGCGGTCGACGGTCGCTGCGTTGTGTCCTCGCACCCAGTCGAGCACGTCCTCACCGGTGACGTCCTCGAGCCAGAGGTGCGGGTCGTGCTCCACGGTCGGATCAAGCTCGTCCATGCCCGCCAGTCTGCCAGCAGGACGAAGGACACCGGGTCGGCGACAGGCTGGTCATCGGGTTGTCACCGCCTGTGCTCGCACAGGACGTCGAGCTGTCCCGGCGGGGTGGCGAAGCGCCCACGAAGCGGTGGCGGCGTTGCTGTGCCCGGTACAGGGAGTGTCCGCCGTTCGTCGGATCGTGCCGGTCCGCGCTTGACAGCCGGGGGCGCCGCCGCAATGGTCAACACCATTCTTTTTCGCCGCCGTCCGATCTGGGGGCTTCGTGAGAGTCAAACGTGTGTGGGGGCTCCTGGCCGCCGCTGCCGTGTCGCTGCCGCTCGTCGCGGTACACGCCACAGCGGAGGAGGTCCAGCAGCCGGTGTTCACCGACGGTCAGGCACAGCCGGTGTACGACCCGGACGACGTCCTGCGGGAGCACGTCTGGGTCGAGGCCGGCGTCGACTCCGATCACGACGGAGTCGGTGACGTGGTGCACGTCGAAGTCGTGCGTCCCCGGGCCACCGAACAGGGTCTGCGGGTGCCGGTGGTGTACCAGGCGAGCCCGTACTTCGCCGGCGGCAACGACGTCGCGAACCACAACGTCGACCGCGAGCTGTACGTGCCGGGCAAGCCGTCGGCCGAGATCAGCTGGCGCTACCAGGACTACTTCCTGGCTCGCGGGTTCGCCGTCGTCTACGCCGAGTCGCTCGGCACGGGCCGGTCCACGGGGTGTCCCACGACGGGTGGCGAGAACGAGACCCGTGGGGCGACGTCGGTCGTCGACTGGCTGAACGGGCGTGCGCAGGCGCGGGACGCGGGCGGCGCCGAGGTGGACGCCCACTGGACGACCGGACGCACCGCGATGATGGGTGTCTCGTACAACGGGACCCTGCCCAACGCCGTCGCCACGACCGGTGTCGAGGGACTCGAGACGATCGTGCCCATCGCGGCGATCTCGAACTGGTACGACTACTACCGCGAGAACGGTGCCGTCGTCGCACCCGGCGGCTTCCAGGGCGAGGACGCCGACGTGCTCGCCGAGTACGTCTACACGCGCGCCGACCAGGACATCTGCCGTCCGGTGATCGAGGAGCTGGCACGGGAGCAGGACCGGCTCACCGGCGACTACAACGACTTCTGGCACGAACGCAACTACCTCGACGACGTCCACAGGATCGAGGCCTCCGTGCTGGCCGTGCACGGTCTCTCCGACTGGAACGTGACGGTCAGCCAGGTCGTCGAGTGGTGGGACGCGTTGGCCGAACACGGTGTCGAGCGCGCCCTCTGGCTGCACCAGTCCGGACACGCCGACCCGTACTCGCTGCGCCAGGAGGAGTGGTTGGCGACTCTGAACCGCTGGTTCAGCCACTACCTCTACGACGTGGACAACGGTGTCGAGGACGAGCCGAGAGCCACTATCCAGCGGGAGGACGGCTCGTGGACCCAGGAGGCCGACTGGCCCGCTCCGGGCACGGAGGACGCCACGTTGCGGCTGGGCCCCGGTGGTGAGGAACGCGGCGAGCTCGGCGTGCAGCGTGGCCGCGGCAAGCCCGTCACCGAGTGGCTCACGGACGACGCCACCAGGACGGTCGAGGACCTGGTGGACGCGCCGGCGTCGGAACACAGGTTGTCCTACACCACCGAGGCCGCGAGCGAACCCGTCCGGCTGAGCGGGACGCCCGCGGTGCGACTGCGGACGGAATTCGGGCAGCCGGCTGCCAATCTGACGGCCGTGCTGGTCGACCGCGCTCCGGACGGAAGCGCCCACGTGATCACGCGCGGGTGGGCGGACCCGCAGAACCGGAACGGGCTCTCGCGGACGAAGGCGCTGCGGCCCGGGCAGCCGTACTGGATCTCCTTCGAGCTGCAGCCACAGGACTACGTGCTGGGCGAGGGACACCGCCTGGAGTTCGTCCTGTTGTCGAGTGATCACGACTTCACGCTGCGCCCGTCGCCCGGTGCGACGGTGGGGCTCGAAGTGACGCGGTCGACGGTGACCGTGCCGGTCGTGGGTGGCGAGGAGTCGCTGCGCGACGCGTTCTCCCCGGGCGGGAAGCGCTAGCAGGCCGCACCGACATTTCCCCGACCCCGGGCCCGGGTGGGCCCGGGGTTGTCCACATCGGCGCCGGTTGTCCACAGATGTCGCTCACGCTCACCCGGCGCCCCCGATGCGCTTCATCGTGGACGCATGACACCTTCATCCACGACGGACTCCCAGACCGCCGACCGCTCGCCGATCGATCTGCGCGACCCGGGAGAGCTACTGGCGGCCACCCCGCATCTCCTCGGTTTCGACCCGGTCGACTCCCTGGTGTTGGTCGGTCATCGAGGGACGACGGGCGCGCGCATCGGCAACATCGTGCGTGCCGACCTTCCTCAGCCCGGAGACGAAGCCGCACTGGCCAGACAGCTCCTGGGGCCCCTGGCCCACGACTCGGTCGCGGTGACCGCGGTCGTCGTGGGTGGCCGCCGTGGAGATGCCACGGGACCGCCCGCCCGGACGGTCGTCACGGCGGTGCGCGAGGTCTTCGGGCAGGCGGGGCTACCCGTGTCGCACGCCCTGTGGGTACCGAAGATCCGGGCGGGCGCACCGTGGCGCTGTTACGAGCAATCGTGCTGTGCAGGGCATCTGCCGGATCCGGCCAGCACCGTGATGGCCGCCGTGAGTGCCCACGCCGGGTTGGTCACGCACAGCAGCAGGGCGGCCATGGAGAGACAGCTTCAGCCTGTCGCGTCGGACGTGCTGGAGCGACGCGCGGCGATGTTGCGTCGGCGGCTTTCCGCCGCATCGCGCGACGACGTGGCCTCACTGCGGCGAGGTCGGGCGGCGGTGCGCACAGTGTTGGCGCGGGCGTGGAAGGGAACGCTGCTTCTGTCCGACACCGAAGTCGTCGAGCTGGCCGTCGCCCTCGCGCAGCCGAGGATTCGTGACGCGTGCCTGGCCACCGCTCTTCCCGCCGACAGCGCGGGCGCGGTCACGGCCGAGCGCCTGTGGCTTCTGCTGACCAAACACACGCCGACACCCGAGCGGGCCCAGCCCGCGACCCTGCTGGCGTACTCCGCCTACGTGCGGGGCGAAGGAGCTCTGGCGGGTATGGCCCTCGACGCTGCTCAGGCCGCGGATCCGAATCACCTGCTGTCCAAGTTGCTCAGACAGGCACTCGGACACGGGTTGCCGCCGGAAAAGCTCGTGGGGCTCGCCACGTCGTGCGACGAAGAGCCGATCTGGACGGCGCCGGAAGACCGCACACCGCCCAGCCCGTGTTCGCCGCACGACTCGGCTCGACCGTCTACTGGGCCTCCTGCCGGCGACGGGTGAACTCCCACGCGTCGGCCACGATGCCGGCAAGGTCGGTGTGCTGCGGCTTCCAACCGAGCTTGGCCTGCGCCTTGTCGCTCGCGGCGACGAGGACGGCGGGGTCGCCGGCGCGTCGCTGTGCCACCGCGGCGGGGATCTCGTGGCCGGTGACCTCGCGGCAGGCCTCGATCACCTGACGCACCGAGAAACCGGTGCCGTTGCCCAGGTTGAAGATCTCGTGCTTGCCCGGCGTCACGTGCGCGAGCGCCAGCAGGTGCGCGTCGGCGAGGTCGACCACGTGGATGTAGTCGCGGATGGCCGTCCCGTCTTCGGTCGGGTAGTCGTCGCCGTAGATCTGCACCTGGTCACGGTTGCCGGTCGCCACCTGCAGGATCAGCGGGATGAGGTGGGTCTCGGTGGTGTGCCGCTCACCGAACTGGCCGTAGGCACCGGCCACGTTGAAGTAGCGCAGGCTGGCGGCCGCGAGGCCGTGGGCGCGTGCGTAGCTGGTGATGGCGTGGTCGATGGCGAGCTTGGTGGCGCCGTAGGTGTTGGTGGGGTCCGTCGGCGCGGTCTCCGGAATCGGCGTCACCTCGGGCTCGCCGTAGGTCGCCGCGGTCGAGGAGAACACCAGCCGCGGTACGCCGTGTGTGCGCATCGCGTCGAGCAGGCGCAGGGAGGTGAGAACGTTGCCGCGCCAATAGGTGCTGGGGTCCTGCATGGACTCACCCACCAGGCTCTTGGCGGCGAAGTGCAGCACACCGTCGAAGCCTTCCGCGAGCAGGGTTCCCGCGACCTCGGCGGCGTCGCCCTGTACGAACCGCGCTCCCTCGGGGACGGCGTCCGCGTGACCCGTGGAGAGGTCGTCGACGACGGTGACCTCGTGCCCCGCCTCGAGTAGCCGGGCCGTGCACACGCTACCGATATAGCCTGCGCCGCCCGTGACAACGAGTTTCATGGGCGTGCTCGACGTCGTGGTGTCGGTGGGCATACGTGCGGGCCCTTTCTCGGACGGGAAGAGGTGTGAAACCGGTACGAGGCGACAGTGTGCACCCAGCGCGGGGTGCTCCGGAGAGGGGGGTCGGCAACCGCGGGGCGCCCCGGTTCACCGTCGGTGACGGTGTGGTGGCGAACAGGTGTGGAACCGAACCGCGTACGCGCGGGCTACGGCGTGGCAGGAGGGGAGCAATGGACGTGCGTGGGCGTGGGAAGCCACTCGAACGACGCCCTGCACGCCGACGACCGTGCCCGGGGCGTGACTCGCCCGGCGGCGTGGACGTGGGCATGGATGGAGGGGACAGGGCGTCCGGAAGCGCGGAGTGGAACGACGCCGCGGCGAGGCACGCGGCGTCGTTCGGGTCCGCCGAGATCCGGCCGCGCTCAGCCGTGGTTCGGCTGTGCGGCCGTCTCCGGTGGCAGCGGTCAGCGTGCCTGTGCGAGCACCGCATGCAGTGCGGAGGTCGGGATTCGATCCGTCGTGGTGCCGTCGGACACCTCGACCGTCGATTCGCCGTTCGCGATGCTGCCGATCGTGACGGTCCCACCCGGTACGACGCCGACAGCGCGCAGCTGGCCCATGAGGCTCTCGTCGAGCTGCACGTGTTCGGCGATCCGCCGGATCTCGACCTTGCCGCCGCCCGTCTTGGCCACCTCGTCCAGGCGGACGAGACCGGCTTCGGCGGGCGGAGCTGGCTCGCTCCCGGCGTCGAGCTTGTCGAGCCCCGGGATCGGGTTGCCGTACGGGGAGGTGGTGGGATTGTTCAGCAACGTGATGAGCTTGCGTTCCACCGCCTCGCTCATGACGTGTTCCCACCGGCACGCCTCGTTGTGAACGTGCTCCCATTCCAGCCCGATGACGTCGACGAGCAACCGTTCGGCGAGCCGGTGCTTCCGCATCACCGCGACCGCGAGCTCACGCCCGTGGTCGGTGAGCTTGAGGTGTCGGTCGTCGGCGACGACCACCAGACCGTCGCGCTCCATGCGCGCCACGGTCTGACTCACTGTGGGCCCGCTCTGGTGCAGCCGCTCCGCGATGCGGGCACGCAGCGGCACCACGCCCTCCTCCTCGAGCTCGTAGATGGTGCGCAAGTACATCTCGGTGGTATCGATGAGATCGTTCACGCCTGTCCCCTTTGTTCGCCCCTACTCATGGTAGTGGCTGGTCCTGACGCTGAGGCCATGCGTCGTCGATGCTCACTGCGGGCAGGATGGGGTTATGCGACCCGTGATCTCGACCTCCGAACTCGCGGACCGGTTGGCGTCCGAGAACCGGCCGACCGTGCTCGACGTGCGATGGAGGCTCACCGGCCCGCCCGGACGAGACTCCTACGACGAGGGGCATGTGCCCGACGCGGTGTTCCTCGACGTGGACACCGACCTGTCCGGTGCCCCGGGCCCGCAGGGCAGGCATCCGCTGCCCGATGCCGACGCCCTGCAACGGACCCTGCGCGCCGCCGGGGTGAGCGAGGCCCGCCCGGTGGTCGCCTACGACGACGCCGACGGCTCCGTCGCGGCCCGGGCGTGGTGGCTGCTCAGGTGGGCCGGGCATCGTCAGGTCGCGGTGCTCGACGGCGGCTTCGCCGCGTGGCGGTCGGAGGGACGGCCGGTCAGCCGGGACACGCCTCGGCCCGTGCCGGGGGACCTCGTGGTGCGGCCCGGTTCCGTTCCCGTCCTCGACGCCGAGGGCGCGGCGGAGCGGGCCCGCCACGGCGTGTTGCTCGACGCGCGCGCTCCGCAGCGCTACACGGGCGAGACGGAACCGGTCGATCCGCGACCCGGACACGTTCCCGGGGCCGTCAACGCGCCGTCCGCCGGGCATCTCGGCGACGACGGACGGTGGCGTTCGCCCGAGGAGTTGGCTCGGTACTACTCCGCGCTCGGTGTCGCTCCCGACACGCCGGTGGGCGCGTATTGCGGTTCCGGGGTCACCGCGTGCTCGGTGGTGCTCGCGCTCGAATGGGCGGGACTCGCCGATCCGGAGCGTCCCGCGGCGCTGTACGCGGGGTCGTGGTCGAACTGGGTCGCCGACCCGGCGCGGCCGGCGGCGACCGGTTCGGACCCCGGGTGAGGTCTCGGACGCCGAGCTGATCCGCGTGGGTCGAGGAGGCACCGTCCCGGGAGAGCGCACGGTGTCACCGCTGACTGGTGGCGGTCGGGTCCTCCCGCTGTCCTCCCGCTCTGACGGCTCACACCCTAAGCTCGGGCCATGTCGCGCTCGGCCGTCGTCTGGGACCCCGCACTGCTCGCCTACAAGCTGGGTGACGACCATCCGTTCAACCCGGTCCGCCTCGATCTCACCATCCGCCTCGCCACCGCCCTCGGTGTCCTGGACGACGTGCCGCTGGTGGTGCCGGAACCGGTCGAGGTCGACCAGTTGTACCGGGCGCACGCGGCCGAGTACGTGGAAGCGGTCAGGCAAGCGCCCATGGCGGGCTGGGACGTGGGACACGGCCTGGGTACTCCGGACAACCCGGTGTTCACGGACATGCACGAGGCGTCGTCGCTCGTGGTCGGTTCCACGTTGGTGGGCGCCCGCTGCATCGCCGAGGGCAAGGCGGCGCGGGCGGTGAACATCGCGGGCGGCCTGCATCACGCCATGCACGGCCGCTCGTCGGGGTTCTGCGTCTACAACGACTGTGCGGTGGCGATCTCGTGGCTGCTCGACCACGGTTTCGACCGCATCGCCTACGTCGACACCGACGTCCATCACGGCGACGGGGTGCAGGCCGCGTTCTACGGTGACCCGCGGGTGTTGACCGTGTCGCTGCACCAGCACCCGTTCACGCTGTTCCCGGGCACCGGGTACTCGGCGGAGATCGGTGTGGCCGACGGCGAGGGGTACGCGGTCAACGTTCCGCTGCCTCCCGCGACGCAGGACGCCGGGTGGCTTCGTGCCTTCCACGCGGTCGTACCGTCGGTGTTGGAGGCGTTCCGCCCGCAGATCCTCGTGACACAGTGCGGTGTCGACTCCCACGAGGAGGATCCGCTGGCGGACCTGTCCCTGACCGTGGACGGCCACCGCACCATCTACCGCACGCTGCGTGGACTCGCGGACACGTACGCGGACGGTCGGTGGCTGGCCGTGGGTGGTGGCGGCTACCAATTGATCAGGGTCGTGCCCCGGTCGTGGACACACCTCCTGGCGACGGTGTTGGATCGCGACGTGGCCCCGACGACTGCGCTGCCCAGGAACTGGACCGAGCACGTCCTCGCGTTGGCGCCGAAGGCGGAGATCCCGGCCCGGATGACCGACGACGCCGAGGGTGGGGAGCCGGAGTTCTCGCGGTGGGGCGACGGTATGGACGACGCCGTGGACATCGCGATCCGCGACACCCGCCGCGCTGTCTTCCCCCTGCACGGGCTCGATCCCCACGATCCGAGGGACTGAGGTGGACTGATGGCTCCGATGGGTCACGCTCCCGACGGTGTGGACGGCGACGGCGGCCGCGACCCGTTCGACTATCCGCGGCGGTGGGAGGCCGACGTCGTGCTGGCGGACGGCCGCACCGTGCATCTGCGGCCGATCGTGCCCACGGACGCCGACCGCATCGTCGCCCTGCACGCGCGGCTGTCGGAACGGACCCGCTACCTGCGGTACTTCGGCGCGTATCCGCGGATACCCGCGCGGGATCTGAGGCGCTTCACGACGGTCGATCACCACGACCGGGTCGCGTTCGTGGCGTTGCTCGGGGACGACATCGTGGCCGTCGGCCGGTACGAGCGCATCAACGAGTCGTCGGCCGAGGTGGCGTTCGTGGTGGACGACGCCCACCAGGGGCGCGGGCTCGGGTCGATCCTGCTGGAACACCTCGCCGCGGCGGCGTCGGAGTGCGGGTTGCGCCGGTTCGTGGCGGAGGTGCTGGCCGAGAACGCGGCCATGACGCGCGTGTTCCGCGATGCCGGTTACCACGTGAGCAGAGCCTTCGAGGAAGGTCTGCTGCACCTCGAGTTCGACATCGATCCCACCGAGGAGTCGCTGGCGGTGGCGCGCGCCCGGGAGCAGGCGGCGGAGGCCCGCAGCGTGCACAACCTGCTGCACCCGCGTTCGGTGGCCGTGATCGGTGCCTCCACCGACTCCACGAAGATCGGCTACGCGGTGCTGTCGAATCTGCTCGCGGCCGACTTCGCCGGGCCGGTGTATCCGGTGAACCCCGAGCACGTGTCGGTGCGCGGTGTACGGGCGTACAAGTCGGTGCTGGAGATCCCGGACCCGGTCGATCTCGCTGTCGTGGCGGTGCCGGCGCACCAGGTGGAGTCGGTGCTCGACGGGGCACTGGAGAAGGGCGTGCAGGCGCTGGTGATCGTGTCGGCGGGGTTCGCCGAGTCGGGGCCGCACGGGCTGCACGCCGAGTTGCGGCTGGTGAGCGACGCGCGGGCGCACGGGATGCGGGTGGTGGGACCGAACGCGCTCGGCGTGCTCAACACCGATCCGAAGGTGCGGCTCAACGCCACCCTCGCGCCGCGGTTGCCGCGGCGGGGACGCACCGGGTTCTTCTGCCAGTCGGGTGCGTTGGGCATCGCGATCCTCGCCGACGCCGAGGCGAGGGGGCTGGGGCTGTCGACGTTCGTCTCGGCGGGCAACCGCGCGGACGTCTCCGGCAACGATCTGCTGCAGTACTGGGAGACCGATCCGTACACCGACGTGGTGTTGCTGTACCTGGAGTCGTTCGGAAACCCCCGCAAGTTCGCGCGTCTGGCCCGGCGGCTCGCCCGGACCAAACCGGTGGTCGCGGTGAAGTCGGGCAGGCACGCGGTTCGGCCTCAGCTCGCGGCCACGTCCACCGAGATCGACGAGTCCAGTGTGCAGGCGCTGTTCGAGCAGGCCGGTGTGGTGCGCGTCGACACGTTGGCGCAGCTCTTCGACACGGCGCTGGTGTTCGCGAACCAGCCGTTGCCCTCGGGGGCGCGGATCGGGATCGTCGGCAACTCGTCGGCCATCGCGCTGCTCGCCGCGGACACGGCGAAGGCGCAGGGGCTGAGCATCGGGATCGAGCCGGTGGACGTCGGTTCGCAGGCGCCGCCGGAGAAGTTCGCCGCCGCGGTCGGCAGCGCGCTCGCGTCCCCGGACGTGGACGCGCTCGTGGTCGTGTTCGTGCCCCCGGTCGCGACCCCGGGCACCGCGTACGCGCGCGCGTTGCGGGAGACGGTGCTGGCCACGCCGACGACCCCGGAGAAGCCCATCGTCTCGACGTTCCTCGCGGCCGAGGGCGTTCCGGACGAGTTGGCGGTCACCGCCGAGGACGGCACCGTGGTGTTCGGGTCGATCCCGTCGTATCCGAGCCCGGAGCGGGCGGTGAACGCGTTGGCGCGCGTCGTCCGCTACGCGGAGTGGCGCAGGCGTCCGCAGGGCACGGTGGTGCGGCCCGAGGGGCTGGAGGTGCAGCGGGCGGAGGCTCTCGTGCGGGACTTGGTCGCCGACCGGTCGGCCGAGGACGGCAGCGTCGTGGTGCCGGTGGACGACATGGTGCAGCTGCTCGGGTGCTACGGCATCGACGTCGTGTCGTTCCGGGTGGTGTCCGGTGTGGACGACGCGGTGGCAGCGGCGGACGAGCTCGGTTATCCGGTGACGTTGAAGGCCTTCGACGACCGACTGCGCGACCGGCCGGACTTCGCGGGTGTGCGGTTGGATCTCTCCACACCGGACTCGGTGCGGCTGGCGTATCGGGATCTTCGCGAGGTGTCGGGCCGCGACGAGGTGTACGTGCAGCGTATGGCGCCCAAGGGTGTGTCGTGTGCGATCGGGCTGCAGGACGACCCGTCGTTCGGCACCCTGGTGTCGTTCGGGTTGTCCGGGGTGGTGAGCACGTTGCTGGGCGATCAGGCGTTCCGCGCGGTTCCGTTGACCGACACCGATGCCGAGACGTTGGTGCGGGAACCGCGGACCGCGCCGTTGCTCACCGGCTACCGCGGTGACGAACCCGCCGATCTCTCCGCGCTGCAGGATCTCGTGCTGCGCGTGGCCGCGCTCGCGGAGGACCATCCGGAGGTGCGAGCGTTGTCGCTGGACCCGGTGCTGGCCTCCCCGGAGGGGGCGTTCGTCACGAACGCGCGCATCGTGTTGGGTCCGCCGCCGTCGCGACCCGACAGCGGACCGCGACGGCTTCGGCAGATCACCACAGTGGCCGAGGAGGACGTGGTCGAGCAGGACGACGCGGCTCAGAAGGCCGACGGGTCGACGGCGTAGACCGCGCGGCGGTCCGGGTACTCGCTCAATCCCCACAGCTGCCCGCGTGGACCCCAGTACGACAGGTCCTCGGGCCCCACGGGCGCGGCGCCCGCGTGCCGGGTCGGTCCGCCGGTCGCGGTGAAGGTGTAGACCGAGCCCCGGCTGCTCGACCCCGCGCTCGCCGAGACGAAGAACGTGCCGTCGATGGCGGTGGCGCCCTGCATGCTGGCGATGTCGACGCGGTAGGCCTCCGTGGCGTGGGTGTAGCCGTCGGCGGATTCCTTGAACTTGCGGTCGGTGTAGTCGATGGGGAAGCGCACGACGCGGGCGCCGGTGCCGTCGGCGTTGTACTCGGGCACCACGACGCTGTCGGGTGTGCTCGTGCGGTCGAGCGAGGCGGCGGAGTAGCGAAGCCGTGCGGTGCCGTCGGTGGTGGAGGCGGTGAAGGTGTGCGCCTGCGGCAGGACGTAGCGGTAGTCGAAGGCGTGGTAGGTGCCGTCCGACTGGCGTCCGATGCGGTTCTTGTCACCGGTCGAGACTTGCCAGAGGTGGCGTAGGTCGAACGCCCGGAAGCCGCCCCAGGTGTCGGCGACGTACAGGAAGTGCCCGTAGGCGAAGATGCCGCCCGCGTGCACGGTCACGGGACGGAAGTCGGGATGGCCCGCCGAGTTCGGGTACGGCTCGACCAGGAGCACGTGGCGGTAGGCGGGTGCGCTCGGGGTCGAGAGGTCGACGAACGAGATGCGGGCGCCCTTGTCGGGATCGTCGTGGCGGTAGTACCAGCTCACGAACAAGGCTGTCTCGCCTTCGTAGGTTCCGTTGCCGTAGGCGTCGGCGGTGGAGGTGACGCCCTGCGGGTACCAGTCGGCGGTGCCGTTGTCGCCGGAGTTCCAGCAGAACGCCGCCACTTCGTGTGTGGCGCCGGCGGAGCAGGCGGTGGCGGAGCGGTTGGCGCTCGCCAGGACGTCGGACATCGACGCGCCCGGGAGCACGTCGTCGAGGCGGGCGATCACCGGGTTGTACGGGCTCTCGGCGAGGCGGAAGTGGTCGGCGGGCAGGGCAGTCGGATCGGCTGCCGACACCGGTGTGCCGACGACGGTGACGGCGGTGAGGGCGGCGACGGTGAACAGTGCGGTGGCGATTCCACGACGGCTCATGCGAGCACGGTAGGGGCGGTCGGCGGCCCGCACGTGTGGTCGGGGAGAAGTCGTCGCGGATCCCCGCCGGACGTCACCGGATCGGGCCAGTCGTGCCGTCGCCGGAGGCCGAGGTCGACGTACCGGGGAGCCTGCGTGTGAGGAGTGCGTGAAGGCATGCACACGGCCGTGCGGGTGGCTCAGCGGTTCACCGACCTCGCCGGTAACCTTCCGGCGTGTCTGTGAACAACGGCGAGGCGCACTCTCGGGACCGATCACGTCAGAACAGTCGGACGGGGGTCGTGGTGGCGCCGCCCCGCCCGAGGCTGATCGAACCCGTGCCGCTGACCACGCTGGTGGCGAGGGCGGATGCCCGGCTCATCGCCGATCCGGCCGTCGTCGAGACCGTCGCCGTGACCGGAGCGACGTTGCGGGCACAGCACGTCCTCCCGGGCGACCTGTTCGCCGCGCTTCCCGGCGCCCGCGTCCACGGCGCGGACTTCGCCGCCGATGCGGTCGCGGGAGGGGCGGTGGCGATCCTGACCGACGAGGAGGGCGCCGCGCGGCCCGCGGTGCAGAAGTCGGGCCTGCCCGTCATCGTGCACTCCGATCCGCGTGGGGTTCTCGGCGCCGTCGCGGCGTGGATCTACGGTGAGCCGTCGCTGACGCTGTCGGTGCTGGGGATCACGGGCACGTCGGGCAAGACCACCACCAGCTATCTGGTGGAGGCGGGACTGCGCGCCGCCGGCTACCACACGGGCCTGGTCGGCACGGTCGAGACGCGCATCGGCACCGAACGGCTGGCCAGCGCGTTCACCACTCCCGAGGCGCCCGACCTGCAGGCGCTGTTCGCCGTGATGGTGGAGCGCGGGGTCACCCACGTCGCCATGGAGGTCTCCAGCCACGCGCTCTCCCTGGGCCGCGTCAACGGCACGCGGTTCGCCGTCGGTGCGTTCACGAACCTGTCGCAGGACCACCTGGACTTCCACCGCGACATGGAGGACTACTTCGAGGCCAAGTCGATGTTGTTCGACGGCCGGTCCACGCACGAGGTCGTGGTGGTCGACAGCGCGTGGGGGCAGGCGCTGGTGACCCCGCAGACGGTGACGGTGTCCACGGAGCCGGACAGCGACGCCGTGTGGCGCGCCACCGACGTCGCCACGACTCCCACCGGGGAGCAGTCCTTCACCCTGCACGCGCCGGACGGGCGGAGCGCGAAGGCCACGCTGCCGTTGCCGGGCGCGTTCAACGTCGCGAACGCCGTGCTGGCCGCTGCCGTCCTCGACACCGTGGGTGTCGAGCTCGACCACATCGTCGCCGGTCTGGGGGCCGTGGAGGTGCCCGGCCGGATGGAGCGCGTGTATCTCGGTCAGCCGTTCACGGCCGTCGTCGACTACGCCCACAAGCCGGCCGCGGTGGCCCAGGCGCTGCAGGCTCTGCGCGCCCGTACCCATGGCCGCATCATCACGGTGCTCGGGTGCGGCGGGGATCGGGACACCGCCAAGCGGCCCATGATGGGCGAGGCCGCCGCGCGCGGCAGCGACGTGCTGATCGTCACCGACGACAACCCGCGCAGCGAGGATCCGGCCGCCATCCGGGAGGCGATGTTGGCGGGTGCCCGCGCCGTCGGCCCGGCGGAGGGCGGCGAGGTCGTCGAGATCGGTGACCGGCGTTCGGCCATCTCCGCGGCGGTGGAGCGCGCGGAGGCCGGCGACGTCGTGTTGATCGCCGGCAAGGGACACGAGAGCGGTCAGGAGGTCGAGGGCGTGGTGCATCCCTTCTCCGACCGGGACGAACTGGAGGCGGCCATCCGCGAAAGGCTGGGTGTCACGGAATGATCGAGCTCACGCTCGCAGAGATCGCCGAGGTCGTCGGGGGGCGGTTGCACCGCGCCGACGGCTCCGAGCGGGTCACCGGCTCCGTCGAGTTCGACTCGCGCAAGCTCACCGAGGGCGGGTTGTTCGTGGCCCTGCCCGGCGAGCGCGCCGACGGTCACGACTTCGCGGCGTCGGCGGTGGAGTGCGGGGCGGTCGGCGTGCTCGCGGCCCGCGAGGTGGACGCCCCCGCCGTGATCGTTCCGCCGTTGCCCCCGGGCGGGGCGCACGAGCGGTCCGTGGCGCTGACCGGCGACACCGACGGTTCCGGTGCCGCGGTCCTCGCCGCGCTCGGTGCTCTGGCCCGGCACGTCGTGACGCGCCTGTCGGAGTCCGGCCTCGCGGTCGTGGGCGTCACCGGGTCGTCCGGCAAGACCTCCACCAAGGACGTGATCGCCCAGCTGCTCGAACCGCTCGGTCCGACCGTGGCGCCGCCCGGGTCGTTCAACAACGAGCTCGGGCACCCGTGGACGGCCTTGCGCGCCGACCGGGAGACGAGGCATCTCGTGCTGGAGCTGTCGGCCCGCGGGCCCGGGCACATCGCCGAGCTCGCCGCCGTCGCTCCGCCGCGCATCGGCGTGGTGTTGAACGTCGGCAGTGCCCACGTCGGCGAGTTCGGCTCGCAGGAGGGCATCGCGCAGACCAAGGGCGAACTCGTCGAGGCGTTGCCTGCCGACGGCGTCGCCGTGTTGAACGCCGACGACCCGCTCGTGGCGGCGATGGCGTCGCGCACGCGAGCCAGGGTGGTGCGCGTCGGAGAGGCCGACGACGCCGACGTCCGCGCCGAGAACGTCCACCTCGACGAGCACGCGCACGCGGCGTTCGATCTCGTCTCCGGCTCCGAGCGGGCGCCGGTGACACTGCAGCTCGTCGGTGAACACCACGTCGGCAACGCCCTGGCGGCGGCCGCCGTGGCCCTGGAACTCGGCACGCCGCTGCCCGACGTCGCCGCCCGGCTGAGTGCCGTGACCCGCCGTTCCGACCGTCGAATGGAGGTCACCACCCGCGCCGACGGCGTCACCGTCCTCAACGATTCCTACAACGCCAACCCCGAGTCGATGCGGGCCGCGCTGAAGACTCTCGCGTCCATGACCTCGGCCAGACGATCTTGGGCGGTCCTCGGTGTCATGGGCGAATTGGGGGCCGATAGCGTGTCCGCGCACGACGAGATCGGTCGGCTTGCCGTCCGGTTGAACATCAACCGGCTCGTCGTGGTGGGCGAGCAGGCAGCTCCCATGCACCACGGGGCGAGCCACGAAGGTTCTTGGGGAGAGGAGTCGGTCCTGGTACCGGACACGGACGCCGCGATCGCGCTACTGC
The DNA here is from genome assembly GCF_000231055.2 of Saccharomonospora azurea NA-128. Taxonomy (GTDB): domain Bacteria; phylum Actinomycetota; class Actinomycetes; order Mycobacteriales; family Pseudonocardiaceae; genus Saccharomonospora; species Saccharomonospora azurea. The sequence continues at coordinate 1,551,987 of NZ_CM001466.1, read as the reverse complement.
GCGAGGAAGTGCGGCCCGACGACGTTGTTCTTGTCAAGGCATCGAAGGTCGCCCAGCTCTGGAAGGTGGCCGACGCGCTGTTGGAGGAGGACGGGCGCGCGTGAGGCGACACGACGCACCGAGAGGCATCGAGCGGAGCTCCACGACCAGGAGGATTGAAGCGTGATCAGTATTTTGATCGCGGCCTCCGTGGGACTGGCCGTCTCCATCCTGCTCACGCCGTATCTGATCCGGTTCTTCTCGAAGCAGGGCTTCGGGCAGGAGATCAGGGAGGAAGGCCCGGAGGGTCACAAGTCCAAGCGCGGCACACCCACCATGGGTGGCGTCGCGATCATCGTGGCGATGGTGGTCGGGTACTTCGTCGCCCACCTCGTCGACTACTGGCGCGGGTCGAGCAACGAGGGCCCGACAGCGTCGGCGCTGCTCGTCCTGTTCCTGTCCGTGGGACTGGGTCTCGTCGGTTTCCTCGACGACTTCATCAAGATCCGTAAACAGCGCAACCTGGGGCTGAACAAGACCGCCAAGCTCGTCGGTCAGCTCGTGGTGGCGGTGGTCTTCGCGATCCTGGTGCTGCAGTTCCCCGACGCGAACGGGCTCACCCCGGCGTCCCAGCACCTGTCCTATGCCAGGGACATCGAGCTCATCTTCTTCCCGATCCCCATCTTCGTCCTGTTCTGCTACCTGCTCGTCTCGGCGTGGTCGAACGCGGTGAACTTCACCGACGGGCTCGACGGCCTCGCGGGCGGGGCGGGCGCGATGGTGCTCGCGACCTACGTGGTGATCTCGTTCTGGCAGGCGAGGCTCAGCTGTGTCGAGGCGTTCCAGCCCGCGTGCTACAACGTGCGCGACCCGCTGGACCTCGCCGTGGTCGCGGCCGCGGCCACGGGTGCCTGCGTGGGCTTCCTCTGGTGGAACGCGGCTCCGGCGAAGATCTTCATGGGCGACACCGGCTCTCTCGCGCTCGGCGGTCTGGTGGCGGGTCTGTCGATGACGACGCGCACCGAACTGCTGGCGATCGTCATCGGTGGTCTGTTCGTGGTCGAGATGATCTCGGTGGTGCTGCAGATCGCCGTGTTCCGCACCACGCGGAAACGGCTGTTCCGCATGGCGCCGTTCCACCACCACTTCGAGCTGGCAGGCTGGGCGGAGACGACCGTCATCATCCGGTTCTGGTTGTTGGCGGCGATCTGCTGCATGTTCGGGCTCGGGTTGTTCTACAGCGAACAGCTCGGCCTCGGAGGGGGATGAGTCGAGCCATGCAACTCGCCGGGGTCGACGTGTGCGTCGCGGGTGCCGGGGTGACCGGACGTTCGGTGGCCGCAGCGCTCTCCGACATGGGAGCGCGGGTCACGGTCACCGATGCCGACGCCACACGGCTCGCCCGCCTCGACGACCTCGACGTCCGGCTCGTCCCCGGGCTCGACGCGCCGCCCGAGGGCACGCGGCTCGTGGTCACCAGCCCCGGCTGGCGGCCCACGGCCCCGCTGCTCACCGCGGCGGCCGCGTCGGGCATCGAGGTGATCGGTGACGTGGAGCTGGCGTGGCGGATCGCGCAGCAGCGGCCGAATCCGCCGACGTGGCTCGCGGTGACGGGCACCAACGGCAAGACGACGACCGTGAGCATGGTCGAGTCGATGCTGCGCGCCGCCGACGTCGACGCCGTGGCGTGCGGCAACGTCGGGTTCGCGGTGCTCGACGCCGTGCTCGCCGGGCATTCGACGTTGGCGGTGGAGCTGTCGAGTTTCCAGCTCCACTGGTCGAGCACGCTGGCGCCCGCGGCCTCGGTCGTCCTCAACGTCGCCGAGGACCACCTCGACTGGCACGGCGGGCTCGACGAGTACGCCGAGGCGAAGGGCGGTGTCCACGGCGGGTCGGCCACGGTCGTGGCCAACCTGGACGATCGCCGGTCGGCCACGCTGGCCGACCGGCACGCGCAGGCCGACGCGCGCCGGGTCGGGTTCACGCTGGACTCGCCCCGGCCCGGCGAGCTCGGTGTGGTGGAGGACCTGCTGGTCGACCGCGCGTTCGTCGCCGATCCGGTGCACACGGCCGAGGAGCTGGGCACCCTGGCCGACGTCCGGCCCGGTGGTCCGCACAACGTGGCGAACGCGCTGGCCGCGGCCGCGCTCGTCCGGTCGATCGGCGTGAGCCCGGACGCGGTGGCCGAGGGGCTGCGGCGGTTCACTCCCGGCGCGCACCGCGCGGTGGAGGTCGCCGAGGTCGACGGCGTCCGGTACGTCGACGACTCGAAGGCCACCAACCCGCACGCGGCGGCGGGCTCGCTGCTGGCCCATCCCGGTGTCGTGTGGATCGCGGGCGGCCTGCTCAAGGGTGCCTCCGTGGACGAGCTGGTCGCGGCGGTCGCGGGACGGCTCCGCGGGGTCGTGCTGCTCGGCGCCGACGCCGACGTCTTCGCCGAGGCTCTCGCGCGACACGCGCCGGATGTCCCCGTCCGGCGCGTCGATCCGGGCGACGATGAGCCCATGACTGCGGCGGTGAAGACGGCGCGTGAGCTGGCGCGCCCGGGAGACTCGGTGCTGCTCGCACCCGCTGCGGCGTCGCTGGACATGTTCCGCGACTACGCCGCGCGGGGCGAGGCGTTCGCGGCGGCGGTCGGCGAGCTATCGCGGTGACGGCGGTGGGCGCCGACCGCGACGACTCCCGGGCGACGAGCCGGGCACGGCGGAGTCGGCGGGTCCGGCAGCGCGGTGCGGAACGATCGCCGAGAGCACGCTCCGACCGACGTCCCGTGGTGCCGAAGACGCCGCTGACCGCGTGGCTCTCGCGCCCGCTCGCCGACTTCCACCTCATCCTCGCGCTGTGCGGCACGTTGGGTGCCCTCGGCGTCGTGATGGTGCTGTCGGCCTCGTCCGTGTCCTCCTACAGCGGCAGCGACAGCAGCGTCTACGCGCTGTTCCAGAAGCACCTGATGTTCATCGGGGTCGGCACGGTGGCGTTCTGGCTGGGTGTGCGCGTGCCGCTGAGCCGGATCCGGAAGCTCTCGCCCACCGCGATGGTGGTGTGTCTCGGGTTGCTCGCGCTGGTCCTGACCCCGCTGGGCACGTACTCCAACGGCTCCCAGGGCTGGTTCGTGCTCGGCCCGGTGTCGCTGCAACCCGTGGAGCTCGCCAAGGTCGCGCTGGCGCTGTGGGGCGCGCACATCCTCGTGGTGAAGTACGAGGTGCTGCACCAGTGGCGGCACCTCCTGGTGCCCGTGGTGCCCGCCGCGCTGCTCATGTTCGCCCTGGTCATGGCCCAGCCGGACCTCGGCGGGACGATCACCCTCGCGGTGGTGCTGCTCGCTCTGCTGTGGTTCGCCGGGGCGCCGAAGCGCCTGTTCGGCATCATCCTGGCCGGTGCCGTGGCCGGAGCGGTGGTGCTGGCGGTCGTGGCGCCGTACCGGCTGGAGCGCGTGACCGCGTTCCTCGACCCGGAGTCCGACCCGCTGGGCGGAGGCTGGCAGGCGAGCCAGGCGCTGTACGCGCTCGCCGACGGCGGGCTGTTCGGCAAGGGACTGGGGCAGGGCCAGTCGAAGTGGATGTACCTGCCGAACGTCCAGCACGACTTCATCTTCGCGTTGATCGGCGAGGAGCTCGGGTTCGTCGGCTGTCTGGTCGTGCTCGGGCTCTTCGGCCTGCTCGGGTTCGTCGGCCTGCGCATCGCGATGCGCAACCTCGATCCGTGGATCCGGATCGTCGCGGGAACCCTCACGACGTGGGTCGTGTCACAGGCCGCCGTCAACATCGGTTACGTGGTGGGCCTGCTTCCCGTCACCGGCGTGACGCTGCCGATGATTTCCTACGGAGGAACGTCGCTGGTCGTCACGATGCTGTTGTTCGGAATCCTCGCCAACTGCGCGCGGCACGAGCCGGAGGCGGTCGCGGCGTTGCGCACGCAGGGGCCCGGTAAGTTCGGACGCCTGATGCGACTGCCCGCGCCGGAGCCCTACCGGCCGCCCGCGCGGCGTCGTGGCGGCAACCGCGTGGGGCCGGGGCGGTCGGGCCGTCCCGCCCGGCGCGCGGACAGGACGGGCCGCGCCGTGGCGGGAGAACGTCGTCGCGGGGCGCCCGAGTACGGTCGGCGCACGAGCTCCCGAACCACGGCGAGGCGGACGACCGTGCCACGGCGAGGGCGGCGGTGAGCGGTGTCCGGCGAGGGCGGCTGCGGTTCGCAGGCCCCGCGCCGGAGGGGCGTGGCGCGCCGCCCGCGGTGTGGCGCGCGGAAGACACTGGAGAAGGACGGACGTGACCGAGGCAAGTCCCGGCGGCGCTGACACGCCGCGTGCACAGTCGCCGGAGGGCGACATGATGGAGAACTCCGCAGTCGGCTCTCCGAACGGGGCCGCACCCACGGTGCCCGCGCCGACCATCGTGGTGGCGGGCGGTGGGACCGCGGGGCACATCGAACCCGCGATGGCGCTCGCGGACGCGGTGATGCGGTTGCGTCCGGACGCCCGCGTCGTCGCGCTCGGCACCGAACGTGGGCTGGAAAACCAGCTCGTGCCCGCGCGTGGCTATCCGCTGGAATTGGTGCCTCCCGTGCCGATGCCGCGGAAGCCGACGTTCGATCTGGTGAAGCTGCCGCTGAAGGTGGCCGACTCCGTGCGACGGACCCGGCAGGTGCTCGACCGGATCGGCGCGGACGTCGTCGTGGGCTTCGGCGGTTACGTGTCGCTGCCCGCCTACCTCGCCGCGCGCGGCCGTGTGCCGATCGTGGTCCACGAGGCCAACAAGCACGCGGGTCTCGCGAACAAGGTGGGCGCCCGGTTCGCCGCCAAGGTCGTCGCGGCGGTGCCCGGTACGTCGCTCCCGGGCGCGCAGGTCGTGGGTATTCCGCTGCGCCGTTCGATCACCGCGCTCGACCGGGCGGGGCTGCGGGCGGAGGCGCGCCGGCACTTCGGTCTCGATCCGGACGCGCCCGTGCTCCTGGTGTTCGGTGGCTCGCAGGGGGCGCGGTCGCTCAACAGCGCGGTGTCTCAGGCGGCGCGCCACTTCGCCGACGCCGGGGTGTCCGTGCTGCACGCCCACGGCCCCAAGAACACGGTCGCGGTGCAGGAGTTCCCGGGCAAGCCGCCGTACGTTCCCGTGCCGTACCTGGAGCGCATGGACCTCGCCTACGCAGCCGCCGACCTGGTGCTGTGCCGGTCGGGTGCGATGACGGTGGCCGAGGTCTCGGCCGTCGGGCTGCCCGCGGTGTTCGTCCCGCTCCCGCACGGCAACGGCGAACAGGCCCTCAACGCGCAACCCGCCGTGGACGCGGGAGCCGCGATGCTGGTGCCCGACGAGGAGCTCACGAGCGACAAGGTGACCGAACTCGTGATACCTCTGGTGACCGACCCGGAGCGGCTCGCGCGGATGAGCGCCGCGGCGGTCGGTCTGGGACACCGGGAGGCCGACGAGGTTCTCGCAGCGATGGTGTTGGACCAGGCTGTGGGCGCTGAGGGGAGGAGTCGGTGAGCTGGATGAGCAGCTGGACGAGCACTGCATCCGACGAGGGGGAAGGCTGGGGGCCATGACGGAGACACTCACCGTGCGGGAGTTGCCCGAGGTGCTGCGACGTCCGCATCTGATCGGCATCGGCGGGGCGGGGATGAGCGGGATCGCGCGCATCCTGCTCGCCCGAGGTGCCCAGGTGTCGGGTTCGGACGCGAAGGACTCGCGGGCGTTCCTCACGCTGCGGGCGCAGGGAGCGCGCATCGAGGTGGGGCAGCGGGCGGAGAACCTCGACGTGTTCGACGGCGGGCCGTCCGCGGTGATCGTGTCCACCGCGATCAAGGAGACCAATCCCGAGCTCGCCGCCGCCCGCGAGCGCGACGTTCCGGTGTTGCACCGGGCGGAGGCGCTGGCGGCGTTGATGGAGGGGCACCGCGTCGCCTGCATCGCGGGCACGCACGGCAAGACGTCGACCACGTCGATGCTGACCGTGGCGTTGCAGCACTGCAGGCTGGACCCGTCGTTCGCGATCGGCGGTGACCTGAACGAGTCCGGGGCCAACGCCCACCACGGCGAGGGCGGGATCTTCGTGGCGGAGGCCGACGAGAGCGACGGGTCGTTCCTCTCGTACACGCCGTCGGTCGCCGTCGTCACGAACGTCGAACCCGACCACCTCGACCACCACGGCACGGCCGACGCCTACCACGCGGTGTTCTCCGAGTTCGTGCGCCGCATCGATCCCGACGGCGTGCTGGTCGTGTGTGCTGACGACGCGGCCGCGGCCGAGCTGGCCACGTACGCCGAGGGCATCGGTGTCCGGGTGCGTCGCTACGGTCGCTCCGCCACCGGCGAGGCGGACGCCAGGGTGCTCGACTACGGCCCGAGCGAGGACGGCGGCACCGTGCGGGTCGTGCTCGGCGGCGAGGAGCTGCGGGTGCGGGTCGCGGTGCCGGGCGAGCACATGGCGTTCAACGCCGTCGGAGCATTGCTGGCCGGCTTGGAGCTCGGTGCCGACCCGGCCGTGCTGATCGAGGGGCTCGCCGCCTTCGGTGGCGTGCGACGCCGCTTCGAGTACAAGGGCCGGTCCGCGGACGTCCGGGTCTACGACGACTACGCCCACCACCCGACCGAGGTCGAGGCTCAGCTGAGGGCGGTGCGCCAGACGGCGGGCAACGGCAGGGTCGTCGTCGTGTTCCAGCCGCACCTGTACTCGCGGACCAAGGCGTTCGCGACCGAGTTCGCCGAGGCCCTCGGGCTCGCCGACGAGGTCGTGGTGCTGGACGTCTACGGAGCCCGGGAGGAGCCCGAGCCCGGCGTCACAGGCGAGCTCGTCGCCTCCCGCATCAGTGGTGCGGGCGTCCACTACGAACCCGCCTTCGACCGGGTCGTCCACCTGGTCGCCGACCTGGTCAAGCCCGGTGACCTCGTGGTGACGATGGGGGCGGGCGACGTCACCCAGCTCGGCCCCGAGGTGCTCGCCGAGCTGGACCGCCGCGACCGCTGAGGACGGCGCCGTCGTGTCCACGACCAGCCAGCGCGGTTCCCGTCGCTCCAGGGCGACGGGAACCGCGTCCGGTTCGCCCGCTCGCGCCGCGCGGGAACCGGGGAGGAGAACCGGACGCGCGTCGACGTCGAAGCCCGGCAGGCCTCAGAAGGCGCGGAAGCCGGGAAAGTCCGGGACGTCGAGGGCGTCGCAGCGGGCGAGGGGCGGCTCGCGCCGCCAGGTGGTGCAGCGTCGGCGCATCCTCCTGCTCGGTGTCCTCACGGTGGTGACGCTGGGCTACCTGCTCTGGTTCACGCCGTTCCTCGGTGTGAGCACGGTCGAGGTCGTCGGCGCCCGCACGGTGGCGGCGCAGGCGGTGCGCTCCGCCGCCGCGGTGCCGGAGGAGCAACCGTTGCTGCGGGTCGACGCCGACGAGGTCGCCGCCCGGGTCCGCGAGCTGCCCGACATCGCGACGGCGGAGGTGACGCGCAGCCTGCCGTCGACCCTGACGATCACCGTCACCGAACGGAGGGCCGTCGCCTACCACGACGACGACCGTGGGATCCGCCTCGTCGACGCGACGGGTGTGCCGTACAAGCGCGTGGAGGAGCCGCCGGACGGGCTGCCCCGCCTGGAACTGTTCGACCCGGGGCCGGCCGACGACGTGACGCGCACGGTGACGGGTGTGCTCGCGTCGTTGCCCGACGAGCTGGCCGACCAGGTCGTGGCCGCGCGGGCGGACACGCCGGGAGCGGTCGAGTTCGACTTCACCGACGACCGCATCGTGCGCTGGGGCGACGCGGAACAGAACACGGAGAAGGCCCAGGTGCTGGCGGTCCTGTTGACCCGTGAGGGCACGGTGTACGACGTGTCGAGCCCGGAACTGCCCACCGTGTCCTGACGCGTGTCGCTCATGTGGCACCGTGTGGCCGTGAGCAAGATCGACACGCGTCCCGAGCCGCCGCTCAACGGCTCGGAGCGCGAGACCCTGAACGGCTTCCTCGACTTCCTTCGCGGGACGATCCGGTGGAAGTGCGACGGCCTGACCGACGAGCAGGCACGCCGGGCCCTGTTGCCGAGCGAGCTCACCACGGTGGCGGGGTTGGTCGGCCATCTCGGCTACGTGGAGCAGTACTGGTTCGAGGTCGTGCTGGCAGGGGAGCCGGACCGGTGGGCCGAGGCGCTCGCCTCCGACCCGGACGCGGAGTTCCGCCGAGCGCTCGACCTGCCCCTGGCGACGCTGCTCGACCGGTACGAGGCGCAGTGCGAGCGCAGCAGGCGGATCGCCGCGGACAGGGAGCTGGACGACGAGGTGCCGTTCCGAGGGGGTGTGGTGAGCGTCCGGTTCGTCCTGACTCACCTCATCGAGGAGACGGGCCGTCACGCGGGTCACCTGGACGTGCTACGCGAATTGATCGACGGGCGGACCGGGGAGTGACCACGATGAAACACGTTGTGGCGAAAGACGTTTGCGACACGCCGCGTGGCTGCTGGATTCCTGGCTGCACTGTGCCTACGGTCCGTCAGCAACGTTGGTAGTTGACATAACTCTCGACCTCGACTTCAGGTTCAGGGTTCTCGCGGATCGGCCCGCGCTCGTCGACGATCCAGCGCCGATGCACGACAGCACCACCACGATCAGGAAGGCAACCCGATGACGCCCCCGCACAATTACCTCGCGGTGATCAAGGTCGTCGGAATCGGCGGCGGCGGTGTGAATGCCGTGAATCGCATGATCGAGGTCGGCCTGAAGGGCGTGGAGTTCATCGCGGTGAACACCGACGCGCAGGCCCTGCTGATGTCCGACGCTGACGTCAAGCTGGACATCGGCCGCGAGCTCACGCGGGGCCTCGGTGCGGGCGCGTCCCCCGAGGTCGGCCAGAAGGCCGCCGAAGACCATCGCGAGGAGATCGAAGAGGTCCTCAAGGGGGCCGACATGGTCTTCGTGACCGCCGGCGAAGGCGGTGGTACCGGCACCGGCGGGGCTCCTGTCGTGGCGCAGATCGCCCGCAAGCTCGGCGCGCTCACCATCGGCGTCGTCACGCGGCCGTTCTCGTTCGAGGGCAAGCGCCGGGCGAGGCAGGCCGAGGACGGCATCCAGGCGCTGCGCAACGAGTGCGACACCTTGATCGTGATCCCGAACGACCGGCTGCTGCAGCTCGGCGACATCGGTGTGTCCCTCATGGACGCGTTCCGTTCGGCGGACGAGGTCCTGCTGTCCGGTGTCCAGGGCATCACCGACCTGATCACGACGCCCGGGTTGATCAACCTCGACTTCGCCGACGTCAAGAGCGTGATGTCGGGTGCGGGTAGCGCTCTCATGGGCATCGGCTCCGCGAGGGGCGAGGGACGGGCGGTGCAGGCGGCCGAGAAGGCCATAAACTCCCCGTTGCTCGAGGCCTCGATGGACGGCGCCCACGGCGCGTTGCTCTCGATCGCGGGTGGTTCGGACCTCGGCCTCTTCGAGATCAACGAGGCGGCCTCGCTCGTCCAGGAATCCGCCCACCCCGAGGCGAACATCATCTTCGGGACGATCATCGACGACTCGCTCGGCGACGAGGTGCGCGTCACCGTGATCGCCGCAGGGTTCGACGCGGGCGCGCCGACGCACAAGAAGCTCGACCCCGGCACCTTCGGCACGCGCAGCTCGTCCGGTGGCGACTCGGAGTCCGGTGGATCCGGATCCGGGACGTCGCGCGACCAGCGCGACGGAGCCTCCCGCCCGTCGCACGGCGACGCCGGCAACCCGACTCCTCCCGTCGTGAGGCGGGCGACACCGTCGGCGGGGCAGGGCAGTCAGTCCGGTTCGCTGCCGTCGGCGCACGGGGGTCCCCGCGGCTACTCGGTGCCGTCTCCGACGTCGTCCACGACGCACCGCACGCAGGGGAGCCTGCCCAGCCGGTCGTTCCCGGTGAACGACGACCCCACCGACGACGACGTCGACGTCCCTCCCTTCATGCGCCGCTGAGCCGCCGCACCGCGCGGCTAAGCTCGCAGGCGCCGACAGGGAACGGGTGTCGAAGGAGTTGAGCGGGGTGCGCATTCGGCGTGTGGTGACCACGAGGGCGGGCGGACGGTCGAAGCCACCGTTCGACTCGTTCAATCTGGGCGATCACGTCGGCGACGACCCCGACGCGGTGGCCGCCAACCGGCGGCGGTTGGCCACCGAGCTGGGTCTGCCGGAGAACCGGCTCGCCTGGATGGAGCAGGTCCACGGCCGGACCGTGACCGTCGTCGACGGCACGGAGTCCGAGCCCGCCGAGGCCACCGACGCGCTCGTCACCTCCACGCCGGGCGTCGCTCTCGTGGCTCTGGTCGCCGACTGTGTGCCGGTTCTGCTCGGTGATCCGGAAGCCGGTGTGGTCGCGGCTGTGCACGCTGGACGGGTCGGCGCGCGGGTCGGCGTCGTTCCGGCCGCTCTTGAGGTCATGGTCTCGCAGGGGGCGCGTCCAGAGCGTGTCGAGGCCCTGCTCGGTCCCGCCGTGTGCGGCGACTGCTACGAGGTGCCGGGGCCGATGGCCGAGGACGTCGAGGCCCACCTGCCCGGGAGTGCGTGCAAGAGCAGGAAGGGAACGCCCGCGCTCGACCTGAGAGCGGGACTGTGGAACCAGCTGGCCGATCTCGGTGTCGGCAGGATCGGCGTGGACCCGCGGTGCACGATGGAGGACGAGACCCTGTTCAGTCACCGCAGGAGTGCGCCGACGGGAAGGATCGCGGCCGTCACATGGATGGAGCAGTGAACAACCAGCGTTACGAGGAGCTCGCGGCGTCGCTGCGCGAGGTGACCGAGCGGGTGGCGTCGGCGTGCCGGCAGGCCGGGCGGTCGCCGGACGAGGTGCGCCTGATCGCCGTGACCAAGACGTTCCCGGCGTCGGACGCCGCGTTGCTGGCCGACCTCGGCGTGCGTGAGCTCGGCGAGAATCGCGTTCAGGAGGCCGCCGGGAAGGTCGACGAGGTCGCGCGGCTTCGCCCGGAAGCCGACGTGCGGTGGCACATGCTCGGGCAGCTTCAGCGCAACAAGGCGCGGTCGGTGGCGCGCTGGGCCGCGGAGGTGCAGTCGGTGGACTCCCTCCGACTGGCCGGCGCGCTCACCAAGGCGGTGCGGGCGGCACTGGACGCCGGCGAGCGGGATCGACCTCTCGACGTGCTCGTCCAGGCCAGCCTTGACGACGATCCGTCGCGCGGCGGCTGCCCTGTCGATGATCTTAGTGAACTCGCGGACGCAATCGCCCGGCAGAGTGATCTTCTCCACTTGCGCGGTGTGATGGCCGTCGCGCCCCTCGGAGTGGACCCCGAACCGGCCTTCGAACGGCTAGCCTCCATCTCCGAGATGCTGCGAAAAGATCATCCGGAGGCCACGGAGATCTCGGCGGGTATGAGTGGTGATCTGGATAAGGCCATCGCGTACGGCTCGACGTGTGTGCGTGTCGGAACCGCGTTGCTCGGCGGCCGAGGTTTAGCCTCCCCCTAGCAAGGTCCACCCGAGCGGCATCCAAGGCGGCCCGGCCGTGTGTTGGACCGCACGAGTAGACCGTGGAGGGCGAGGGAGAGGCATGAGCGCGCTGCAGAAGCTGAAGGCCTACTTCGGGATGGTCCCTGCCGAGGACGACGAGTACGACTTCGACGACGACTACCGGCGCGACTACCAGGGTGACGACTACTCCTACGACGAGTCGACGTACAAGGACTCGCCGAGGCGGTCACGCCCGCGTTATCGGGTCATGGACGAATTCGAGGAGGCCGAGGCTCCCCCGGCTCGGGCTCGTCGCACCTCCTCCCGGAGTGAGCCCGCCGTCCACGGCTCGCTCGCCATGGACCGTCAGCCCGAGCCGGTGGCCCGGGTGCGTCCGATGAGTTCTGTGGCACCGGCGCCGGAGTCCGCTGCGGCGCGCGACCCGCTGAGCCGGATCATCACGTTGCACCCGACCAGCTATGCGGAGGCGCGGGAGATCGGTGAGGCGTACCGCGACGGCGCGCCTGTGATCATGAACCTGACGGAGATGGAGAACGCCGACGCCAAGCGTCTGGTGGACTTCGCGGCAGGTCTGGCCTTCGCGCTCCGCGGATCCATGGACAAGGTCACCAACAAAGTGTTCTTGCTCTCACCGCCGGACGTGGACGTGACGGCGGAGGATCGCAGGCGGATCGCGGAAGGCGGATTGTTCCTCCGCCACTGATCACGAAGCCGACGTGTGGCAGAGTGGTCACCGTGGTCGCTGTCCGCATGATTCTGTACTGGCTGCTGTTCGCGTTCTGGCTGCTGCTCACGGCGCGTATCGTGGTGGAGCTCGTGCGCGCCTTCGCTCGTGACTGGCGCCCTGCCGGCGGGGTTGCGGTGACGCTCGAGACCATCTACACAGTGACCGACCCACCGGTTCGGCTCGTGCGACGGATTATTCCGATCGTACGGATCGGCGGTGTGGGACTAGACCTATCGATTATGGTGCTGCTGTTGGTTGTGTTCATACTGATGCAACTGGCGCTGCCCGGGTAGCGGGGAACCCGGGTGCGAACGGCAGGCCATGGAGTGCGTGAGGTGATCTGATGTCGTTGACTCCTGCTGACGTGCATAACGTCGCGTTCAGCAAGCCTCCGATCGGCAAGCGGGGCTACAACGAGGACGAGGTGGACGCGTTCCTCGACCTCGTGGAGACCGAGCTTGCCCGGTTGATTGAGGACAATAACGAGCTGCGGCAGCAGGTCGAACAGCTCGATGCCGAGTTGGAATCAACTCGTAGCGAGTTGGAATCCGCGAAGGCACACGGCGCCCGTGACGACGCGCCGTCACGCCGCTTGGCGCCGGTTCCGCCGCCCGCTTCGGCGATGGAGCAGACGCAGGCCACGGGCCTGATGCCCGACAGCGGCGAGCCGAACGTCCAGGCGGCGAAGGTGCTCGGCCTCGCGCAGGAGATGGCCGACCGGCTCACCGCCGAGGCGAAGACCGAGTCGGACAGCATGCTCGCCGAGGCGCGGACCAAGTCCGAGCAGCTGTTGTCGGACGCCCGGTCGAAGGCGGACTCGATGGTCAACGAGGCGCGGACCCGCGCCGAGACCATGCTGAACGAGGCACGCACCAGGGCCGAGACTCTGGAGCGCCAGGCGCGCGAGAAGGCGACCAACATGGATCGCGAGGCGCAGCGCAAGTACACCGAGACGTTGAACAACCTCAACACCGAGAAGACCGCGCTCAACAAGAAGATCGAGGAACTGCGCACAATCGAGCGCGAGTACCGGACGCGTCTCCGGGGCTTCCTGGAGTCGCAGTTGCGCGAGTTGGACGACAGGGGATCGGCGGCGCCCGCGTCGGCGTCCACGTCGAGCTCCAGCGAGTCGAGCAGCAGCGGGCAGGGGTACTCGTTCGGTCCGCGCGCTGAGGCCGGCTGAGGCAGCCGGACGGACGTTATGGCAGGTCACCCGGTCGTGACGTCCGTGTCTGTGCTGTAATTCACCGTGCTCTACATCGTCCTGCTTCTGGTGCTGATCGCCCTGGGGTTGGTGGTGGCGGCACTCGTCACAGCCAGCTCCGTGTGGGCTTGGGTGTCGATCGGTGCCTCCGGCCTCGCCGGGGTGCTTCTGCTCGTCGACCGCGTGCGACGGAGCATGTCCGGTCCGGCGAGGGAGTCGGAACCGTCTCGCGCCGATGCCGACAACGGCACGGCGAACGACGACGGCAGCGAGACCGACGAGACCGGCGAGACCGGCACAACCGACGCAACCGACGCCTCCACGTCCGTCGAGCCGGATGGCCGCGACCTCGAGGTCGCTGAGGGGGCCTCCGTTTCCGGCGCACGTGAGGCGGTCGGGTCGGCCGAGGCCGGTGAGGTCGTCGACGAGACGACGCCCACCGAGGTCACCGACCCGGTCGACACGGTGACGGCCGACGCCGACCGGTCGGACGTCGTCGCCGACACCGAGCGGTCGAACGAGGGCTCCGGCGCCGCCGCCGTCTCCGGAGCCGAACCGACTGCGGAGGGCTCCTCCGACACTGCGGGCGACGCTCGTGGCGGGTCCGCGGAGGCGACTCTCGTGGCGGCCCCGGTCGACGCGGAGCCGGACGAGGAACCGGTCGTGTCGGCCAGGGAGCCCGTGTCGGCGGGCGGGATCGATCCGCTGACCGACACCGCGCCCCGCACGGCGCTTCTGGCCTCGTCGGGTGAGCTCGCCGGGGCGGATGTCGATCCTCCCGAGGAGAATTCCTCCGTCGACGACGCACTGCTGGTGTCGGATCTCCTGGCGGAGGTCCTGGTGGTGGACGAGTTCCCGCGCTACCACCTCGGCCACTGCGGTTGGCTCGGTACTCGGGCGACCATTCCGCTGGCGGTGAGGGAAGCCCGGGAGCTGGGATTCACTCCGTGCGGACTGTGCGGCCCCGATGCCGCGCTGGCCGCCGCCCACCGGCGGCGCCGGGTCGCACGCCGGAACACCGCCTGAGGCGAGCAGGCCGGTCCACGAGGGACGGGCCCCGGGTCGGCACGGCGGTGACCAGGGCTACTCTGTACGACACAGGCGTTGATCCGGCCATCACCGGGGAGCTTCCGGAAGAACGGACTCGCGTGGCGAACATCCGCGACACGAGAGTCTCAGTAGAACCGGACGGGACCGGCCCGTCACAGCCGTCGAACGAGTGGTCCGCGCTGTGGTCCCGCGCGGGCAAGCGGGGTGGTACCGCGGTACGTGCGTCGCCGACGCCGTTTCGTCCCCGAGCACGCCATCACCGACCGGTGGCAGGCACGGCCTGAGCGAGACAGCGAAACCGCGAGGAGCGCACCAGATGTACCCGAAGGCATCCTTCGGCGACCAGCCCGCCGACCAGGTTCCCGCCCAACCGTCGTTTCCCGCGTTGGAGAAGGACGTCCTCGCCTATTGGGAGGCCGACCGGACGTTCGCGGCGACCGTCGAGGCCCGCGACGCGGGTACGAACGGTAGCAACGAGTACGTCTTCTACGACGGCCCGCCGTTCGCGAACGGGTTGCCGCACTACGGCCATCTGCTGACGGGCTACGTCAAGGACATCATTCCGCGCTACCAGACGATGCGCGGCAAGCGGGTCGAGCGCCGGTTCGGCTGGGACACCCATGGCTTGCCCGCCGAGCTCGAAGCGGAACGGCAGCTCGGGATCACCGACAAGTCCCAGATCGACGACATGGGCATCGCCGAGTTCAACCAGGCCTGCCGGGAGTCGGTGCTGCGGTACACCAACGAGTGGCAGGACTACGTCACTCGCCAGGCCCGCTGGGTGGACTTCGACAACGACTACAAGACGCTCGACATCACCTACATGGAGTCGGTGATCTGGGCGTTCAAGCGGCTCTGGGACCAGGGCCTGGTGTACGAGGGTTACCGCGTCCTGCCGTACTGCTGGCGGGACGAGACGCCGCTGTCCAACCACGAACTGCGGATGGACGACGACGTCTACAAGAGCAGGCAGGACCCCGCGGTGACGATCGGCTACCGCATCGACGGCAACGTCGGCGCGCTCGCCGAGCTCGACGGCGCGTACCTGCTGATCTGGACCACGACCCCGTGGACGGTGCCGTCGAACCTGGCCACGGCGGTGCACCCCGAGGTCGACTACGTCGTCGTGCGCACCGACGGAGCCGGCAGCGGCAAGCGGTTCGTGCTGGCCGAGGCCCGGGTGGCCGCGTACGCCAAGGAGCTCGGCGACGAGCCCGAGGTGGTGGCGCGGTACAAGGGGGCGGACCTGCTCGGGACGCGCTACGCGCCGCCGTTCCCGTACTTCGTGGGCCACGAGAACGCGCACCGTGTGCTGGCCGCCGACTACGTGACGACCGACGACGGTACGGGCATCGTGCACATCGCTCCCGCCTACGGTGAGGAGGACAAGGCCGTCACCGACGCCGCGGGGATCACACCGGTCACGCCGGTCGACTCCAAGGGCCGGTTCGACGCCCAGGTGCCCGATTACGAGGGCCAGAACGTCTTCGACGCCAACGCCAACATCATCCGTGACCTGAAGAACGGCACCGGGCCTGCGACGCAGGGCGCCATCCTGCTGCGCCACGAGACGTACGAGCACTCGTACCCGCACTGCTGGCGCTGCCGGAACCCGCTCATCTACCGCGCGGTCTCGTCGTGGTTCGTGGCGGTGACGAAGTTCAAGGACCGCATGGTCGAGCTGAACCAGCAGATCACGTGGTACCCGGAGCACGTCAAGGACGGCCAGTTCGGCAAGTGGCTGGAGAACGCGCGCGACTGGTCGATCTCGCGCAACCGCTACTGGGGCACGCCGATCCCGGTGTGGGTGTCGGACGACCCGAACTACCCGCGCGTGGACGTGTACGGCTCGCTCGACGAGTTGGAGCGGGACTTCGGGGTGCGGCCCACCGACCTGCACCGCCCGCACATCGACGCGCTCACCCGACCCAACCCGGACGACCCGACCGGCACGTCCACCATGCGTCGCGTACCGGACGTGCTGGACGTGTGGTTCGACTCCGGGTCGATGCCGTACGCGCAGGTGCACTACCCGTTCGAGAACGCCGAGTGGTTCGAGCACCACTACCCGGGTGACTTCATCGTCGAGTACATCGGCCAGACGCGGGGCTGGTTCTACACGCTGCACGTGCTGGCCACGGCTCTGTTCGACCGGCCCGCCTTCCGCACGTGCGTGTCGCACGGCATCGTGCTCGGGTCGGACGGGCAGAAGATGTCGAAGTCGCTACGCAACTACCCGGACGTCACGGAGGTGTTCGACCGCGACGGCTCCGACGCCATGCGCTGGTACCTCATGGCGAGCCCGATCCTGCGCGGTGGCAACTTGGTCGTCACCGACAAGGGCATCCGCGACTCCGTGCGCCAGGCCGTCCTGCCGTTGTGGAACTCGTACTACTTCCTCGCCCTGTACGCCGGGGCGGAGGGCGTGTCGGGCACCGTGCGGACGGACTCGTCCCACGTCCTCGACCGGTACCTGCTCGCGAAGACCCACGAGCTCGTCACCGACGTGGCGGGTGCTCTCGACGACTACGACATCGCGGGCGCGTGCTCGACGGTGCGGGACTTCCTCGAGGTGCTCACCAACTGGTACGTCCGCCGTTCCCGGGACCGGTTCTGGGAGGGCGACCGCGACGCGATCGACACCCTGCACACCGTGCTGGAGGTCGTGTGCCGCACGGTGGCGCCGTTGCTGCCGCTGACCACCGAGGCGGTGTGGCGGGGGCTCACCGGTGGCCGCTCGGTGCACCTGACCGACTGGCCGCTGGTCGACGAGCTGCCCGCCGACCCCGCGCTGGTGACGGCCATGGACCGCGTGCGGCAGGTGTGCTCGTCGGCGCTGTCGCTGCGCAAGGCCAACAAGCTGCGGGTGCGGTTGCCGCTCGCGAAGCTGATCGTGGCGGCGGAGGACGTCGAGACGTTGCGTCCGTTCGCCGACATCGTGCGCGACGAGGTGAACGTCAAGTCGGTCGAGTTCACCACCGACGTGGCGGCCCACGGCCGGTTCGAGGTCGCGGTGAACGCCCGCGCCGCCGGGCCGCGGCTCGGCCGGGACGTGCAGCAGGTGATCAAGGCCGTGAAGGCGGGCGACTGGACCACCACCCCGGACGGGGTGGTGGTGGCCGCGGGGATCGAGCTCCGTGAGGGCGAGTACGAACGGCGGCTCGTGGCCAAGAAGTCGGGTGCGGCCGCGGAACTGCCCGGCGGTGGCGGCCTCGTCTCGCTCGACACCGAGGTGACGGAGGAACTCGCCCGTGAGGGCCTGGCCCGTGACCTGGTGCGGGTGGTGCAGCAGGCGCGCCGCGACGCGGGTCTCGCGGTGTCCGACCGGATCACCCTGACCGTCGACGCACCGGAGGAGGTCACCGTCGCCGCGAAGACGCACGAGACGTTCCTCGCCGCGGAGACGCTGGCCACCACCGTGCGGTTCGCCTCCTTGGAGAAGGGCTTCGAAGGCACGGTCGGCGATGGCGCCCGGGTCAGTGTCTCGGTCGCTGCCGACTCCTGACGGGTGATCGTATGCGGTTCGCCGTCCGGGTGAAGGCCGGAGCGAAGCGCGACGTCGTCGGCGGAACATGGAACGGGGCGCTCGGCGAGGCTCTGGTGGTCTCCGTCCGAGCGCCCGCCGTCGACGGCAAGGCGAACGCTGCGGTGTGCACGGTGCTGGCCCACGCTTTCGGGGTCAGAGCCCGTGATGTGACTGTCGTGAAGGGACAGCGGTCGCGGGACAAGCTCGTGGAGCTCCCCGACGGGGGAGGCACCGCCGACCGCCTCGCCGAGCTGAGGGATGCGGAGACCCGCGGATCAGGCTGAGCGAGGTGACATGAACGAGCTGCCCGTGGTCCTGGGCGCGGGCGCGCTCGTTCTACTCGCCTCGGCGTTCGCCGTCCGGTTCTCCATCCGGCTCGGTGTGCCGTCGCTGCTGATCTACCTCGGGATCGGTGTCCTGATCGGGGAGGCCGGTCTCGGCGTCCAGTTCGAGGACGCCACCCTGATGCAGACGCTCGGGATCGCGGCGCTGGTGATGATCCTCGTCGAAGGCGGCCTGACGACGGACTGGTCGGCCGTACGGCCCGGACTCTGGCCCAGTGTCGTGCTGTCGGTCGTCGCCGTCGTGATCACCGTCGTGGTGACCGGTGCGGCTCTGCACTGGCTGCTCGATCTCGACTGGCGCACCGCGCTGCTGTGGGGCGCGGTGCTGTCGTCCACCGACGCCGCGGCCGTGTTCTCGGTACTGCGGTCCTCCGGGATCGGCCGCCGACTCTCGGGTGTCGTGGAGCTGGAGTCCGGGCTCAACGATGCGCCGAGCTACATCGCCGTGGTGCTGATCACCACCGGTGTGGCGGTCGACTGGGGCTTGCCGCTCCAACTGGTCTACCAGCTCGGCGTGGGAGCGGTGATCGGGTTGGCCGTGGGGTTCGGCGGGGGTGTGGTGCTGCGCCGCAGCGCGTTGCCCGCGACCGGCCTCTACCCGTTGGCGACCGTGGCGATGTGCGTGCTCGCGTACGCGTCCGCGCAACTGGCGGAAGCGTCGGGGCTGCTCGCCACCTTCCTGGCAGGCCTGGTGCTCGGCAACTCCCGGTTGCCGCACCACTCGAACACCCTGTCGTTCGCGGAGGGGCTGGGCTGGATCGCACAGATCGGGGTCTTCGTGCTGTTGGGGCTGTTCGCGTCGCCGGACAGGCTGGGACACGCGATCGTGCCCGGTCTGCTGGCCGGACTCGTGGCGCTTCTGATCGCGCGGCCCATCGCCGTGGCGCTGGCGACGACGCCGTTCCGGGTGCCCTGGCGAGAGCAGGCGTTCCTGTCGTGGGCGGGGCTTCGGGGTGCGGTGCCGATCGTGTTGGCGACCATCCCGCTCGCCGCCGGGTATCCCGGAGCCCCGTTGCTGGTCGACGGCGTGTTCGTGATCGTCATCGCCTACACGTTGTTGCAGACCGCGTTCATGACGCCGCTCGCGCGCGTGCTCGGTGTCGCCTCGGTCTCGGAGCCGCACCAGATCGACATCGACGCGGCCCCGCTGGAGGAGCTGGGCGCGGTGCTGCTCCAGATCCGGATCCCGCGTCGATCCCGCCTGCACGGTGTCTACCTCGCCGAGCTCCGGTTGCCTCGGGGGGCGAACGTGAGTCTCGTGGTCCGCCGGGGCAAGGCGTTCACACCGGAGGCCACGACCCGCCTGCAGGAGCAGGACCAGCTGCTCATCGTCACCACCGAGACGGCCCGCGACGCCACCGAACGCCGGCTGCGCGCCGTCGGCCGCGCCGGACCCATCGCGCGGTGGATGGGCGAGAGCGGCGACTGATCGCGTCGAGAGCGAGGGGGTCCGCCACGGTCGCGTGACCGGCGCCGACACCGGACGTGGACAATGAAGCGGTGAACACCGAGCAGCAACCTGACCCCTCGGACACCGAGGTGCCGTCGCAGCCCGTCCTCCCCCGCCGCAGGGTGGGTCTGCTCGCCCTCGTCGCGGTGCTCGCCTACGCCGTCGACCTCGTCACCAAGGTGGTCGTCACGGCGACCCTGGAGGGAGAGGAGCCGATCCGGCTGCTCGGGGGCGCGGTGTACTTCCAGCTGTTGCGCAACCCGTACGCGGCGTTCGGCATGGACATCGGCGGCACGTGGATCCTGACGGCCGTCGCCACGGCCGTCGTGATCGGGATCGTGTGGTTCGCCCGCCGACTCCGGTCGGCGGGGTGGGCGGTCGGCCTCGGGCTCGTGCTGGCCGGAGCGCTCGGCAACCTCACCGATCGAATCTTTCGGGCGCCCGAGGCGTTCCAGGGGCACGTGGTCGACTTCATCTCCGTGTTCGCGCCCAACGGCGAGTTCTTCCCCGTGTTCAACGCCGCGGACTCGGCGATCACCATCGGTGCGGGACTGATCGTCCTGCTCACCCTGCTGGGGCGCGACTACGACGGGAGCATGATCCCGCGAGGGAAGCAGTCGAAGGAGACCGGCTCGGACGAGCAGGACACGGACGGGAAGGGGCGAGCGGACGCGTGAGCAGTCGCATGTTGCCCGTGCCCGACGGGCTGGACGGGATGCGGGTCGACGCGGGACTGGCCAAGTTGCTGGGGCTGTCCCGCACGGTCGTGGCGGAGCTCGCCTCCGCGGGCGAGGTGCTTCTGGACGGCCGGCCCGCGGGCAAGTCCGACCGCTTGCTGGCGGGCGGGTTGCTGGAGGTGACGTTGCCCGAACCCGACGCGCCGTCCGACATCGTCGCGGAGCCGGTGGAGGGGATGGGGATCCTCCACGAGGACGACGACATCGTGGTGGTCGACAAGCCGGTGGGCGTCGCCGTGCACCCCAGCCCGGGCTGGACGGGGCCGACCGTGGTGGGCGGCCTCGCCGCGGCGGGCCTGCGCATCTCGACCTCGGGCGCGGCGGAGCGGCAGGGCGTGGTGCACCGACTCGACGCGGGCACCACGGGCGTCATGGTGGTCGCGAAGAGCGAGCACGCCTACTCGACGCTCAAGCGGGCGTTCAAGGAACGCACCGTGACGAAGGGCTACCACGCCCTCGTGCAAGGCCACCCGGACCCCACGCGCGGCACGATCGACGCCCCCATCGACCGGCATCCCCGGCACGACTACAAGTTCGCGGTGGTGTCGGGTGGGCGTCCGTCGGTCACCCACTACGAGGTGGCCGAAGCGTTCCGCGCCGCGTCACTGGTCGACATCCGGTTGGAGACCGGCCGGACGCATCAGATCCGGGTTCACTTCTCCGCGATGCGACACCCGTGCGTCGGCGACCTCACCTACGGCGCGGACCCCGTGCTCGCCCGCAAGCTCGGGCTGACCCGGCAGTGGCTGCACGCGCGGACACTCGGTTTCGCCCATCCCAGCGACGGCCGGTGGGTCGAGTTCACCAGCGAGTATCCGGCCGATCTCGCGGCCGCACTCGACACCCTGCGTGCCGAGTCCTGAGACGTCCGCCGAAGGGCCCGTCGCCGCCGCTCAGCACAGTGGCCGCGGCAGCGTGAACGTCGAGCGAGCGGACGGTCGGATGTCGATCGCTGCGATTCGGCCGTTCCTGAGCTCGATGCGGACGACCGCGATCGGGTGACCGCCGGGGGCGATGACGTACGCCGGGTGTCCGTCGACCAGCACCGGAGTGCTGGCGCGGATGCGATCGGCGAACAGCGTGGTCTCCTCCGCCACCGCGGAAGCGCCGGTGACGGCGGTGGGCGTGCCGGCGGGGACGAGGCCGGCGTCGACGGTGCGTACGCAGTCGTCGGTCATCAGGGCGAGCATGCGGTCGATGTCGCCGCCCGCTGCCGCCGCGAGGAAGGCGTCCACCACCGAACCGACCACCGATTCGTCGACGTCGCCGGGCACGAACGTGGAGTGCGCGATGCGTCGGCGGGCTCTGCTGGCGTGTTGCTTGGCGTTGCCGGCGCTGGTGCCGAGTGCCCGCGCCACGTCCCGGAACGGGAAGTCGAACAGGTCGTGCAGCACGTAGGCGACGCGTTGCGCGGGGGTGAGTCGGTGGAGGACGACCATCAGCGCGCGGGAGACGTCCTCCCTCCGCAGGTAGCGTTCGTCCGCCGTCAGGACCTCGGCGGGGAGTTCGTCGGCGCACAGGGCGTCCTCACCGTGGCGGCGACGCCTGCGCAGCTGGTCGAGACACACGCGGCTGAGCACGGTCGTCATCCACGCGTCCGGGTTGCGGAGGCCGTCGGTGTCGGCGGTCGATGCCTTGATCCAGGTGCTCTGCACGGCGTCGTCGGCGTCGTGGACGGATCCGAGGATGCGAAACGCCATCGCCGTCAGTCGGGGCCGAGCTGCTTCGAAGACGGACACCGGTATCACCGGGCTGTCACCTTTCCGGGATGAGAGACGTCGGGACGGGTGAGACCACCGTCCGACAGCTCACATCACTCGGGAGGGAGTACCGCTGATGAGCGTACAGATCGTCCGGTGCACGCGGAGGTGCGGCGCATGACGACGGTTCTTCTCGTCGCCACGATCGTGTGCATCGTGGCGAATGCGGCCATCGCCGCCGCGGACTACGTGAAGGCGGATTTCGTGCTGAAGAACTCCGCCGAGGTCGGTGTTCCCGCCCGTGCGCTGCCGTACCTCGCGACGCTGAAACTGGCGGGAGCGATCGGACTGGTCGCCGGGCTGGCCGGGCTGCGCTGGCTCGGCGTCGCCGCCGGAGTCGGCTTGCTCCTGTTCTTCGTGGGGGCCGTCGTCGCCCATGTGCGCGCTCGGGTCTTCCACAACCTCGCCTTTCCCGGCCTCTACCTGCTGCTCGCCGGGGCGTCGGCCGCCTACATGGTGCTCGTGGCGGCAGGGTGAGCTAGTCGTCGAGCGACCAGACGAGGCTGCGCCCGTCGGGTTCGGGCCTCGGGCTCCAGCGGACCCCGGTCACGCGCACCGACTCGCTGACGACGTACACCGTGTGTCCGCCGCTCGTCTCGCCCGGTTGGACGCCGATCTTGTGCGGGGGCCGGGAGGTCAGTGAGACGGGGGCCTTCGCGATCGTGCCGCCGTCGGCGGTGAGGAGTTCGAGGTAGTTGTCGGGCAGCGACGCGAACGGGATCGAGCCCTTGTTCGTGATCTCCGTGTGCACGACCACGGCGCGCTCGTCGTCCTCCAGGGAGTAACCCGCCGCCGAGAACAGGTAGTCGGCCGGGTCCTGGACCTCCAGCAGCTGCACGGCCAGTTGCTCGCCCTCCAGCCCGACGGTGTCGAGTGCGTCGCCGGGCCGTCCCTGCTTCGGTGCCTCGGCGGTGGGCAGTTGATCGCCCCGGGCCCACTGCGCGCTCTGCGGTGGTCCCCAGGTGCTCATCACCGGATCCGGCGCGGGCGGCGGTGAGGCCGGAGCCGGGGGCGCCGCGTGATGGGGTGGTGGGGCGCCGGGCGGGGAGACGGGGAAGGCGC
Organism: Saccharomonospora azurea NA-128; assembly: GCF_000231055.2. Lineage (GTDB taxonomy): Bacteria > Actinomycetota > Actinomycetes > Mycobacteriales > Pseudonocardiaceae > Saccharomonospora > Saccharomonospora azurea. The sequence goes on along the minus strand of NZ_CM001466.1, from coordinate 1,528,738 downwards.
CGGACGGTGTGCCGTGCACCGGGTACGACCCGCTCGGCGTGCCGTGCACCTGGTAGGCGCCGCTGGGTGTGCCCTGGACGTGGTGAGCACCGCTGGGCGTGCCGTGCACCGGGTGAGGACCGCTCGGTGTGCCGTGAACGTGGTAGGCCCCGCTGGGCGTGCCTTGGACGTGGTACGGGCCGCTGGGTGCGCCCTGCACCTGGTACGGCCCACTCGGTGGACCGGTGACCTGGTGAGCTCCCGGGTACGGGGGCGGCGAGTGCGCCGCGAGAGCCGCGCGCAGGCCTGCGGGGTCGCTCTCGACACCGACGAGGAGGGGAAGTCCCTGCGCCGACAGTCCGACGAGGCGGTAGGCGACGTCCCGCGGATCCATCCCGACTCTCGCCGCGAGTTCGTGCACGGCGATTTTGCCCGACTCGGCCAGGGCGGCGAGCAGGCGTGCGTCGACAGGATCGGTCAGGGCCACGGGCACGAGCCTAGTCGGCCGGTAGGCTGCGTCCATGGCGCCCACGACAACCGTGACGACCCTCGCCGACGAGTGCGTCGATCTTCTCTTCGACATCGATCCGCTGTGGCCGGTGATCCTGGGAATCGACCCGACACGGGTGGGGCTGGGCGACGTCACGGAAGCCGCTGAGAGCGAACACAGGGCCGCGTTGCAGCGCCTCGTCGAGCGGGCGGAGGCCCTCGACGCGGCGCAGCTGTCCGACCAGGACCGCGTGACGCGCGACGTGATCGTCAGCCAGGCGAGGTCGCGGATCGAGCAGATCGACACCAGGCTGGTGGAGTTCACGATCTCCGACTTCTTCGTGGGGCCCGCCGCGAGCCTGCTCACGCTGCTGCCCATGGTCGGGATCAGCACGGCGGAGCAGGGCCGGGCGCAGCTCGAACGGCTCGCCGCGATTCCCGCGTACCTGGAGCAGGTCGTCCGGCGCCACCGCGCGGGTGTCGCCGCAGGCCGGACGCCGGTCGCGCACCTGGTTCGGGCGGCCGTCGAGCACCTGGACCGCTACCTCGCCGCGCCGGCCGACGACCCGCTTCTTCGCCAGGCACCGCCGGACGACGAGTTCGCCGCACGTCGCGAGGAGCTGCTGGCCGACGTGGTGCGGCCCGCGTTCGCGCGCTACCGCGACGTGCTGCGGTCGGAGTTCCTGGAGCACGGCAGGCCGGAGGACCGCCCCGGGGTGTGCCACCTGCCCGACGGGGACGCCCTGTACGCGGCACTGGCCCGGGTGCACACCACGACGGATCGCGGGCCGGACGAGTTGCACGCCACCGGTCTCGACTGCATCGAGCGCCTGGCCGAGGAGTACGCCGTTCTCGGGCGCCGGGTCTTCGGGACGGACGATCTCGAGGAGATCTTCGCGCGGCTGCGCACCGATCCGGCACTGCGCTGGAAGAGCGCCGAGGAACTGCTCGACACCGCACGGGCCGCCATCACGCGGGCGGAGCGCGAGGCGCCGAACTGGTTCGGCACCATCCCGTCGCAGCCGTGGGTCGTGGAGGCCGTCCCGGCGGCGGAGGCGCCCGGTGCGCCCGCGGCGTACTACCTGCAGCCGTCCGTCGACGGGTCGCGCCCGGGCACGTACTTCGCCAACACCCACCAGGTCACCGAGCGGTTCCGGCACACCTCCGAGGTGACCGCGTTCCACGAGGTGATCCCGGGCCACCACTTCCAGCTCAGCACGGCGTTGAACCTGACGGAGCTGCCGCTGCTGCGCCGGATCAGCGACGTCAACGCCTACAGCGAGGGCTGGGGCCTCTACACCGAGCGGCTCGCCGACGAGATGGGCCTGTACTCCGACGACGTCGCCCGGCTCGGCATGCTCAGCATGGACTCGGTGCGGGCGGGCCGGCTGGTGGTCGACACGGGTCTGCACGCGAAGGGCTGGAGCAGGCAGCAGGCGATCGACTTCCTTCAGCACAACACGCCTATGGCGACCGTGGAGATCGTGGCCGAGGTCGACCGCTACATCGCCTACCCGGGGCAGGCACTGTCGTACATGGTCGGAAGGCTGGAGATCCAACGCCTGCGCGCCGAGGCCGAACAGGCGCTCGGCTCGCGTTTCGACATCCGCGAGTTCCACGACCTGGTGCTCGGTGGCGGGGCGTTGCCCATGACCGTGCTGGAGGACGTCGTGCGGACGTGGGTGCGTCGGCAAGACGGGTGAGCGTCACTCGCCGTCGACCGCGGCGGTGAGCCGCGCCGACACGACGAGCGTCGCGCCTCCGCCGTCGTTCGAGCTCGCCGCGGTGAGCAGTCGCAGCTCGGGATGGTTCGAGGGGGCGGTGGCGTGGGCTAGTGCGTACTTCGGGGTCAGCTCCTCGACGCGGTACACGGTGAACGCGCCGATGCTGCGGTCGGCACGGGCGACTCGTACCGTGTCGCCTGGACGCAGGAGGTGCAGTGAGAAGAAGCTGCCGCGCTCGTGGGCGAAGTCGGTGTGCCCGGTGAGAACCGAGGTGCCCGTTTCGCCCGGAGTCGGGCCGTCGGCGAGCCAGCCGACGGCGGACGCGTGTCCCGGTACCTCGGCGACGCCGGACGGAGTGCGTCCGAGGCCCACGACCGTGGCGTCGACACCCAGTGCGGGGATCGCGACGCGGGTCGGTGTCGACTCGGGCAGCGCGGAGTGGGGGACCGGCGCGGCTTCCGCGGCGAGTGTGCGCGGTGTCGCCCGCTCGGCGTCCGACGAGAGCGCGGACGTCGGCTGGTCGTCCGACGGGTGGAGCAGGGTGGTCGCGACCACGGTCGTGGCCAGCGCGGCCAGCGCCGTCAGGCCGGCCGCCACCACCCCGACCCGCCGGAGCTCCGGCGGGCGCAGGCTCAGGGTCGTGGCCACCGACACGCCCTTTCCCGACCGGAGACGACACTCGCGTCCATCGATCGCCCCTCCCGCGATTAATCCCCTCAATAGGGGGATCGGTGCGACCAGGACACCGTTACCGAAAACCGACGCAAGGATTGAACCTCACCCTTTCGGGTTATCCCTCTGTTGAATTGTCGCCGAAGGCGGGAAGTCTGGTTCTTCGGACACAACTGAAAGGTGGACGACTGTGACGATGAGGGGCACGGTGGCCGTGCTCGACGTGGGGTCTTTCAGCGCACGTCTCCTGGTGGTCGACCGCGGCGGATCACTGCTGGAACCCGTCCTGAGTCACAAGACGCGATTGCGTCTCGACCGGGCACTCGACCTGTCGGGACGGCTGCGCAGTGACGGCGTGGAGGCCATTGTCTCCGCCGTTCGGGTGGCCGACGACATCGCGACCCGCCACGGCGTCGACGACGTGTTCTGTTTCGCGACGTCGTCCATCCGCGATTCCGGCAACGCCGACGAGGTCGTGACCCGGGTCGAGTCGGAAACCGGCCGCCGCCTGCGGTTCTTCAGCGGCATCGACGAGGCGCGCCTGTCCTACCGTGCCGCGCGGGCCTGGTTCGGAGCGGGGATGGGTCCGCTGTCCGTGCTCGACGTGGGTGGTGGCACCGTCGAACTCGCCGCGGGAAGCGGCCTGCACGCGGACTTCGCCCGGTCGCTTCCCCTCGGGGCGAGGGAGACGACCCGTGCGTGGCGGCTCGACACCGACCGTCCCTCGGAGGAGGCCATCGCGGCGTTGCGCTCACACGCCATCGAGGAGATCCGTGAGGCCCTCGGGGAGGACGAGGCGCGTCTGCGCGAGTTCGGCATCGTCGGTTGTTCGAAGGTGCTGCGGCAGCTCGCCGTCGTGGCGGGCCGCCGTCGTAAGGGCACGATCCGGACGCGTGAGCTGCACGTCGAGGACGTCCGCGAGCTGATTCCGAGGCTGGCGGCGTTGCCTCCGTCGCGGCGTTCCGAGGTGCCCGGCATCTCCCGGCCCCGGGCGCGGCAGTCCCTGGCGGGGGCCGTCGTGGCCGAAGCTCTGCTCACCGTGTTCGGCGGGCCCGCCGCGATCTGCCCCTGGTCGACGACGCACGGTGTGTTGCTGTCCCTGCTGCACGATGCGGACGAGCTACGGGAAGGTCTCGGTAAGCGGGTCAGTGCGGCCTGACCGCCGGCCCGGAGGTGCGAGAGGTGAGGAGGGGTACGGATGCGACCGAACGACGACGTCGGCGAACCGACCGAGCCGGAGCCACCCGACTTCGAGACCGAGCTGGAGCGTGAGCGCCGTCGCGGCAGCCGGGATCTGGGCGCGCTGCCCACCCGGGACGTGCCCGAGCCGCCGAACCGGGACGACGTACGGCCCGACGACGTCGACCCCGACGCGGGCACCATCGAGCCGCCCGACTGAGCCGGCTACGTCTGCGACGCGGTGGCTGCCGGACTCGGCGACATCGCCGGAGCGGTGGGCGTCGCATGAGGCAGTCGCCGCACCGGCGCGCACCAGGCGGGCTGGGAGGGGCGTTCGAGCTGCTCCGCCGGAGGGATCGGCATCGTCACCGAGTCGTGTGTGACGGTCACCGGAACGTCGTAGTGCGTGATGGTGAACGGTGTTCCGTGCGTCAACCAGTAGCGTGCGATGTCCTGTTGGATCTCGACGCAGAACTGGTTGCCGCGGAAGCACATGCGGAACGCGATGCGGTGCGGCACGGGAGGCAACCGGGGCCGGAAGCTCAGCTCGCCGTCGTAGTCGCGCATGCCGCCGAACCCGGCCACGATCGCCAGCCATGATCCCGCCAACGACGCCATGTGCAGCCCGTTGCGGACGTTGTGGTGCAGATCGTGCAGGTCGGTGAGCACGGCCTCGGCGAAGTAGTCGTAGGCGAGTTCCAGGTGTCCGCACTCGGCGGCCATCACCGACTGGGTCGCCGCCGACAGCGACGAGTCCCGCACCGTCAGCGCCTCGTAGTAGACGAAGTTGCGGCGCTTCTGCTCCAGGGAGAACGCGTCGCCGCGAAGGTGCATGGCCAGCACGAGGTCGGCCTGCTTGACCACCTGTTTGCGGTAGAGGTCGAAGTACGGGTAGTTCAGCAGCAGGGGATAGCGGTCGGGCGGGGTGTTGGCGAAGTCCCATTTGGCGTGCTCGGTGAATCGTTCCGACTGCGGGTGCACCTTCAGCAGGTCGTCGTACGGCACGCGCATCTTGCGGGCCGCCTCCCGCCAGCCCGCCACCTCGATGTGGTCGACGCCGAGTTGTTCCGCGATGTCCGGCTGCCGTTCGCACGAGTCGGCCGCGGCGCGCAGGTTCCGCTGCGCCATCAGGTTGGTGTAGACGTTGTTGTCCACCACGGCGGAGTACTCGTCGGGACCCGTGACGCCGTCGATGCGGAAGCCACCGTGCGGGTCGTGGTGACCGAGTGAGATCCACAGGCGTGCCGTCTCGGTCAGCAGTTCGGTGCCGCACTCCCGTTCGAACTCGACGTCGTGGGTGGCGTTCAGGTACCGCAGCACGGCGTCGGCGATGTCGGCGTTGACGTGGAACGCGGCCGTGCCCGCGGGCCAGTACGCCGAGCACTCGGCGCCGTTGATCGACCGCCAGGGGAACGACGCACCCCGGAGACCGAGCTGAGCCGCGCGCTCCTTGGCTTTGTCCAGTGTGGAGTGCCTCCAGCGGAGGGCGTCGCGCGCGGCGTCGGGAAGCGTGTAGGTGAGCAGTTGCAGTACGAACGTCTCGGTGTCCCAGAAGGCGTGCCCGTCGTAGCCGGGTCCGGTGAGCCCCTTGCCGGGGATCGCGCGACTCTCGCCGCGGGCCCCGGCCTGCAACACGTGGAACAGCGCGAACCGGACGGCCTGCTGGAGTTCCGGATCACCGTCCAGTTCGACGTCGGCGCTCGCCCAGAAGTTGTCGAGGAACTCCCGCTGTTCGGCGAGCAGCCCGTCCCAGCCGGTCTGCAGCGCACCTGCCAGAGCCGCGTCGACCTGCGCCCGCAGCGCGGGGATGGAGCGCTGCGCAGACCAGCCGTACGCGAGGAACTTGGTGAAGCAGAGCTTGCTGCCCATCGGCACGTCGACGGCGAGGGTTAGGCGGGCGAGGTCCGCCTCGCACTCCATGTCGGTGCGCAGGCCGGGACTCTCCTCGATCTGGTGGTCCATGGCGGCGGCCATCCGCAGGCCGGAGCGCTTCGTGCGGTGGACGAGCACGGCGCGGTAGTCCTCGGCCTTGGCGTACTCGGACACCAGCGGAGCCTCCAGCGCCGCCGCGACCCGGGGATCGCCGGGTTCGTGCTCGATGGGTTCGTTGGTGAGCAGGTCCGACTGGGCGACCAGCTGGATGCGGCCGTCGAGAGGCTCGACCTCGTAGCGGACGGCGGCCACCGCGCGCTGGGTGAACGACACCAGCCGTTCGGTGCGGACCCGGACACGTCGGCCGGTGGGCGACGTCCACTCCGTCTGCCGTCGCAGCGTCCCGGACCGGAAGTCGAGCACCCGGTGGTGGTCGGTCGCCTGGCCGTAGCGCATGTCGAGCGGCTCGTCCTCGACGAGGAGGCGGATGACCTTGCCGTCGGTCACGTTCACCACGGTTTGTCCCGCTTCCGGGTAGCCGTACCCGGCCTCGGCGTAGGGCAGTTCGTGTTCCTCGTAGAAGCCGTTGAGGTACGTGCCGGGAAGACCGCGGGGTTCGGCCTCCTCCAGCGTTCCCCGCATGCCGATGTGCCCGTTCGACAGCGCGAACGTCGATTCGGTGCGCTGCAGTTCGTCGACGTCGAGCCCTTGCCAGCGCAGCTCCCACGGTGAGCGCGTGTATCCGCGCTCCGGCCTGGGCAGGTGGTTGGTCACGCTCCCTCCTCGAGCAGGTCGGCGAGGTCGTTCACGACGATGTCGGCCCCCTGATCCCGCAGGGCTTTCTCCTGGTCGGCGTGCCCGTCGCCCTCAGCCCGGTTCACGCCGACGACGTAGCCGAAGCCGCCGTCCCGCCCCGCACGTACCCCGGCCTGCGCGTCCTCGAACACCGCGGTGCCCGACGGCCGGACGTCGAGCTCGGCGGCGCAGGCGAGGAACGAGTCGGGCGCGGGTTTGCCGCGAAGCCCCTTCTCCTTGATGACGACACCGTCGACCCGGGCCTGGACGTAGTCGCTGAGCCCGGCGGCGTCCAGCACCGTGGCGCCGTTGGCGGACGACGTGACGACGCCGATGGCGAGGCCGAGTCCCCTGGCTGCGTCGAGGTAGCGGACGGAACCCGGGTACGGGGTCACGCCGTCGGAGATCAGCCGCAGCAGCAAGCGGTTCTTGCGGTTGCCGACGCCGTGCACGGTGTCCGCGTCGACGTCGTCGTCCGGGGAACCCTCGGCGAGTTCGATACCCCGGGAGGCGAGGAACGCGCGGACGCCGTCGAGCCGGGGACGACCGTCGACGTAGGTCGTGTAGTCGCGCTCGGTGAACGGGTCCGCTGCCGGTTCGTGCTCGGCGAGGAACTCGTCGAACGTCTGCTTCCAGGCGCGCATGTGCACGGCGGCGGTGCTGGTCAGTACGCCGTCGAGGTCGAAGAGGCACGCGGTGACCGCGTCCGGTAACCCGATCATGCCTCTCACGCTAGTAGTTGGACGACCACCCGGCATGACGACGAACCCGGGTAGTCGACGCGCCGGAGGGCTAGTCGGGCAGAGTGGACGGCACCGTCGGCGGCACTCCACTCTCGACGGTGGGCAGGGCGGTGGGCTCGCCCCAGACCAGTTCGGTGATCAGCGTGACGGCGTCGTCGACGGCGGCGTGGACCTCGGGGCTGAGCCCGACACCGTCGGTCGTGTGCGGCTCACACCCCACCACGACCAGCCGGGACGCATCGCCCCCGAGTAGCCGCAGGAGCGTGAGCTCGGCCGCCGGCGTGAGGCGGTGACGCGCCGGCATCGGGAACTCGGCCCCGGTGTCGGCGTCGGTCAGGTCGAGGTCCGTGAACCACAACCGGCCGGGAACGCCGCCGTGGGGCGTGCCGTCCACGAGCACCGTGGTGTCGTAGTCGCCGAGCATGTCGTGATGCAGCCTGCTTCGCCCGATGCCGTGGTCGGCCAGCTGGACCCACGCCGGCAGCCGGCGTTCCGCGAGCCGTTGGACCACTTCCAGGGCGAAGCCCTCGTCACCGCGCAGGATGGTGCCGACACCTGTGACCAGCACACGTGGCCTCATAGGTGCCACGGTATGCGGGGAGGCAGGTGAACACAACGCCCGGACGGCGGTACGTGCACCCGCTCAGGTCACGGGTTTGAGCGGGTCGTGGCCGATCGTCATCAGGCGGTGGCGCCACCGGACGTCCCCGGCGGTGGGCTCCAGGTCGTCGCGGCGCTGCCCGTGCACCCGGTCGACGACGCGCTGCATCACGTCCACGTCGTCGTCCTCCAGGTCGGTCTTGCGCTTGCCCAGTATCTCCAGCACGCGCCGACCCAGTTGAGAGCCCGCCTGATCGGGGAGTTCCTCGTCGTCGACGTCGGCGGAGCGGGTCCGCAGCCACTCGGACAGCTCCCGCGACGTCATGTTGACGACCCGGTGGAACTCGTCCCACAGGTCGTCCGTCCTGGGGTCCATGCGGTCCTCCTTCGGGTCTCGGTGCGTCCCGGTGGCGTCAGCCCGGCGTGGTCTCGCCGCCGAGAGCGGCCATGACCTCGCCGGTGTAGTACGACGACATGCGGTTCGCCGCGAGGAACACGTACGAGGGCGCGAGCTCGTCGGGCTCGGCGGCGCGTCCCATGGGCACCTGCTGTCCGAACTGCTCGACGTGCTCGTCGGACATCGTGGCCGGGATCAGTGGGGTCCAGACGGGCCCCGGTGCGACGCAGTTGACGCGGATGCCCCGCGGAACGAGCGATTGCGCCATGGCGAACGTCCACGCGTGCACGGCGCCCTTCGTCGCCGAGTAGTCGATGAGCTTCTTGTTGCCCCGCAGGCCGTTCACCGATCCGGTGTTCACGATCGCGCTGCCCTGGGGCATGTGCCGCAGCGCCGCGGCGGTCACGCGGAAGTAGGAGTGGATGTTGACGTCGAACGTGTGCGTCCACTGCTCGTCGTCGATCTCCTCGAACGACTCGTGCTCCTGCTGGGTGGCGATGTTGTTGACGAGCAGGTCGAGGCCGTCGAACTCGCGGACCGTGTCGGTGACGATCCGCTCGCAGTGTGCGGCGTCGGCGAGATCGCCGGGCAGGAGCAGGCAGCGGCGGCCTTCCTTGCGGACCAGCTGGGCGGTGTGCTCGGCGTCGTCGTGCTCGCTGAGGTAGGCGATGGCGACGTCGGCGCCCTCCTTGGCGAACGCGACCGCGACCGCCCGGCCGATGCCGGAGTCACCACCCGTGATGAGCGCCTTGCGTCCGTGGAGCAGATCCCGGCCCACCCAGTCGCGCATCTCGTCGCGGGGGCGGGGTGCCATCCGGCCGGTGTCGCCGGGCGGTTGCTGACTCTGCTGCGGCTGGTTCACCGATCACTCCTCACATGCTCAGGTTGGGTTCGAACACCTTGTCGTTCGTGATGGGCAGGTCACGGATGCGGACGCCGGTGGCGTGGTGCACGGCGTTGGCGATCGCGGCGGCCGTGCCGACGATGCCGATCTCTCCGATTCCCTTGCTGCCCATCGGATTGAGGTGCGGGTCGTCCTCGTCGATCCAGTGCGCCTCGACGGAGGGAACGTCGGCGCAAGTCGCGATGTGGTACTCGGCGAAGTCGTGGTTCACCACGAAGCCGAACCGCTTGTCGAGCACGCTCGCCTCGTGCAGCGCCATCGACAGACCCATCGTCATGCCCCCGACGAGCTGCGACCGCGCCGTCCTCGGGTTGATCACACGACCGACGGCGAACACGCCGAGGAGCCGGGGAACGCGGATCTCCCCGGTGTGGACGTTGACGCGGGCCTCGGCGAACTGCGCGCCGTAGGCGGCCATCGCGAACCGCTTCTTCCCGCCGTCGTCCGAGCCGGTGTACTCGTCGCCGTCGGCCGGGTCGGGGCCGTACTTGCCGCGGAACTGCCGGGCCGCCGCCACGACGGCCGATCCCCAGTTCGCGGTGCCGGAGGACCCGCCCGCGACCGGTGCCCGCGGCAACGCGGTGTCGCCGATGCGCAGGTCGACGTCGTCGACAGCGACGTCCAGGGCGTCGGCGGCGATCTGGGTGAGCACCGTCGACGAGCCCGTGCCGAGGTCGGCGGCGCCGATCCCCACCTCGTACCGGCCGTCGCGGTACCGCACGGACGCCGCCGCCGACCCGGGTTGCCGCAGCACCGGGTAGGTCGAGCCCGCGACACCGGTGCCCACCCACCAGTCGCCGTCGCGCGTCGAGCGGGACACACGGGGCCGCGACTCCCAGCCGAAGCGCCGGGCTCCCTCGGTGAGGCAGGCGACGAAGTTGCGGGTCGAGAACGGCAGTCCCGTGTCCGGGTCCCGTTCGGGTTCGTTGCGCAGGCGCAGCTCCACGGGGTCGAGGCCGCACGCTTCGGCGAGCTCGTCCATGGCCACCTCGGGAGCGAACATCCCGGGACACTCGCCCGGCGCCCGCATCCACGACGGCACGGGGACGTCCAGCGCGGCCAGCCGGTGCGTGGTGCGCCGGTGGGGCGCGGCGTACATCGTCCGGGTCGGCAGGCCGGTCTGCTCGGCGAACTCCTTGAACCGCGCCGTCAACTCGACGACGTCGTTGCTGATGCCGGTCAGCCTGCCGTCCGTACCCGCCGACAACCGCATCCGCTGGATCGTCGGGGTGCGGTAGCCGACGAACGAGAACATCTGCCGGCGCGACACCGCGAACGTCACGGCCCGCCCCTCGGTTCGGCGGGCGGCCAGCGCCGCGAGGACCACGTGCGCGTGCGGTCTTCCCTTCGAGCCGAACCCACCGCCCACGTACGGCGACACGACGCGGATCCGCTCGGGGGCGAGGTCGAACACGGCCGCCACGGCGTCGCGCAGCGGATGGACGCCCTGTGTCGAGTCGTAGAGCGTGAGTGCCGCGGTGTCGTCATCGCCGTGCCACACCGCGACCGTCGTGTGCGGTTCCATCGGATTGTTGTGGTACATCGCCGTGGTGTAGGTGGCGTCCACCGCCCGGTCGGCGGAGTCGAAAGCCGAGTCGGGGTCTCCGGTGAGGGTGTCGGTCGGATGGCGAGGGTTCACGACCTCGGGCTTGTAGAGGTCGTCCCGGTCGGCCGACAGGGTGACGTCGTGTGGTCGCACGTCGAAGCTCACGCGCACGAGGTCGGCCGCCTGGCGGGCGATCTCCGGCGTCTCGGCCACCACGGCCGCGACGATCTGGCCGCGGAACCACACCGCGTCCGACTGCAGCACCTCCAGTTCCGCGTCGTGACCGAGTCGGAGCGGGGGTGCGTTGAAGGGAGTCAGCACGGTGAGCACACCGTCGAGTGCCGTGGCGGCCCTCGCGTCGACCTCGGTGACCCGTCCTCGCGCGACCGTCGACTGGACCGCCTGGAGGTACGCGGGGTTCGGGACGGGATGTTCGTCGGCGTACGGCGCGACTCCCGTGACCTTCGCCCAGCCGTCCACCCGTTCGAGGTCGGTGCCGACAGCGCGGGTCCGCAACGGCTCGGTCATGTGTCCTCCTGGGACAGTTCTCGCAGGAGTGAGACGAGCATCGAGCGTGCCAACGGAATCTTGAAAGCGTTGTCGTGCAACGGTCTCGCGTCGGCGAGCTCCAGTTCGGCCGCGTCGTGGAAGGACTCCGGAGTCGCTTCGGTGCCCCGCAGCGCGCGCTCGGCCGCGGTCGCGCGCCACGGTTTGTGCGCGAGCCCGCCGAAGGCGATCCGCACGTCGTGCACGGTGCCGTCGTGGACGTCCAGCGCCGCGGCCACGGACACGAGTGCGAACGCGAAAGCGGCTCTGTCCCGGGCCTTGGTGTAGCGGGATCGCCGGGCGAACGGCAGTGGGGGCAGATCGACGGCGGTGATCAGCTCGCCGTGTTCGAGCACCGTGTCCCGCTCGGGGTGCTCACCGGGAAGGCGGTGCAGTTCCACGGCGGGGACCGTGCGTTCGCCGTTCACGGTTCGGATGCGCACCACGGCGTCGAGCGCGGCGAGCGCGACGGCCATGTCCGACGGGTGCACGGCGATGCAGTGCTCGGACGCCCCGAGCACGGCGTGATAGCGCGTGTACCCGCCGAGCGCCGAACACCCTTCACCGGGGGAGCGCTTGTTGCACGGCGTGGTGACGTCCTGGAAGTAGACACAGCGGGTGCGTTGCAGCAGGTTGCCGCCCACCGTGGCGAGGTTGCGCAGTTGTCCGGACGCGCCGGCGAGCAGCGCCTGCGACAGCGCGGGGTAACGGGCCCGCACGAGAGGGTGAGCGGCGACGTCGCTGTTGCGCGCTCCCGCCCCGAGCCGGACACCGCCGTCGGGCAGCTCCTCGACGGCGTCCAGCTCCAGGCCGGAGATGTCGATGAGGACCTCGGGGGAGGTGATGCCGAGCTTCATGTGGTCGACGAGGTTCGTGCCTCCCGCGAGGTAGGAGGCTCTGCGGTTGTCCGTGACCGTGGCGACGGCGGTGGCCGCGTCCTCGGCCCTGCGGTACTCGAACGGGATCACGACTCGGCGCTCCGCTGCGCGGTGGCCGGCCCGGCCAGTCCCTGCGCTTCCGCCACCGACGTGACGGCGGCGACGATGCCCTGGTAGGCGCCGCAGCGGCACAGGTTCCCGCTCAGGCGCTCCCGGATCTCGTCGGCGTCGAGTGCGGGCGTGGCCGCGGTGAGTGGAGTGACGGCGCTCGGCCAGCCCGCCTGTGCCTCGGCCAGCATTCCGGCCGCCGAACAGATTTGGCCCGGGGTGCAGTAGCCGCACTGCAGGCCGTCATGGTCGAGGAAGGAGCGGTGCAGTGGATGCGGTGACCCGTCCTCCCCGCGGAGGCCGTCGCTGGTGGTGATCGTGGAGCCGTCGGCCGCGGCGGCGAAGGTCAGACACGTCGTGACCCGCCGCCCGTCCCTCAGCACGGTGCACGAACCACACTGGCCGTGGTCGCACCCCTTCTTCGGCGAGGTGATCCCGAGTCGGTTCCGCAGGAGGTCGAGGAGGGTGATCCGGGTGTCGACCTTGACCGTGTGACGATGGCCGTCGACGATGAGCGTGATCTCGGTATCCATGCCACCCCGTCCGGCTCGTCGAGACTTCACCCATGTGGCTCGGCTGCGGCTTACCCCGAGGGTGGTCGTGCCAAACGGTCTTGCTCACTCGCTGAGCCGGGTGCGGAGGAACTCGAGCGTGCGCGCAAGCAACCGCGACACGTGCATCTGCGAGATCCCGACGCGCTCGGCGATCTGGGTCTGGGTCATGTTGCCGAAGAACCGCAGGATCAGCACGCGGCGCTCGCGTTCCGGCAGGCTCGCCAGAAGTGGTTGCAGGGATTCGTGGTACTCGACGTTCTCGAGTTGCACGTCGTCCTCGCCGACGGTTTCCGCGAGCGGCAGTGTTCCCTCGTCGTCGTAGGCCGCGTCCATCGACACCGACTGGTAGGCGTTTCCGGCGAGCAGGCCGTCCCACACGTCCTCGGGAGAGAGACCGAGTTCGGCGGCCAGCTCGCTCGGAGTCGGTGCCCTGCCGAGTCGCTGGGCGAGTTTTCCGCTCGCCTGGCTCAACGACAGGTGCAGCTCCTTCAGCCGCCGGGGCACCCGGACCGCCCAACTCGAGTCGCGGAAGTGCCGCCGGACCTCGCCCATGATCGTGGGCACGGCGAAGGCGACGAACTCGGTACCGCGTGTCGGATCGAAGCGGTCGATGGCGTTGAGCAGCCCCAGCCTGGCGACCTGCACCAGGTCGTCTCTCGGCTCACCACGGCCGACGAAGCGCCGGGCGATGTGCTCGGCGAGCGGGAGGCAACGGGTGATGATCTCGTCGCGCACAGCCGTCCGTCGCGGATCCTCGGGATCCAGTGCGGCCAGTGTGTTGAACAACGGTGAGAGATCCTCGTACCCGCTTGAGCCTCCCGCCTTGTCGCGTGCCGCGAGGCGGGATTGCTCGTCAGGAGTCACGGGACCGTGACTACCCAGGCGAAACGGGCGCGACACCACTGCCACGGCTGGTTGGGCGACAGGCTTGACACGCGGGAGCACCCGGTCGACGACGCGCTCATACGTCATCGTGGGTGACCATCGATGCTGGTTATGCCTTGTGTCGTCACTCGACAGAGTGAGGATGTGTGACGCCTCGTCGATCACCTACGGGAATCGCTCTCCCGAGCGAGGGCGAGTGACCGCGCGGGTGGCACGCTCTATCCACTGTGGACTAAAGTGGGAAAGTCTCTCGCCGAGGCTGTGCACGAATCGTTGTGCTTGCGTTATCTGCGCCGGTGGGCGTACCGTCGAGCTGGTTGTGATCCAGCCGTGCCGGGGGAAACCGTTCAACGGGAGGCGGCGACCGGATGGCATGCAGGAAGGACCTCGTCGACGTGCGAATCGACAGGCCTGCGATCGGGCTGGTCGTCGTGCGGGTCACCGGTGAGGTCGACATCCTCGGAGCACCCACGGTGCGGCAGTGCATCGACACGTCGCTGCCCTCTGCCCGCGCGTTCGTTCTGGACCTCAGCGACACCACGTTCTTCGGCGCCGCCGGGCTGTCCGTCCTGGTCCACGTGTCCGCGCTCGCCGAACGGCTCTCGGTGCGCTGGGCTCTGGTGGGCTCGACGGCCGTTCTACGGCCGCTGCGGGTCACGAACCTGGAGCGGGAGTTGCCGGTGTGCCGCGACTTCAGCGCCGCCGTACTCGCGGCCGCCACGTCGCCGGCGATGTCCTGAACCGGCGCGTTGGGACCGTCATCGGGCGTGCCGCGAACGGTAGGTACGCATCTTCTGTCGCGCACCGCAGACGTCCATGCTGCACCACACGCTGTTCTGTGCGGGCGAGCGATCGTAGAAGACCCACCTGCAGTCCGGGTTCCGGCAGACCTTGAGACGCTCGAGTTCGCCGGTCAGCCCGGACGTGAACACGAGGGCGAGGCACTCGCCGAGGTAGGTGTCGAGTGTGCCGGTCTTCTTGGGAGGCAGCACGGGTTCACCCTGCGCCGACCACCGCGGCGGTGCCAACAAGACCTTCGCGAGCTTGTTCAGTTCGGACGTCCGATCCTGGCCGTCGAGGTGATCGCGCACGGTCTCCCGCAACTTCAGCAGGAGTTCGTGTTCCTTGCCCTTGATCTCGCCCGCGTCCACGCCGTTCGCACGCAGCCACGCGGACGCGCTCGCCGCTGTAATCAACGCGTCCTCCGTGTACAGCAACCGTGCCGAGTTGCAGAGCTGTTCCAGCAAGCCCAACTCGCCCGGTGCTTCCGACCTTGGGAACGGCATGAAGTTGATGTTACCGTCTGAAGGCTTCAGCTGGTAACGGGGGAGGGGTTCGAGAATGGGACGTTGGGCGCTGTCGGAACAGCTCGACACGCCGGGTGGAGCGGTGCGCTGGTCGCGGTGGGGGGCAGGGTAGCCCCGTCGTGCTGCTGCACGGTACGCCCTTCTCCTCCTGGGTGTGGAGGGACGTGGCCACCGCACTCGCCGAGCTGCACGAGGTCTACGTCTGGGACCTGCTCGGCTTCGGCGAATCCGACCAGCGGGGCGGACAGGACGTATCGTTGCGGGCGCAGGGGGAGGTCTTCGCCTCGCTGCTCCACCGCTGGGGGCTCGACGAGCCTGACGTGGTCGCACACGACATCGGCGGCGCGGTCGCCCTGCGCGCGCACCTCCTGCACGGGGCGCGGTACCGGCGCCTCGCCCTGGTGGACGTCGTGGCGCTCGCGCCGTGGGGATCACCGTTCTTCCGGCTCGTCCGGGACCACGCGGAGGTGTTCGAGAACCTGCCACCGCACCTGCACGCGGCACTGGTGCGCGAGTACGTCGCCGGAGCGCTCCATCGATCCCCGTCCGCAGAGGTGCTCGACCGGCTGGTGCGGCCGTGGCTGGGTGAGCAGGGCCAGTCCGCCTTCTACCGGCAGATCGCGCAGGCCGACCAGCGCTACACCGACGAGATCGAGGATCGCTTCGACCAGGTCGAGGCGCCCGTGCTCGTGTGCTGGGGCGAGGAGGACGCGTGGTTGCCGTTGCAGCGTGGCGAGGAGTTGGCGCGGCGCATCCCGGGGGCCCGGCTGAAGCGGATCGCCGATGCCGGGCACCTGGTGCAGCACGACGCGCCGGCGGCGCTCACCGCGGCGCTGCTCGACTTTCTGGCCTGACTCCGGATCACTCCTGGGGTGCGACGAAGGTGCCCTTGGACTTCAACGTCTGCACCAGGCCCCGCTCCCGGAGGATCTTCGTGGCCTTGCGGACCGTGTCGAGTGCGACGCCGTACTCCTCGGAGAGTGCGCGTTCGCCGGGGATGCGACTGCCGACCGGCCACTCGCCGCGGTCGATGAGGCCGGCGAGGTGGTCGGCGAGGAGGACGTACTCGTAGCCGGTCTTGTTGTCGGGGTTGTACTTCTTCCGTTCGGGACCGTTCATAGCAGCACGATAGAACTGTGCCACGCTGCGCCGCCGTGTGGACCGCGGTGCGACGCGGGCCGCAGCGGCCAGGTGGCGCGGGTACTGGTGGGTCAGGAGCGCGTGTTCGCGGCGCCCGTGCGCTGCTCCGGAATCGGGTTGGTGGCGATCTCCCGGGTCACGTCGAGGAGCCTCGTGGCGGCCTTCTCCGCGTCGGCGGCCGAGAACCGGGCGGCGGGGGCCGAGATGCCGATGGCGACCGGGAGGCGAGTGCCCTGCAGTGGGGCGGCGACGCATCTGCTGTCGTCGTCGTCGCTGGTCACGTACCCGCGCCGGCGAACCGTCGTGAGGTCGTGCAACAGTGCGGCGCCCTCGTCGTCCTCGGCGGTCGTGTGGTGGGCCACTTCGCGCATGCGTTGTTCGGCCAGCCGGCTCGCGATGGCCCAGCCGAGCGCGGAGGACAACAGCGCTTCGCGGGAGCCTCGCGCCGACGCGAATCGCACTTGCTTCCGGCTCTCCACGACGTCGAGATACACCACGTGGTCGCCGTCCAGAATGGCAAGATTGACCGTTTCGCCGAACTCGTCTCGCAGCTTCTCGAGCCAGGGGCGGGCGCGTTCGCGCAGTACCTCCAGGTGGCGTGACTGCATCCCGACGAAGCCCAGACCCAGCCGGTAGAGGCCGCTGGAGCTGTCGCGTTCGACGTAGCGATGCGCCTCCAGGGTCCACAGGTAGCGGAACGCGGACGACTTCGGTAGCGCGGTTTCCTGGGCGACCTCGATGAGGGACACGCCTTCGACCGATTCCTGCAACAGGTTGAGAATTGAACAGACACGCTCGACCGCGCGAACGGTGTAGTCGCGCTCCTCCCCCCTGTCGGGGGTCGTGTCCGTGGCGCCGTGTTGTCCCTGGCCGCGTCGTGCTGGCACGCCTGCTCCCTGTGAATTACGGATGACGTGTTGCGAAACTCTAGCCGTTGTGCTGTTCCGGGGCAGGGGGCCAGGAATAGTACTCGAGTACGATTTTCGGGCGGTTTAGGGGTATTACTGTGCGCCGAGGCCGCGCGCCGTGTAACGACTCGTGTCCTGCGTCGATATTGATTCTGGACGCGGCTGCTTAAATGCGGCCCCGGTGGCGGGGGAACCGCATCTGCGCCGGTCGCGGTGTGATGTGAATTGCGATTGCCAAGAATAGCCCGTTTGGTGGTAGCAGCTTCGGTGCTTGTGCACGAAGCTGGTGTGGCGTCGATCGTGGTGCGGTCGCGCAGCTGGGGGTTTGCGGGACGTATCCGCCTGCTGTGACCTGACTTGCCACGACGAGGCGGAAACCGTTCCCGAACCTCGCAGACGATGCTGATGCCAATTCATGAGACTACGCCGTGGGCTGGTGTGCCCACGGCCTCGGACGCACGCTCCGTCGCCGTTGACGTCGCGAGCGTGTCGAGTTCCGATGCGTTGTCCCAACCAGTTCCGGAGGGAGCCGGTGAACCGATCTGGGATCTGATGCGGCGGGTCCGCAAGCTACGGGGGTTGACGCAGTATCAACTCGCCGATCGGCTGGCCGAACTGTCGAACAACTCCAGCGTGAGCCGCGACGAGGTCGCTCGCTGGGAGCGGGGCAAGCGAGTCCCCGGTCCCTACTGGCGGCAGTGGCTCAGTGTCGCGCTCGACGTGCCGTCGGAGCAATTGCTCGAGGCGGTCCGATGCGGCCGGCTGAGGCGGGCGGCGGGGTGAGTCGCCCGCTGTCCGAGTGAGCTCGTGTCGAACCCGGGGTCGGCGACGTTGCGTCGCCGGCCCCGGGTGTCGACGTGCTCGCGGTTGGGCTGGCTTCCCTCTTCGCTGTCCTGTTACGGCAGGTCGCCGGTAGGTCATCGGCATGGACACCGTTGCGGAGCGCCGCGGTGTAGCGCACTACTGACGTAGCGTGCTACAGTGACGCCGGTTGCCGACGCGGGACCGTTCAATCGTGCGAAGGCAGCCGTGTGGTGCGGCCGGGACTGCCCCTTCCGGCTCGGTCGCACCACCACACCATCACTGCACCGCACCAGGACGTCCGCGCCGTTCCGCGCCGTGCGACGTCACCGCCGCAGGGGGAAGGCATGCGAGACGAGCACCCGGGTGTGCCGGACGGCCGGAGACGGCGCGACCTGCGGCCGTGTGGTGGCGAGCGCGGCCGGCGCCCGGCCGAGGGGCTGCGCTGTCATGCCCCGTGGGGCTGGTGTCCGGCGCGCGGCGGCCGATGTCCGGCGCCCGGCTTCCGGAGTGGCGTCAGGAGGCGTCCTTGGTGAGCCGGCGGGCGAGGTCCGCCATCAGCTCGACCGAGTCTTCCGCGGGGAGTGCGGCCGCCCAAACCCGATCCCACAGTTCCCGGAAGACGGCGAGAGCGTCAGGGCTCTCGTAGTGAATGCGGTCGACCGGTGTGGCGACGTACACCACGTCGGAGAAGTCCTGGATGATGTCGGGCGGCAGCAGGAGTTCCGTGAACCCGCTCGCCCCGCCGGCGGGCCTGCCGCTGCTGTCCGGCAGCACGCGGATGTCGACGTTCTCCCGATTCGCGAACGACACGAGTGCCGCGATCTGTTCGCCGTGAACCAGCGGGCCTCCGACCGGGCTGCGCAACGCCGCCTCGCCCAGAACGCACGCGATGCGGGGCGGGTCGGCGCGGTTGAGGATCGCCTGCCGGCCTCGCAGCATGCGCAGGTGCAGCGTCAGCTGATCGGCACGGTGGTCGGCGAGTTCGGCGCGCAGCAGGGCTTCGGCATAGGCGGGGGTCTGCAGCAGCTCCGGTACGTGCTGCGGTTCGAAGGTCCGCAGGTCTGTCGCCGAGTACTCGAACCCCGCGAGCAGCGCCATGGACTGAGGCGGGAAGTGTTCGGGGAACTCGTCCTCCCACCAGTCGGGCGAGTGCATCTCGACCCGGTCGCGCAGCTCCCGGTAATAGGTGGCGCGGTCACCGTGGCCGTAGGCGTCGAGCATGATCTCGAGGCTGTCGTGGCTCGGCAGGTAGCGGCCCATCTCGTAGTGGCCGATGGTCGCGCGGCTCTTGCCGATTCGGCGAGCGATCTCGCTCTGGTTGGAGTTCTCGCTGGCTTCGCGCAGCTTCTTCAGACCTTGGGTGAACGCCCACTCCGCGACGACGTGGCTCACTTCGACCAAGGGCCTCACCTTTCGGCTGCGGGTGAAGCGGGCACACTTCACCCGTACGGGCCACGCCGCGGTGTAGCGCGCTAGGTGTGTATCGCGCTACATTCGACATGGCTACGGACAGTTGGACGCTTGTCACGTTAGCCCCCGGCGGCGTCGGCCGTGGGCGAACCCCCACCTGGTCGCGTCGCCGGTTCTGCGCATCGAAAAGCACGAGGACGCAGCGGGGGAGGCGCACGTGTGCGACGGCGGTGTGGAGGGTGGCTCGGCGGACGTCGCCGACGACGACGAGTCCTGTCCGGCCACCACGGTCGGTCACCGGAGCATCGGCGACCACACGCCGTTGAGTCTCGCCGTCCTCGACGCGCGCGCCCGGATGGCCGGCGCGGACGGCGAGTCCGGGGTGGCGGCTGTGCGGGCGAGCCGGGAGGCCTCCGACGTGGAGCACTGGGAGCGCCGACGCCATGGCCGTCACGTGCGGCTGTGGGTGGTGCGCCTCGAAGTCGGCGCCGCTGCTCGGAACCGGATCGAGGCCGAGTTCCGGCTGACGCGGTACGTGCGCAGGCCCGTGCACCGCATCGGGGATGTTCCGGTGTTGCGGCGCACCGGCGTGCCCGAGCCCGATCCGACTCGACCCGAGGGGCATCGGGCCGCGTATCCGCTCGCTGCGCTGGTGTGTCATCACGATCGGGCGCCATTCGGGGAACTCGAGCGCGTCCACGTCGCCGCCTACGTCCGGGCGCTCGCGTCGGCGCGTGCCCGCATCCGCGGTTCGCTGTGCGACCGCACGGGCGAGCCGCTGCTCGCCGGTGCTTCGTCGTCTGGCGTCGGCGATCTGCGGTTGGGGCTGTGGCGGGTGCACCACCGCGTGTTGTGCCTCGCCGGCCCGGGGGAGGCGCCCGCCCGGGCGAGGGAACTCGCCGCCTCGGTCGTCGACGACGCCGGTCGGCCCGCCGCACGCGTGCTCGATCTTCAGCCTGACGACGGCTATGTCGACGGGTCGGGGCGGCGGGTGCATCCGGCGGCGACGCTTCGGCCGGAGGCCGCCGCCGCGCTGTGGGACGACTACGACGCAGCGGAAGCCGATGTGGGGGAAAGTTCCGCGGTGGCGGATGTGCTGGCGAGGGCGGCTGTTCAGGTGTGGAAGACCTTCGCCGACGATGCTCGGTCGCTGTTCCGGTGAACGGAATGCGCAGCGGTGAAAAACTATGCAAACACTGGTGGCGCACGTATGCTCAACCCCGAAGTCGACGGATTGTCAAGCACAATTGGTCGACCGACCGTGCGCCCGCATCCCTCCCCAGGGCGCATCGGTGGCGAGGGTGTCCCGGTGCTGAACCCCCAGCAGCACCGGGACACTAAGCCCCGATCTCTCACTCTTTCTACGCCGTTCGACAGGTGAATTGTCGGTCTGCTGCTGTGCGTTCGGGCGACCGCTTCGATGTTGTTCTCCTGCTCGGTTGCCGTGTACTGAAGAATCAATCGCCAGAATTGTCGATCGTCTTTCTTCGGCCTATTCCGGGAATGTTCACACGCGGGTCGGAATTGCGTTCCGGGTGAGGTCGGGGTGGCATGCGCACGGGGGTTTGCCTGGAGGGGAGGGTCGTCGCTCGGGTTCGGAATGCGCCTCGGCTCCGAACGGTGTGCGCAACGAGGGAGTGGATTCGGTGTTCTCGCCGGAGGGGCGGAATGGTGCTCCACCATAGCGGATTCGAAGGCGCCGTGAAGGATCGCGCGTTTCATGTAGGGAAACCCGTTCTCGGTTGTGGTGTCCCGGTTTCGGCACCCCCGAGGGGTATTGCGAAGATCAACTGATTGTGTTGGGATTGGCGGTCGGTGCAATGCGTGTGGAATCGGCCTTATGGGGAGAAATTCATGAAGATTCGCGAAGGTGTCGTTTCGGTGTGGTGTTCACCGAATCGGCGTCTTCGCGGCTGGGTGGCGAGAAGTGCCGCGCCGTTGTCCGGGCAGTGCCACCGCCGCGACTTCCGCTGCGAACACATGTTCGTTCCGTGGGCCGACCATGGTCCGACCGATGCTCGACCGGTCGCACGACAGCATAGGAACCTGGGTTTCCATCGCCGCGAAGTGAGCACACTCCGTGTGTTCGGTTTCCCTCCGAGGGTCGCGAGGCAGAACGGATCGTGCAGAGTGCGTCACCGCAGGTGTGCGGTCGTGTGGGATCGGTCGAGGAGTGGAGGCGACGTGAACGAGACTTAGCTCACGCGGCTCGAAGATCGTTCTCACGCACTGGGTCGGGGGTGCCCGGGCCGGTAACCTCGCCTGAGGCAGACGTCCACGCGCGGCCCGACGTGGAACTCCGGAGACGAACGGCGATATGTCAGCGATGAAAGACGAGGATGCATAGTGACCGCTAATCGAAGGCTGTTCACCAGTGAGTCCGTCACGGAGGGCCACCCGGACAAGATGTGTGACGCGATCAGCGACACCATCCTGGACGCCCTGCTTGCCGCGGACCCCCGGAGCCGGGTCGCGGTGGAATCGCTCATCACCACCGGTCAGGTGCACGTCGCCGGCGAGGTGACCACCGAGGCGTACGTGGACGTGCCGACTCTCGTGCGCGACCGCATTCTGGAGATCGGCTACGACTCGTCGGCCAAGGGCTTCGACGGTGCGTCGTGCGGGGTCAACGTGGCCATCGGTTCGCAGTCGCCCGACATCGCCCAGGGTGTGGACACGGCGTACGAGACGCGCCTCGACCAGGCCCTCGACGAGCTCGACCGCCAGGGTGCGGGCGACCAGGGTCTGATGTTCGGCTACGCGTGCTCGGACACCCCGGAGCTGATGCCGCTGCCCATCGCGTTGGCCCACCGCCTGTCGCGCAGGCTCACCGAGGTGCGCAAGGACGGCACCGTGCCCTACCTGCGGCCCGACGGCAAGACGCAGGTGACCATCGAGTACGAGGGCGACCGCCCGGTGCGGCTGGACACCGTGGTCATCTCCAGCCAGCACGCCGAGGGCATCGACCTCGACGGCATGCTGGCCCGCGACCTGGTGCAGCACGTCATCGAGCCCGAGGTCGCGTCCCTGGGGTTGGACGCCTCCGAGCCGCGCACCCTGATCAACCCGACGGGACGGTTCGTGGTGGGTGGTCCGATGGGTGACGCGGGCCTGACCGGGCGCAAGATCATCGTGGACACCTACGGCGGTATGGCGCGCCACGGTGGTGGTGCGTTCTCGGGCAAGGACCCGTCGAAGGTGGACCGCTCGGCGGCGTACGCGATGCGCTGGGTCGCCAAGAACATCGTGGCCGCGGGGTTGGCCGACCGCGCCGAGATCCAGGTGGCGTACGCGATCGGGAAGGCGGCGCCGGTGGGGTTGTTCGTCGAGACGTTCGGCACCGAGAAGGTGGATCCGGCCAAGATCCAGGCCGCGATCACGGAAGTGTTCGACCTGCGTCCGGCGGCCATCATCCGGGATCTGGACCTGTTGCGTCCGATCTACGCGCCGACGGCCGCCTACGGTCACTTCGGCCGGACCGACGTCGACCTGCCGTGGGAACGCACCGACCGCGCGCCCGCGCTGAAGGACGCCGCGAAGGCGTGAGCGCACGAGGACGTCTCACGTCTCCTCACCGACGGCACGTGCCGGGTGGCCGAACCGCGAGAGTCGCGGCCATCCGGTGACGTGTCCGCCGATCGATCTTTCGCCCCTCGAAAGTCAAGAAATTCTGGAGTGTGCTCGCATGCGCATCGCGGTGACCGGTTCCATCGCCACCGACCACCTCATGGTTTTCCCCGGTACGTTCTCCGAACAGTTCGTGACCGACCAGCTCGACAAGGTGTCGCTGTCGTTCCTGGTCGACCAGCTCGACATCCGTCGGGGCGGGGTGGCCGCCAACATCTCCTTCGGGCTCGGCAGCCTCGGCATGAATCCCGTGCTGGTGGGAGCCGTCGGCAAGGACTTCGCCGACTACCGCTCGTGGTTGGAGAGACACGGTGTCGACACCCGGTCGGTGCACGTCTCGGAGACCAAGCACACCTCGCGCTTCCTGTGCACCACCGACCGCGCGCAAGCGCAGATCGCGACCTTCTACGCCGGGGCGATGGAGGAGGCCCGCGACATCGAGATCCAGGCCGTCGCCGACCGCGTGGGCGCACTCGACCTGGTGATCGTCGCGCCGAACGACCCGGTGGCGATGGTGCGCCACACCGAGGAGTGCCGTGCCCGCGGCATCCCGTTCGCCGCGGACCCGTCCCAGCAGTTGGCGCGCATGGAGGGCCCGGACGTCCGCATCCTCGTGGAGGGGGCCGCCTACCTGTTCACGAACGAGTACGAGACCTCGCTGCTGCTCAAGGCGACGGGCTGGTCCGAGGCCGAGGTGCTGGACCGGGTCGGCTACTGGGTGAAGACCTTCGGCCCCGACGGCGTCCGGGTGGAGTCGAAGGACACCGAGCCCCTGGCGGTGCCCGCGGTCAAGGTCGACGACGAGGTCGACCCGACGGGAGTCGGTGACGCCTTCCGCGCCGGGTTCCTCTGGGGCCTGCACGCACAGCTCGGTCTGGAGCGATCCGCGCAGGTCGGGTGTACCCTTGCAGCCATCGTCCTCGAGTCGGTCGGTACGCAGGAATACACCCTCGATCGGGCGGATTTCTCCAAGCGGGTGGCGACGACCTACGGCAACGACGCCGCGGCCGAGATCGAATCCAAGCTGCGGGTGTGATCATGGACAGTCGGTTTCTCGTCGAACTGGACCGGCGGATCCTCGTCGCGGACGGCGGGATGGGTACCGCCCTCCAGGAATTCGACCTGTCGCTCGATGACTTCGACAACCTCGAAGGCTGCAACGAGGTCCTCAACGACACGCGTCCCGACGTCGTGTCGACCGTGCACCGGGGGTTCCTCGAAGCTGGGTGCGACGCGATCGAGACCAACACGTTCGGCACGAACTACGGCAACTTCGGCGAGTACGGGATCCTCGACCGTATTCGTGAGCTGGCCGAGAAGGGGACGACGCTGGCTCGGCGGTGCGCCGACGAGTACGCGACACCCGAGAAGCCTCGGTTCGTGCTGGGGTCGATGGGGCCGGGCACGAAGCTGCCCACGCTCGGTCACGCGCCTTACCACGTGTTGCGCGACGCCTATGTCGAGAACGCGTTGGGGATGCTGGACGGCGGCGTGGACGCCGTGCTCGTCGAGACGTCGCAGGACCTGCTGCAGACCAAGGCGGCCATCGTCGGCGCGAAGCGTGCGATGGCCCAGGCCGGACGACGGGTGCCGCTCATCGCGCAGGTGACGGTCGAGCAGACGGGCACGATGCTCGTCGGCTCGGAGATCGGCGCGGCGCTCACGGCACTGGAGCCGCTCGGTATCGACCTGATCGGCATGAACTGCGCCACCGGTCCGGCCGAGATGAGTGAGCACCTGCGCGTGCTGGCCGACCACGCGAGTGTGCCGATCTCGGTGATGCCCAACGCCGGACTCCCGGAACTCGGTCCGAAGGGCGCGGTCTACCCGCTGCGCCCGGACGAGCTGGCCGAGGCGCTGGCCACGTTCGTCAGGGACTTCGGGGTCCGCCTGGTGGGCGGGTGCTGCGGGACGACGGCCGAGCATGTGCGGGCGGTCGTCGAGGCGGTGTCGTCCCTGCCGCCGCGGCAACGCGAGCCGCGGATCCAGCCGGCCCTGTCGTCGGTGTACCAGCCGGTGCCGTTCGAGCAGGACGCCTCGATTCTCAACGTGGGCGAGCGCACCAACGCCAATGGCTCGAAGAAGTTCCGCGAGGCGATGCTCGAGGAGCGCTACGACGACTGTGTCGAGATCGCCAAGGCGCAGACACGGGAAGGCGCGCACGTGCTCGACCTGTGCGTCGACTACGTGGGGCGTGACGGGACGCGCGACATGGCCGAGCTGGCCTCCCGCCTGGCGACGGCGTCCACGCTGCCGGTCATGGTCGACTCGACCGAGCCCGACGTCGTGCGCACCGGTCTCGAACACCTCGGCGGACGCTGCGCGATCAACTCCGTCAACTACGAGGACGGCACCGGCCCGGACAGCCGCTACCAGCGGGTTCTGGAGCTCGCGGTCGAGCACGGGGCGGCCGTGGTCGTCACGTGCATCGACGAGGAGGGGCAGGCTCGGACCGCCGACTGGAAGGTGCGGGTGGCCGAGCGCGCGATCGAGGACCTCACCACGAACTGGGGCCTGTCGCTGTCGTCGATCATCATCGACTGCCTGGTCTTCCCGATCACGACAGGTCAGGAGGAGGTCCGCAAGGACGCGCTGGAGACGATCGAGGCGATCCGTCGACTGAAGCAGCGCCACCCGGGCGTCCTCACGACCCTGGGGCTGTCGAACGTGTCGTTCGGCCTCAACCCGGCTGCGCGGCAGGTGCTGAACTCGGTGTTCCTGCACGAATGCCGCCAGGCCGGGCTCGACTCGGCGATCCTGAACTCGTCGAAGATCGTGCCGATGAACAAGATCGACGACGAGGCCCGGGAGGTCGCGCTCGACCTCGTCTACGACCGGCGGCGCGAGGGCTACGACCCGTTGCAGCGGCTCATGCAGCTGTTCGAGGGCAAGACGGCGTCCTCGGCTCGCGAGTCCCGCGCGGAGGAACTGGCGAAACTGCCGCTGCTCGAACGGTTGGAGAAGCGCATCGTCGAGGGCGAGTCCACCGGGCTGGAAGCCGACCTCGAGGCGGCGATGCAGCAGAAGAAGCCGATCGACATCATCAACGAGAACCTGCTCGCCGGGATGAAGACCGTCGGCGACCTGTTCGGCTCGGGTCAGATGCAGCTGCCGTTCGTGCTGCAGTCCGCCGAGGTCATGAAGACAGCGGTGGCCTACCTCGAACCG
The DNA here is from genome assembly GCF_000231055.2 of Saccharomonospora azurea NA-128. Classification (GTDB taxonomy): domain Bacteria; phylum Actinomycetota; class Actinomycetes; order Mycobacteriales; family Pseudonocardiaceae; genus Saccharomonospora; species Saccharomonospora azurea. The sequence goes on along the minus strand of NZ_CM001466.1, from coordinate 1,502,503 downwards.
CACATGGAGAAGACCGACACCGACGGCAAGGGCAAGCTGCTGCTGGCCACGGTCAAGGGCGACGTCCACGACATCGGCAAGAACCTGGTCGACATCATCGTGTCGAACAACGGCTACGACGTCGTGAACATCGGGATCAAGCAGCCGATCAACGCGATACTGGAGGCGGCGGAGGAGAACCGCGTCGACGCCATCGGGATGTCGGGCCTGCTGGTGAAGTCCACGGTGATCATGAAGGACAACCTGCAGGAGATGAACGCCCGCGGTGTCGCCACGAAGTACCCCGTGCTGCTCGGCGGGGCGGCGTTGACCCGCACGTACGTCGAGAACGACCTGGACGAGGTCTACCAGGGCGACGTCCACTACGCCAAGGACGCCTTCGAGGGCCTGCGGCTCATGGATCGCGTCATGGCCGTCAAGCGCGGTGAGGCCACCGAGGAGGACGAGGCCGAGCGGGCGAAGCGGGCCGAGCGCAAGGCCCGCCGCGAGCGCTCGCTGCGCATCGCCGAAAAGCGCAAGGCCGAGCAGGGCACGGAGCCCAGCCTCGACGACACCACCCGCTCCGACGTCGACCTCGACGTGGACGTGCCGACGCCGCCGTTCTGGGGGTCGAGGGTGGTCAAGGGCATCGCCGTGGCCGACTACCTGGCGCTGCTCGACGAACGTGCGACCTTCCTCGGGCAGTGGGGACTGCGGGGCGCGCGCAAGGGCGAGGGCCCGTCGTACGAGGAACTCGTCGAGAGCGAGGGCAGGCCGCGGCTGCGGGCCTGGATCGACGACCTGTCCACCCGCGGTGTGCTCGCGCACGCCGCACTCGTGTACGGCTACTTCCCCTGCTACTCCGACGGCAACGACCTCGTGGTGCTGGAGAAGGACGAGCCCGACGCGCTGGAGCGGCTGCGGTTCCGCTTCCCCCGGCAGCGGCGTGACCGCAGGCTGTGCCTCGCGGACTTCTTCCGGTCGCGGCAGAAGGCGGAGGAGACCGGCCAGGTCGACGTGCTGCCCGTTCAGCTCGTCACGATGGGCCAGCCCATCGCCGACCACGCGAACGAGCTGTTCGCTCGCAACGCCTACCGGGACTACCTGGAGATCCACGGGCTCGGCGTCCAGCTCACCGAGGCGCTGGCGGAGTACTGGCACCGCCGGATCCGCGAGGAGCTCCGGTTCTCCTCGGGGACGCCGGTCGCGGCCGAGGACCCCGACGACGTCGAGGAGTACTTCAAGCTGGGCTACCGCGGGGCACGGTTCTCGTTCGGCTACGGTGCTTGTCCCGACCTCGAGGACCGCGCGAAGATCGTGGAGCTGTTGGACGCCGAGCGCATCGGTGTCGCGTTGTCCGAGGAGTTCCAGCTGCATCCCGAGCAGTCGACGGATGCGATCGTGGCCCACCATCCCGAGGCCAAGTACTTCAACACCTGACACGTGGGCGCACTCCCACACGAAGAAAGGACACTATGAGCGCGAAGTTGCAGAAGGTGAACGGCCTCGAGTTCGCCGTCGCCGATCTGTCGTTGGCCGAGGCGGGCAGGCACCAGATCCGGCTGGCGGAGCACGAGATGCCCGGCCTGATGGCGACTCGCAAGGAGTACGCGGCCGAGCAGCCGCTGAAGGGCGCGAAGATCGCCGGTTCGCTGCACATGACCGTGCAGACCGCGGTGCTGATCGAGACGCTCGTGGAGCTCGGCGCCGAGGTGCGCTGGGTGTCCTGCAACATCTTCTCCACCCAGGACGAGGCCGCCGCCGCCGTGGTGGTGGGCAAGAACGGCACGCCGGACAACCCGCAGGGTGTGCCCGTGTTCGCGTGGAAGGGCGAGACGCTCGAGGACTACTGGTGGTGCACCGACCAGCTGTTCCGCTTCGGCGAGGACGGCCCGAACATGATCCTCGACGACGGCGGTGACGCCACCCTGCTCGTCCACAAGGGCGTCGAGTTCGAGGCGGCCGGTGCGGTGCCCGAGGCTTCCGAGGACGACAGCGAGGAGTACCGGGTCATCCTGGAGACCCTGCGCCGCAGCCTCGCCGAGGACTCCGGCCGGTTCGGCCGCATCGCGAAGAACATCCGGGGCGTCACCGAGGAGACCACCACCGGTGTGCACCGCCTGTACGAGTTCGCTCGCGGTGGCGACCTGCTGTTCCCCGCGATCAACGTCAACGACTCGGTGACCAAGTCGAAGTTCGACAACAAGTACGGCTGTCGGCACTCCCTCATCGACGGCATCAACCGGGCCACCGACACGCTCATCGGCGGCAAGGTGGCCGTGGTGTGCGGCTACGGTGACGTGGGCAAGGGCAGCGCCGAGTCGCTGCGCGGCCAGGGCGCCCGGGTGATCGTCACGGAGATCGACCCGATCTGCGCGCTGCAGGCGGCGATGGACGGCTACCAGGTCGCGCTGCTTGAGGACGTCGTCGAGATCGCCGACATCTTCGTCACCACCACCGGGAACTTCAACATCATCACCGCCGAGCACATGGCTCGGATGAAGCACCAGGCGATCGTCGGCAACATCGGTCACTTCGACAACGAGATCGACGTCGCGGGGCTGGAGAAGATCCCGGGCATCAAGAGCGTCGAGATCAAGCCGCAGGTCGACGAGTACACCTTCCCCGACGGGCACTCGATCATCCTGCTCAGCAAGGGCCGGCTGCTGAACCTGGGCAACGCGACCGGACATCCGAGCTTCGTGATGTCGAACAGCTTCACCAACCAGGTCATGGCCCAGATCGAACTGTTCACGAAGCCCGGCGAGTACGACAAGCAGGTCTACGTCCTGCCCAAGAAGCTCGACGAGAAGGTCGCGCGCCTGCACCTCGACGCCCTCGGCGTCAAGCTCACCAAGCTCACCAAGGAGCAGGCCGACTACATCGGCGTCGACGTGGAAGGGCCGTACAAGCCCGACCACTATCGCTACTGACGGTGCCCGCCTCGGGGCCGCCGGCGTTTTCCGACCGGACCGCCGGCGGTCCCGTCGCCCCCGAAGGGAGATGATCGTGCGGACGGTAGTCGACCGGCTGACCAGCGGACGGCGTCCGACGTTCTCGGTGGAGTTCTTCCCACCCCGCGACGAGGCGGACGAAGCGATCCTGTGGCGGTCGATCCGCGAGTTGGAGCCGCTCGACCCCGCGTACGTGTCGATCACGTACGGCGCGGGCGGGACCAGTCGCGAGGGCACCATCCGCAACATCGCCCGTGTCGCCACCGACACGACGCTCGTGCCGATGGCGCACCTCACGGCCGTCGATCACTCCGTGGCGGAACTGCGCCATGTGATCGGCCACTTCGCCGCGGTGGGCGTGCGCAACATCCTCGCGCTGCGCGGGGACCCTCCGGGCAATCCGATGGGGGAGTGGGTGGCCCACCCGCGGGGCCTGACCTACGCCGAGGAGCTCGTGCGGCTCGTGCGCGAGCTGGGGGACTTCTGCGTGGGGGTGTCGGCGTTCCCGTACGGCCACCCGCGCTCGACGGATCTGGAGACCGACACCCACTACCTCGTGCGCAAGCTCGACGCGGGTGCCGACTTCGCCATCGCGCAGCTGTTCTTCGAGGCCGACGACTTCCTGCGACTGCGTGATCGGGTGGCCGCGGCGGGAAGCGACGCGCTCATGCTGCCCGGCATCATGCCGCTCACCACGCCCCGGACCTGGCGCAAGACCATCGAGTTGTCGGGGGCGACACCCCCGCGATGGTTGGTCGAGCGTCTCGAACCGCTCAGCGACGATCCGAAGGCCTTCCGGGCCGAGGGGCTCGACGTGATCACGGAGCTGTGTGAGCAGTTGCTCGCCGAGGGTGTACCGGAGCTGCACTTCTACACGTTCAACCGCTCGAAGGCGACCCGGGAGCTGGTGGACCGGCTCGGACTGCGGGCTCCGCGCACACAGGCCGCCGTCACCGGAGCATGAGGGGTCCACGGCGGACCGGCGCGACGCTCGGGTGCGCGGTGGCGTCTCGACCATGGTGTCCGGCCGTGCTCGCTGGTTGAATCCTGGTCGTGATCGACTCGGTGTTGCTGTCCGACCCTCGCCTGATGCTGACCGTGGCCGCCGCTGTGGGTAGCGGTGTGGTGGCGGGGGTGCTCTTCGCCTTCTCGGCGTTCGTGATGCGCGGACTGTCGACCCTGCAGGCCGAGGCCGGGGTGGCCGCCATGCGCGCGATCAACGCTGCCGCGCTGCGCCCGCCGTTTCTGTCGGTGTTCGTCGGTACGGCGTTGCTCGCGCCGCTACCCGCGGTGCTCTCGCTGCTCGGAAACGGGGATTCGCTCGCGCTGTCGGTGGCCGGGGCCGCACTCTACGTCGGCGGAACGGTGGGAATTACCAGAATCGCCCACCTGCCCAGGAATTGGGCACTCGACAATGCTCCGGATGGATCGGAAGCAGTGCGAGTCTGGGCGCGTTACGTGAGGGAGTGGACGCGCTGGAACCACGTCCGGGCGGCGGCCTCGGCGGCAGCGTCCATTGTGTTCACTGTGATTCTCGTCGGCGGTTGAGCCCGCGGGCACCTCGCTCGAAACCCTTACTACTCTTGGAGTAGCAACGCGTCTAGGGTTGGGCCATTCACTGATGCCGGGCGAGGTGGGTATGACGAGTGGACAGGGCCTTCACGGTCGGCCGCAACAGCCAGGTGAATTCCGCGTGACGTGGCGTGGATATGACCGGAACGAAGTCAGAAAACACGTGAGCGGTCTGCTGGAGGCACTTCAGGCGACCGCCGCCGACCGGGATGCCGCCGCGGAATACGTTCGCTCGCAGTCGAGAGAACTCGCCGCGTTGCGTACGGAGAACGAGAAACTGCGGCAGCGGCTCGACCGAGTGTGCCGGACGCCGGTGGAGACGGACGGACTTTCCGAGCGCCTGTGGCACATGGTCGATCTCGCGCAGCGCGAGGCGAAGGACATCGTCGCCACGGCGAACGCCGAAGCGGAACGCAGGCGCGAGGAACTCGACAAGCGGCAAGCCGAACTGGAATCGCGTCGCACCGAGTTGGAGGAGGAGCACCGCGAACTCGTGCGGCAGCTCAAGGCCGACGCGGCGGCGCAGGCCGAGAAGGCCGAGCGGGAACGCCGGGAGGCCGACGAGCGTGCCCTGCGCCGCAGGCAGGAGCTCGAACGGGACTTCGCGAAGAACCTCGCCGCGCGTCGAGACGAGATGAACCGTGCGCTCGCGCAACGGGACGCGGACGCCCGCGCCGAGGCCGAGCGTGTCGTGGCGGAGGCCACCGCGAAGGCGGAGCGCATCGTGGCGGAGGCCACCGCGCGGGTCCAGGCGCTGGAAGAGGCCCGGCGGAAGGCGGCCGCGGAGCTGCGGACGGCGCGGGAGGCGCTGGCCGGTGCCCTGCCGCTCATCGAACCGCTGCCCGACGAGATCGCGGTCGATCGGACGGCCCCACCGGTCGGGATCGTGCCGTCCGCCCGGTCCGCGGCCGAGTCCCAGCCGGCGGAGTCGGCCGAGGCTGCGGATTCGGCGGAGTCGCGCGAGTCGGCGGACCAGCCGACGCAGGTCGTGTCGGTGCCGTCTCCCGGGTCGCGTCCGGGCGCCCCGCACTCGCGCTCTGCGCGAGCCGAGCTGCCCGTCCGGCGCGTATCGGGACCGACCGTCACGAGTGTGAGAGAGCAGCCGGTATCGTCACGGTGATTTTCTGAGCGCGGACAGGGAGGTGTACGGATGGCTCGGCCGTGCGTGCTGTTGAAGTACGGCGAACTCATGCTCAAGGGGCGGAATCGCGGCAGGTTCGAGGAACACCTCCGTGAATCCCTCCGGCATGCGGTGGCGGGAGCGTCGGCTCCCATCCGGATCTCCCAGCGGCCGGGTGTCGTCGTGTTGTCCGGCGCGCCGGTGGAGGAGCTGCTCGACTGCGCGCAGAAGGTGATCGGCGTGAGCGTCGTGCAACCCGCGCTGCGCACGGCGCGCACCGTGGACGACACCGTGGAGACGGTGTTGCAGGCGCTCACCGAGCGGTTCGGCAGCCCCGAGTCGGCGGGACCCCGCCGGTTCGCGGTCCGGGCCCACCGCCGCGACAAGACGTTCCCGATGAAGTCGGAGCAGTTGGCCGCGCATCTGGGCAGTCAGGTCGTCAAGGAGTGGGGCTGGCCGGTCGACCTGAGCCATCCCGAGGTCGAGATCACCGTCGAGGTCGACCAACGTGAGGTGTTCGTCGCCCTCGACAAGCAGCGCGGGCAGGGCGGCCTGCCCGTCGGCGCCAGTGGGCGGGCGCTCGTCATGCTCTCCGGCGGATTCGACTCGCCGGTGGCGGCGTACCGCGCCATGCGGCGCGGGCTGCGGTGCGACTTCGTGCACTTCACGGGCGCCCCGCTCACGGGGCCGTCGTCGACGTACAAGGCGTACGCGCTGGTACGTCAGCTCGACCGGTTCCAGGGCGACTCCCGGCTGCACGTGATCCCGATCGGCAACGCGCAGCGCGCGCTCGCCACCGCGGGAGCGGGCAACCTGCAGATCGTGGCGCAGCGCAGGCTGATGGTGCGGACCGCCTCGGCGCTCGCGAAGGAACTCGGCGCGCAGGCACTGGTCATGGGCGACAGCCTGGGCCAGGTGGCGAGCCAGACGCTGGCGAACATGGCGACCGTCGAGGAGGCGGCGGAGCTGCCGCTGCTGCGTCCCCTCGTGGCGTTCGACAAGGAGGAGATCATCGCCGAGGCGCGGCGGATCGGCACGGCCGAGATCTCCAAGCTGCCCGACGAGGACTGCTGCAGCCTGCTGGCACCGCCGCGCGTGGCGACGAGGACCACGCCGTCGCAGCTCGTGAACGTCGAGCGCAGGATGGAGCTGGACGAGCTCGTGCCCAAGCTGCTCGCCGACATCCAGGTGCACGCGCCCGGCGCGGCGTAGACCATCGGGCGCAGCGCGGGACGATGTCGCGCCGGCGGTTGTGGACGGAAAGCGGCTGACCTGGTGCGACGGCGTCGTAGAAGGCGAAGGGAATTCGGCTATACGATGCCGTCAACCGCCGGTCGGTTGATACTGTGTGCAGCCGTGGGGAATCTCCGGTCGCGAGTCGTGTCGTGGTTCACGCGTCGCTACGTCGCGCGTGTACAGAAGAAGGGGCTCGACCTCTCGAAACTGAGCCTGTTGCCCGACGGCGTGCTGATGCCGCTGCGCCGCAACGGTCTGGACCCGGTGCCCGAGTTGGGCCAGAGGCGCTCCGAGGAACCGGTCAGCAAGCTGCCCGTTCCGTTCGGTCTCAACCTGTGGCTGGTCACGGGGCACGAGGAGGCGAAGGCCGTCCTCGGTGACGCCAAGACCTTCAGCAACGACTTCACCAATCTGGTGGGGAAGACCAGCGCGAAGGTTGACGACAATCCCGGTGGCCTCGGGTTCGCGGACCCGCCGGTGCACACCCGGTTGCGTCGGCTGTTGACTCCCGAGTTCACCATGCGCCGCCTGGCCCGGCTGAAGCCCGGCATCGAGCGGATCGTGAACGAGCGTCTCGACGCCATGGCGAAGGTCGACGGTCCGGTCGATCTCGTGGAGGAGTTCGCTCTGCCGATCCCGTCGCTGGTGATCTGCGAGCTCCTGGGCGTGCCGTACGAGGACCGGGACGAGTTCCAGCACCTCGCCGTGCAGCGGTTCGACCTCTTCGGTGGGGCGGGGGCCTCACTGGGCGCGATCTCCGAGTCGTTGGAGTACCTGCTGGGGGTCGTGCGAAAGGAGCGCGAGAACCCTGGCGACGGGCTCCTGGGGATGATCATCAAGGATCACGGCGACAACGTGGACGACCGGGAGCTCGCCGGTCTGGCCGACGGCGTGCTGACGGGCGGCTTCGAGACCACCGCGAGCATGCTGTCGCTGGGTGCGCTGGTGCTGCTGCAGGATCAGGACATCTTCAAGCGCGTCCGCGACGACGACGAGGTGGTGCACGGCTTCGTCGAGGAGCTGCTGCGTTACCTCACCGTGGTGCAGGTCGCGTTCCCCCGGTTCGCGCGCGAGGACATCGAGATCGGTGGCAGGACGATCGCGCAGGGCGACATGGTCGTGGTGTCGTTGAGTGGCGCCAACCGCGACGAGGCGCTGGGCGAGCGCCTCGAGGTCTTCGACGGCACTCGCCCGCCGACCTCCCACCTCGCGTTCGGGTACGGCGTGCACCGCTGCGTGGGCGCGGAACTGGCCCGGATGGAGCTGCGCGCGGCCTACCCGGCGCTGGTGCGGCGTTTCCCGTCGATGCGGTTGGCGGTGCCCGCGGCGGAGCTGGACTTCCGCAAGACGTCCATCGTCTACGGCGTGGAGAAGCTGCCCGTCCTGGTCGACTGATCGGGACGTCGGCTCAGCCGCCCGCCATCGCTCCGATGACGAGGAGTGGCTCGGCCCCGCTGGCCACCGCGGTGGGTAGCGGGGTGTCGGGCGGGACGTGGGACAGGTCCTGCTCGCACGCGAAGAACCGCACGAACGCCCGTCGTTTCTTGGTGCCGTGTTCGCGGATGGTGCCGCGCAGCACCGGATAGGTCGCCTCCAGGGAGTCGAGTACGGCGCCCAAGGTGACCGCGCCGGGCACGTCGAGCCGCACCTCGCCGTGTACGTGGGCCAGAGTCCGCAGATGCGGCGGAAGTGTCACCCGGATCATGGCAGCGTCTGCACCTCCACGGAGAGCACGGGCGGAAGGTCGCGCACGATCGGCGTCCAGTGGTCGCCCGCGTCGGGGGAGACGTACACCTGTCCCCCGGTGGTGCCGAAATACACGCCGCACGCGTCGAGCGAGTCGACCGCCATGGCGTCGCGGAGCACGTTGACGTAGCAGTGTTCCTGGGGCAGGCCGTTGGTCAGCGGTTCCCACTCGTTGCCACCGCTGCGGGTGCGGTACACGCGTAACCGGCCGTCGAGCGGGACGTGCAGGGAGTCGCTGGTGATCGGGACGACGTACACGGTGTCGGGTTCGTGTGCGTGGACGTCGATCGGGAACCCGAAGTCGGTGGGCAGGTCGCCGGAGATCTTGTACCAGCTCGCGCCGTTGTCGTCGGAGCGCATCACGTGCCAGTGCTTCTGCATGAACAGCGTGTCGGGGCGCTCGGGATGGCGGGCCAGGTTGTGCACGCAGTGGCCGACCTCGGAGTCGGGGTCCGGGATGCCGTCGCTGACCAGGCCCTTGTTGGCCGGTGTCCAGGTCTCGCCGCCGTCGTCGCTGGCGAACACACCCGCGGCCGAGATCGCCACGCGCAGCCGTTGTTCGTCGCGGGGATCGACGAGGATGGTGTGCAGGCACATGCCGCCCGCGCCGGGCTGCCAGGACGGGCCCGACTCGTGCGTGCGCAGCGCCGGCAACTCCTGCCAGTGGCGTCCGCCGTCGTCGCTGCGGAACAGAGCGGCGTCCTCCACACCCGCGTAGACGCGGTCGGGGTCGGTCGGCGACGGCTCGAAGTGCCACACCCGGGTGAACTCCCACGGTCGCTGGCTGCCGTCGTACCACTGGTGGGTCCCCGGCTCACCGACGTAGGAGAACTCGTTGCCCACGGGCTCCCACGTCCGGCCGCCGTCCTCCGAGCGGTGCACCTGCTGGCCGAACCAGCCGAGCGAGGCCGACGCGTAGAGCCGGTCGGGATCGGCTGGGGACCCGGCCACGTGGTAGGTCTCCCACCCCGCGAAGAAGGGGCCGTCCACCTGCCACCGGTCACGTCGTCCGTCGGCGGTGAGGACGAACGCACCCTTGCGCGTTCCTACGAGGACCCGGACTCGGCTCATCTGCTCTTCCTTTCGAGCTGTCGGTGCGTGCCACTGTAACGGGCATCACTTTCGAACAACAAGTGATCGCTTCGGAAAAGAAATCGATCAGGTGTTCGGTTGGCCGGGCAGGTCTACCAGAGCGCTCCGACATTTCCGCCCGTCGGCGCCTGCTTGGGCCCTCCCCGCCGGGGTAGCCGGAAATCGAAGGCACACGACAGGGAGGGCGACATGAAAGCCGTGGTGTACAAGGGGCCGAACGAAGTCCAGGTCGAGGAGGTGCAAGACCCCAGGATCGAGCAGCCGACCGACGTCATCGTGCGGATCACCTCGACGGCGATCTGCGGTTCCGACCTCCACATGTACGAGGGCCGCACGATGGCCGAGCCCGGCATCGTGTTCGGGCACGAGAACATGGGCGTGGTCGAGGAGGTCGGGTCGGGCGTCGTGTCCGTGAAGAAGGGCGACCGCGTCGTCATGCCCTTCAACATCGCGTGCGGGTTCTGCCGCAACTGTCTCGACGGCAAGACGGGATTCTGCATCACGGTGAACCCCGGCTTCGCGGGCGGCGCGTACGGCTACGTGGGGATGGGGCCCTACATGGGCGGTCAGGCCGAGTACCTCCGCGTCCCGTTCGCCGACTTCAACTGCCTGCAGCTGCCGAAGGGCGACGAGCACGAGGACGACTTCGCGATGCTCGCCGACATCTTCCCCACCGGGTACCACTCGACCCAGCTCGCCGGGGTCTCGCCCGGTGACACCGTCGCCGTGTACGGGGCCGGGCCGGTCGGGCTCATGGCGGCGTACTCCGCGGTCCTCCGCGGGGCGTCGAAGGTGTTCGTCGTCGACCGGGTGCCGAACCGGCTGAGGGTGGCCGAGGAGATCGGTGCGATTCCGATCGACTTCACGAAGGGCAGCGCGCCGGAGCAGATCGTCGATCAGACCGACGGCGGGGTGGATCGCGGGATCGACGCCGTCGGCTACCAGGCCACGGTGCCCGAGGGCGAGGAGCAGCCCGCCACGGTGCTGAACGATCTGATCGAGACCGTGCGCCCGACCGGATCGTTGGGTGTGGTGGGCCTCTACGTGCCGAAGGACCCGGGTGGTCCGTCGGAGGACGCGCGCAACGGCAAGTTGGTCATCAGCATCGGTCGCTTCTTCGAGAAGGGCCTGCGGATGGGAACCGGGCAGGCGAACGTCAAGGCCTACAACCGGCATCTGCGGGACCTGATCATCGCGGGGCGGGCCGAGCCGAGTTTCGTGGTGTCGCAGCGTCGCCCGCTGGAGGACGCCCCGGACGCCTACGTCCGCTTCGACCGACGCGAGGAGGGTTACACGAAGGTGCTGCTCAAGCCATGAGTTGGACCGTGTGAGTGACGGCTTCGCCGGGTACGGCCACCCGTGCGGGTGGTTTCGGTCATGGTCCGCGCCCGAATGGTGCGGCCATTCAGGTGTGAAACCCACGCGAGAGGGAACTCCCCAGTACCCGAGGAGGGAGGGACGATGAGTTACTCATCCGCTCACCCGTGGCGTGCCGTTGCGGGCACTCGCTCACGGCCGGCGCTGCAGACGGCCGCGGGTGTGGTCGGCGCAGTGTTCCTGGTGGTCGGGATCCTGGGATTCATCCCGGGGGTGACGACCGACTACGGGACCATGCAGTTCGCCGGTCACGAGTCACAGGCGATGCTGTTCGGTGTCTTCCAGGTGTCGATCCTGCACAACATCGTGCACCTGCTGTTCGGTGTCGTCGGGCTCGCGGCCATGCGGACGGCGGGTGCCGCCCGGGGATACCTCATCGGTGGTGGAGTGATCTACCTCGCGCTGTGGATCTACGGGCTGGTGGTCGGTAGTGAATCCGCGGCGAACTTCGTGCCGCTGAACCGTGCGGACGACTGGCTTCACCTCGGCCTGGGGATCGGCATGATCGCCCTTGGTGCACTGTTGGGAGGTAGCCGGAGCGAGTCCGCGCGTTGACCCACGCAACGCGCCACGTCAGGTGCGACGGAAGCCACCCTGTCGGCGGGCAGGGTGGTTTCGCCTGACCGCAACCATCCCCTTGATGTCCTTTGTGGACGTAGCAATCGGACGTTTCGCTCGGACAGGGCGTTCACTTTTTCTCTCCAGTAGCCGTAATTGACGGTGTCCCGCGGTTTTCGATGTGGCGCGCATTCGCGCTCGTGCATCGACCTGCTGTCCAATGAGGACTGTTCTGTCGACATGCCCGCGGGTGGTCGCGAAGCGGGCCGGCGTGGTGAGCGAGCACGTCGGCCATCGGGGAGGAAGGCGTGTACTCCGTGGTTCGCCGAACGTCGGTCGGCCCCACCTCCCCTGTCAGCTCTCCTGCCGGTACCGCACCACGCACACCGATTCTGGCCGCGAGCGTGTTGTTCTCGGTTCTGCTGCTCGCAGCGTGCGCGCCCACCACGACGGAACGGAAGGTCGTCGTCGCCCCGTACGTCTACGCCGGGGCCCGCATCCCGGATCTGACGGCGGTCGCGGATTCCACGGGGATCGACCGCTTCGTCCTGTCGTTCCTGCTCGCCGACGACGGCCGGTGTGCGCCGTCGTGGAACGGCTCGCGGCCGGTCACCGATCCCGCGCTCACCGCAGAGGTGAACAGACTGCGCGACAGGGGCGGCGCGGTGACGGTCGCCTCAGGCGGAGCCGGTGGGCAGTACCTCGAAGCCACCTGCGACACGCCTGAGCAGCTCGCCGCCGCCTACGGCTCCGCCGTGACGGCACTGCGGGCGGACTCCCTCGACGTCGACGTCGAGCAGCACGTGTCGGCCGACCTGGTGGCCGACGCGCTCCGGATCGTGCGGGACCGGCACGCCGTCGCACTCGTCGTCACGGTGCCGGTCCGGGACGCGGAGTCCGGACTGACACCGGCGAGTGTGCACCTGCTCCGAGCGTTGAGGGAGCGGGAGCTCGACGTCACGGTCAACGCGATGGTGATGAACTTCCCGCAGCGCGGCGAGTGGTCTGCCACGATCGCCGACGCCGCCGAACGAGTCACCGACCAGATCCAACGGCTCTGGGAGTACGACGACCGCGCCGACGCCTACGCCCGGCTCGGCCTCACGTACATGGCCGGACGCAACGACACCGGCGCCGTCACCACTCTCGCGGACGCGCGAGCACTGCGTGAGCTGGCCACGGCGCGGTCGCTGGCCTTCCTCGGCTTCTGGTCGCTCAACCGCGACAACGGTGCCTGCCCCGGGCAGGCCACCGTTTCCAGTCGATGTAGCGGTCTCGGACAACACCCACACGCATTCACCCGGTCGCTGATGCAGGGCCCGCGATCGGACCACCACCAAGCAGGAGGAAACGAATCGTGACCGAGTCCTTCGGGGTAGACCATCGCCTGACCGCTTCCGACGACCCCATCTTCCTCGACCCGCGTGGACGTCGTCGGATGTGGTTACGCCTTACGGCAGGGGTGACCGCGGGCGGGGGAGTGATGGCGCTGGCCGCGTGCGGTTTGCTCTTCACGGAAGGACCCTCGACCGCGCCGACCGCAATCGCGTTGCCGGTCGTGGACGAGTCTCCGGGGCTGCTCAACGACGCCCTCGCCGTGCGTCCCGCGCGACCCGGTGAGGCCGGCACCGGCGGGCGCGCGGCGGTCGGGCCCGCCGGGGAGGCGACTGCGCGGGAACCGCGGGCCGGGGGAGACGACGTCGAGGTGGAGGCCGAGACCGCTCCGCTTCGATCACAGAACCCCGCCCCGATGGCGCTCGCGTCGCCGGTGGCGGAAGAGATCGACTCGGACACCGTCGATGGCGAGACCGACCACGAGCCGAGCCGGCGGCCCGAGCGTGGCCGGGGCTGGGACGACGACGAGCACGATTCCCACGGTGGGAACGCCGCTCCGGGCGAGTCCGACGAGGCGCCCGGCGACGACGCGGGCGGGGAAGACCCGAGTGGGGACGACGACGAGTCCCCTGGCGAGGAGGACGGCGCCCACGCCGACGACGGGCCGGGCGACCACTACGGCGACGGCGGCGAGTACAGAGACGGCGACCACGACACGGACGCCGACGACGAGTACGGCAGCTCCGAGTATCCCGTTGACGAAGACGGCGGTGACGGCGAGGCCGGCGAGAACGACGAGGACGGCCACAACGCAGCCGACGCGACCGACGAGGACCTCACCGCCGAGGACTCGGGAAGTGCCGAAGGCACAGAGGACACTCAGGACACCCAGGACACCCAGGACACCGAGCCCGTCGACTCCGAGGAACCTTCGTCGACCGGCGCGACCACCGAGGACACGGAATTCATCGAACCCTCCGAGGAGCCGGAGACCACAGAGGAGCCCGATTCCACCGAGCCCACCGAGGATGCGGAGTCCACCGAGGACGAGCATGGGAACTGGTCGGTGTACGCCCTCTCCGCGGACGAGTGGTTCGAGGTCGTCGACGACGACCGATGGACGGACCTACCGCACACGTTCGAGTCGTAAGGAGTTCCGATGCGTGTGCGTGTGCGCGGGTCGTGGATCGTGGCCGGGGTGGTGAGCCTGCTCTTCGTGCTCGTGTTGCTCGTGGCTGGTTACACCACGGCGGAGGTGGGCAACGACGCGAATCCGCAGCGGGAGTTCGCCAGCCGGTCGGAGGTCCCGCCGGGAATCAGCGAGGGCGGTGCGCTCGTCCATGCCGACGGTGATTCGGCGCAGTCCACGGCGATGCCCCCACGGACCGTCGCACTGACCTTCGACGACGGTCCCGACCCGGTATGGACGCCCCGGGTGCTGGAGGTCCTCGAACGGCACGACGTGCCTGCGACGTTCTTCGTGGTCGGCTCCATGGCCGCGCAGCATCCCGACGTCGTGCGTCGGATCCACGAGTCCGGATCCGAGCTGGGTGTCCACACGTTCACCCACCCGGAGCTCACGCACGTCTCCTCGTGGCGCGTGGAGCGGGAACTGGACCAGACGCAACTGGTGCTCGCCGGGGCGGCAGGCGTCACCACGCGACTGTTCCGCCCGCCGTACTCGTCCACCGTGGAGGCCATCGACAACCCGGCGTACGACGTGGTGCGCCGGGCCGGCGAGCACGGCTACGTCACCGTGTTCAGCGACATCGACAGCCAGGACTGGAAGCGGCCGGGCGTGGACGCCATCGTGCGCAACTCCACGCCACCGGACGGGCGTGGTGGAGTGGTCCTGTTGCACGACGCGGGAGGTGACCGTTCGCAGACCGTCGCCGCGCTGGACGTGCTCATCCCGCAGCTGAAGGAACAGGGTTACCAGTTCTCCACGATCACCGACGTCCTCGGCACCGAGCGGGCGACCCCGGCCGCGCCCGTGGACCGGGCCACGGGCTCCGGGCTGCTCGTGCTGGTCAACGGCGCGCTCATGGTGGTGACCGGGCTGAAATGGGCTTTGATCGCGGTGTGCGGGCTGACCATCCTGCGCTTGCTGTTGCTGGTGCTGGGGGCGCACGTGCACGCCCGGCGGCGGTCACGGGCGCACCCCGCCTGGGGGCCGCCCGTGACCGATCCGGTGTCGGTGATCGTGCCCGCCTACAACGAGGCCGCCGGTATCGAGGCGACGGTGCGGTCGGCGGTGGCGAGCAACCATCGTGTCGAGGTGATCGTCGTCGACGACGGCTCGACCGACGGGACGGCCGACATCGTGGAAGGACTCGTCCTGCCCGAGGTGCGGGTGCTGCGTCGACCCAACCGGGGCAAGGCCGCGGCCCTCAACGCGGGCATCGCGGCGGCGAGTCACGAGCTCGTCGTCATGGTCGACGGGGACACGGTGTTCGAGCCGACCACCATCCACGAGCTCGTCCAGCCGTTCGCCGACCCCGAGGTCGGAGCAGTCTCCGCCAACGTCAAGATCGCCAACCGCGAGACGCTGCTCGCCCGGTTGCAGCACATCGAGTACGTCGTCGGGTTCAATGTGGACCGACGTGTCCACGACGTGATGCGGTCGATGCCGACCGTGCCCGGCGCGGGTGGAGCGTTCCGCCGTTCGGCTCTGCTCGGAGTCGGTGGGCTCAGTTCACAGACGCTCGCGGAGGACACCGACCTGACCATCTCCCTGGGCCGGGCGGGCTGGCGCACGGTGTACCAGCCGAAGGCGGTGACGTGGACGGAGGCCCCCACCACCGTCCGGCAGCTGTGGCAACAGCGGTACCGCTGGACCTTCGGCACCATGCAGGCGCTGTGGAAGCATCGACGGGCGGTCGTGCAGCGCGGGACGGCGGGACGAGTCGGCCGGTTCGGGCTGCTGCACGTCGTGTCGTTCCAGATCCTCCTGCCCGCCGTCGCGCCACTGCTGGACGTCTTCCTCCTGTACGGCGTGCTCTTCCTGGACCCGTGGACGACGGTCATGCTCTGGACGGGCATGCTCGCGCTCCAGACGGCGATCGCGGCGTACGCGTTCCGCCTCGACGGCGAACGGCGCACGGTGCTGTGGCTGCTCCCCGCCCAACAGCTCATCTACCGCCAGCTCATGTACGTCGTGCTCGTGCAGTCGCTCGCCGCGGCGGCCTCCGGCGTGCGGGTGCGGTGGCAGCACATGCGTCGGGCGGGTGTGGCCGCCGCGCCGTCCCAGCGTGCGGTGGCCGCCGCCGTGCCCGCACCGAGGACACCGGGCGACACCGTCCCCCCTGCCGAGACGTCGACGTCGCAGCGGGGTCCGGTGCGCGAACGGTGGCTCGACGTCCTGCGCGCCGCGGCGCTGGGCCGCGTGATGCTCTACCACACCGTGGGCTGGCCCTGGCTGAGCATGGTGTTCCCCGCGATGGGCGTCATGTTCGCCGTCGGTGGGTCGCTCACGGCCCGGTCGATCGACCGGAAACCGCCGGTGGACGTGGTCGCGAGCCGCATCGTGCGGTTGCTGCCGCCGCTGTGGGTGCTGGCGGTGGTCATGGTGCCGCTGATGCTGCTGTTCGGCTGGAGTGCCGCCACCGAGGAGAGCTGGGCGAGCGAATCGCTGCGCTGGCCGGAGCTCGCGCTGTGGATCTTCCCGATCCTCGATCCGCCGCACAGCGACTGGGATCTGGGCCGGGACGCGGCCATGGTCCTCTGGTACATCCGCGCGTACCTGTGGTTCGTGTTGCTGACGCCGCTGATGCTGCGCCTCTTCCGCCGACGGCCGCTGCTGACGATCCTCGTGCCGCTCACGCTGGTCGCCGTGGACGCGTTGATCGGTTCGCCGCTGTCCGGAATGGGTGACGTGGGGCAGGGCGTGCTCGACTTCTGCACGTTCGGCGCCTGCTGGGTGCTCGGCTTCGCGCACCGGGACGGGATGCTCGCCCGTGCCCGAGGGGCCGTGCTCGGCGTGCTGGCGGTGGTGTCGATGGGGGCCGGACTGTGGTGGGCGGCGACTCACCCGGCCTGGGGTTCCTACGACCTGAACGAGATCCCGCTGGCGCAGGCGTTGGTGAGTGCCGGGTTCGTGCTCGTGGCGTTGCGGGTGTCGCCGTCGCTGCGGCTGCTGGACCGGATACCGGCGTTGGGGCGGTTCGTCACCGTGCTCAACGCCAGGGCGGTCACCGTGTACCTGTGGCACAACGTGGCGATCTACCTGGCAGCGCCGATGGTGGTCTGGTGGGGCGGGTACTCGCCGACCGAGCACCTGGCCCTGGCCGTGGTGCTCACCGCGATGGCCGTGGTGACGCTCGGTTGGGCGGAGGACCTCGCGGCCCGACGCCGCATCCGGATCCTGCCCGGTGCGCCGCCGAAGCCGAAACACGCCCGGCCGCTGCTCCGCCGCTGATCCGACATCGTGTCCGCGGCCTGTGCACGGGTGTTCGCGCCGCACGACGCGAACACCCGTGCGGGAAGCGCGGACACGCGTTCGTGGGCCGATCAGCCGAAGATGTCGGCCGCCCACTCCGGGTGGTCGATGAAGGGGTTGCGGTTGTGCTGGAACTCGTCGTAGATGACCTCGTTGCGGTTGCGTTCGAAGTCGTCCACCGGGTCGGACTCGTGCCACTCGAGCAGAACGGACAGCTTGCCGTGGTACGGCGCTGAACCATTGTTGACCTGGTCGTTCAGCTCCAGGTCGGGGTAGCTGTCGGTGCCCTCGTACCGCACCGCCATGTAGAAGATCATCCGGGCGACGTCGCCCTTGACCTCGTCCCGCGGTTCGAACGAGTCGTTGTCGGTGAAGTTGTCCGGGGCTCCGTCGACGGGGCTTCCGCCGTTGTCGAAGTCCTTGTTGCCCCGGATGCTGTTGACCTGGACGTCGGTGGGACGCAGGTGGTGCAGGTCGGCGCCGGGGCCGGACGTGCCGAAGTCGCCGTGGGACTTCGCCCACACGTGCTCGCGGTTCCAGTCGCCGACGTTGCCGCCGTTGTCGTTCTTGGAGCGCGACTCGCCGCTGTAGAGCAGGACCACGTTGCTCGGGTTCGCCGGATCCTCGTCGGCGGCCTTGATGCCGTCCCAGATGTCGCTGTAGGACAGCTGTTCGGCGTCGCTGATGATCTCGTGCAGAGCGTCCTTCAGGGCCTCGCCGGTGAGCCCTTCCGTGCCGGAGTAGTAGTCGTCGGACTGTGTGTCCGCCGACGCGGGTACGCCCACGCCGACGACGAGAGCGGCGAGCGCGCCCGCCAGCAGGCGTCCGGTCCTCTTACGCATGTCCCCGACCTCGTTTCTGTGCGCAGCATCGAACTGGGTCGTGTGGACGGTGACACGTCTTCACTCTTTGGCGACACCGACGTTCGTTGTAACTACGTTCGGTGACCAGCGGCGAAGACGCAGGTGAGGACCACCGCGCGGTGAAGGCCGTGAGAACCGCCACCGACGATGCGGTGACGGTTCCGGAGCGGTGGCGTCACTCGCCGTGTGGTGGCTGCTGATCCGGTGGCGGCAGTTCGAGCTGGGAACGTGGAGTTTCCTCCGTGGGCGGCGACAGGGCATCGGCGACCTCGCGGTGGCCGTTGTGGTCGGCCGGTGTGCCAGGTTCGTTCCGCGTGGCCGGACCTGTCTGGTGACGGTCCCCCACCGTCGGGTCGCTCGCGGTGTCAGGCGCTGCCTTGCCGTAGGTCCGCAGCACGTCGTCGAGCCGGCGGCGCAGCGTCGCCTGCACGACCGGGTCCAGGTCCTCGGCGAGTCGGTCGACCGCGTCGTCGAACTGTTCCCGGGGATTCGCGCTCGGCCTGGTCGGGGGCGGCGGGACGATCACAGTGGGTGGGGCGGGCGCCGGCGCCGCCTGTTCGTCAACGCTCCACACGGGAGTTTCCTCGGCATGGGCCGCAGAGGTCAACCTGCGGAGGTCGGCGATGGCGCTGACGGTCTTCTCCGGTGCGTCGGGTTCATCGAGGTGACGACCGAACCACCACTTCACCGCCGTGCCGGGATCGCTGAGGACCTCACGTCCGACGTAATCCCGGGCGAAAATCTCGCGGGAGCGCCGGAGTTCCCACAACACCTTGTCCTTACGGAGCTTCGCGATCTCGTGGAGACGTTCGGCGTCGGCGTCCGGCAGCTGCAAGGTCACCTCGGACGCCCAGACGTAGTGGCCGTTGGCGATCGCGACTCGTTGGGCGAGGTGGGCGTTGAGGTCGACTGTCGCGAGGGCGTAGTTCTCCGGGCTGTACTCGCGTGCCTGCTCGACGGCCCGCTCCAGGATCGTACGCGTGGCCAGCGTTCCGAGGTCGACGTTCAAGGGTGGCACGACAGGGTCTCGCACCCACGACACCACAGCGGAGAACAAGAACTGGTAGTCGTCCACGCTCGTCGGGACTGGCAGGTCGGCGACGCGGGCCTGCTGTGGGGTCGGCGCGGGTGGTCCCGACGGTGCGGGCCTGGGTGGCGGCGGTGTGCTCGGGACCTCGTCGACGAACATGGAGCGCAGCACGATCGCCAGCCCGGGACCGAGGACGGCGGCGAGTGGCAGCCACACCCACGTCGCCCAGTCCAGGGTGAGACCGAGGACGACGACGAGCGCGGAGACCGCCGCACCGAGTCCGAACGCGAGTCGGCCGGTGAGAGCGTTCATGACGGAAAACCTTTCTGTGCCGAGAGGAAGTGCAGGCCGAGAGCGGAGTCGAGCCGCGCCCGCAGGAGGTCGAGCACGTGGGCGGCGTCGCGGGTGTCGTCTCCGGTGACGGCGTCGAACCAGTGGGTTGCGGTCTGTTCGAGCTGGCTGGACAGGGTGAGGTCACCGGCGCACGCGGCGGCGAGGATGTCGACGACCACCTCTCGGCGGTGCGGATCGAGCGCGCCGTGCAGCCACGCGAAGACCCCGCCCTGCCACCACTGCCTGGGCTGCTCCAGCACGACTTTCCAGCTCCGCGTGAGGTGCCCACGCACGCCGCGCTCCGCGAGGAGGCGGCCTGGCTGCTCGCCCCCGTCGAACGTCTCGGGGGTGAGGAGCCGGCCGAAAAGCACGACGTCGTTCTCGCGCACTCGCTTTTCGAACACGTCCCAGAACCGCTGGACCAGCCGACGCAGGAAGCGGCGGTCCTGTACGGAGCGCCTGAGAAGCGTCACGGCGTGCTCGGACACCTCCGGTCGTCGGTGCCGGGCGAGGTGGTGCAACCGCACGATGGCCTGGCTGGGATACCGGGGCGCGATGACGTCCTGACACACGTCGCCGAGCATCGTGAGGAATGCCGACGGCGCGTCGGGCGGCGGCTGGCGGGCCCAATTCCAGATCTGCCACCGGAAGTGGGCGCCGTGCCGGTCGTGCAACAAGCCGCTGCGCAACATGCCGTGCGCGCACCCGGCCAGCGGGGGGAAGTCGCTGCCTCGCAGCCACTCGCCGATCACCTCGCTCACCAGCTCGGGGCGGCCGATACCGAGGCACTGTTCGGTGAAGCGCAGCGCGAGGACGGTCCGGTCGGCGACCGTCAGCGCCCGGTTCTGGCCGACCTGCACGACCCACTGGGTGAGCGGTTCCCGAAGATCGGGGTGGTCGGCGAAGAAGTGCGCGCGGACGTGCCGGTGGTGGAAGCCCTTGTCCCTGCGGAGTCGGACTGCGCCGTCGCGTTCGACGTCGAATCCGAGCTCGCCGAGCCGTTCGCTGACACCTCGGCGTTCCAACACCGGAGACTGTGGTGCGGTGAACCGGACCTGGCGCAGCAGTGTCTCGCTCGCCGTCCACACCGTCTCCGCCGAACAGCCCTCCAGCATGGCAGCGGACAGCATCAACGCGCGGGCGGGAGCGTCCCGGTGCTCGTTGAGCCACGGCGTCAACGTCGCTGGACGGTCGTCGAGGACTGTGTGCGCGCGTGCGGCCCACGAGCGCAGTCCCGCCTCCGGTTGGGCCTCGCGCTCGTCGGCGATGAGCGTGGCCAGATGAGCGAGCGTGCCGAGACCCCGATCGGCGACCGGGCCGAGGACGTCGTCCAGTTCTGCATCGCCGGCCGCGATGCCGATGGCGCGGAGGTGGGCGGCCAGGACGGCGCGGGGGGTGGGTGGATGAAGCTGCTTGACGAGCGTGGACCACCACCTGCCCGGCTGGTTGGCGAAGGTGGAGGTCACGAGAACCACGAGTGTGCAGCGCCGGTCGCGCAGTTGCGCACGAGCCTGGTGGACGGCGTCGAGCCACCTCTCGCAGTCACCGAGGCCGTGAGAGGTCAAATCGAGCAGGAGTCCGTCACCCTCGAGGTCCTCCGGTACGTCGAGTGAGACTTTCTCGTCGTCGTGCTCTCGATCGGTGTCGAGCTCCCAGCAGGTGTGCTCCGGGTCGCCGGACTTCGACAAGAGCTTCAGCGCGGTCGTTCGTCGTCCACTGCCCGGTACGCCGGTGAGTAACAGAACCCCGGCGGTCGCCAGTCTATCCAGTAGGAGATCGAAGTTTCGTGGCTGAACGAACACCCTGTCCACATCGGACAAAAGTGTGGTGGCGCTCGGTCGCTCGTCGAGTGAGGTGCGGAGCAACCGATGAACGTCCCGGGGCAGTTCGCCCATGAGACCCATCTGGAAGATCACACCGGAGTTGTCGCGGACGTGTACCTGGCCGTCACCGGTATAACTGGTCGTCATCGCCGGCGTCGCTCCCAGCTCTGGCGGATGGTGCCCGTGTTGTCGCGGACGTGTATCTGCCCGTCGCCCTCGTAGCGCGAGCCCCGGTACTGGTCGCCCTGCACCGTGGTGACCGTGTTGCCGTTTCCCGAGACGTTGCCACTGCCGCTGGTGATGTTGCCGTTCCCGGAGACGTCCGTGCCCGTGGTGACCCGGCTGCCCGACTGTGCGACCGGCCCGGTGACGTGGGTGGCCGTCGGGCCTGAGGCTTTCACGCCGCGTCGGTCGTCAGTCTCGTCGGTGGCGTTCGCCTCCGTGTCGTCCTGGGGGACGAAGCCACGCGTGAGCAGGTCGCCGGACGGCTCGGGCACGCGCAGGTACGCCACGCGCCGGTACTCCTTCGTGCTGACGTCCACGCGCTGGTAGAGACTGGGGTGCTCACCGGCATATCCGGGTACGACGGCATCCTCGAAGACCCGGTCCGAGACGATCGCCGCGACGCAGGTGACCTCCCCGGCGCCGTCGAGTACCTGGCGAACGGGGTCGGAGTCGAGCAGGCGGTGCGTCTCCACGCGGGCCGCGCCGCTGCCTCGGCTGATGGTGTCCTCGTCGGCGGCCTCCAGCGGGCCGACGTTGACGCTCACCCGCATCCGGATCGGGTGCGTCGTCAACGTGTTCTGAAACTTGAGGACCTCCTGCAGGGTGGGGAGGAGCGGGTTCAACAGGAAGGGCGTGTAGTTGCTGGGGACGCAGAGGCAGTAGCCGTCGCCGGTGGTCTTGGCGAACAGTGTCTGCTCCAGCACCCAGTCCAGGCGGCACTGGGTGAAGGCGTTGTGGAGCAGCGTCGGGATGGCGTGGGTGAGCGTGGAATGGTCCCGGCCGGGGACGCTGCCGAAACCGCGCATGTCCACGACGAGAAGCGCCCGGTACTCCGGCAGTTCCGCGGGTTCGGTGTGGCGGGCACTGCGGTCCATCGCGTGTCCTTTCGAGAGGTGGGCAGGTCGAACGGGAGAGAGAGTGGTGCACCCCGTCGGCGCGCACTGTCCGCCGCCGGACGGTTCGAGGGTGTCGCGGGTCACACGACGACGTCGACCTCCGCGTGTCGGGCGAGCCGCGCGGCGTCGAGCACCGCCAGTCGCGGGCCGGTGGTGAGCACACCTTCCCGGCGTAGTGCGGCGACGTGTTCGGCTACGGTGCTGCGGGCCATGCCGAGGGCGCGGGCGAGGGTTTCCTGCGACAGCGGTATGCGACTGTCGCTCTGCTCGTCGAGGCGCAGCAGGTCCCACAGCAGGCGGCACAGCCGGGTGCGGGGTGGACGGTGGGTCTGCCGCTCCGAGTAGGGAACGGTCTCGGACAGCTTCGCCGCCAGGTACTCGGCGTACGCGCCGTGCGCCTCGTGCCGGATGAGGAACGCGCGGAATGCGGTGGCGGCGACGACGTGTGCGGTGCAGGCGTCGACCGCCCGCACGGTCGCCGTGCGGGCACCGGAGGCGGCGGCGAGTTCACCGACGAGGTCTCCGGACCCTCGCAGCGCGAGAAGGACCTCACCGCCGTCCTCGTCCCCGCCGACGACGGCGACCCGGCCGCCGTGCACCGCGAGGAGGAAGCCGCCGTGGTCCCCCTGCCGCAGCAGGACCGCTCCTCGCCGGTAGGTGCGGAGGCGTCCGGCGTCGAGGAGGGCGTTCCAACGCTCGGGCCCGAGCAGCGCGGCGAAACCGCGTGGGGGAAGGGGAGGGCGACTCGCATGGCGACACACACCGTGTGACGTACCGGCACGAAGGGTGTTCGCGCGACCACTTCGCGTCGATACCCCTCGTTCAGAGCAATCTTCGGTTCGCGTCGACCGCGGGGGTTGGCGACGGTCCGTGCGGAGCGGAAGACTCCTTCGCCGTGACGGACACCGAGGACGGCTGGAAGACGCTGACGATCGCGAACGACTGGATCAAGGTCGCCGACACGAAGGCGGGGGTCGTGCTGACGGCGGGCGGTGTGCTCGCGGGGCTGGTGCTCAACGCGTTGCCCGCGCAGCACGCGTGGTCGCGGTCGCCGTGGCACGTGGCGCTGTTGCTCACGTCGCTGGGTTTCGTGTGTGTGGCGATCGTGCTGGCGCTTCGAGTGTTCGTGCCCCGGTTGGCGGCGCGTGGATCGGAGGGCGAGCTGCTGCACTTCGACACCGTGGCCCGGCGGTTCCCGCGGTGCGAGGACTACGTGGCGGAGTCCCGGCGGTTGCTGGCCGACGAGGACCGTCTGGCCAGTGCGCTGGCGGAGCAGACGTGGGCCGTCAGCGTGGTGGCACACCGCAAGTACCGCAACGTCACCCCGGCGATCTGGTGTCTCGTCGCCGGGCCGCTGATCGCGGTCCTCGGCGGCGTGCTGCGCGCGTGACACTGCGGTGGGCGTTGATCCACTAGTGTGATCGGCAACGTGACACGGGAAGGGTGCCGGTGGTGTCCAGCGTCGACGACCTCACCATCAACCTGCTGGCCAGCGTCATCGCCGGTACCGCGGTGTGGCTGTTCCAGCGCCTCCGCCGCAGGCGGCGGGACGAGCGTCGCAAACGCTTCTTCGGGTTGTCGGACCGCGCCGAGTGCGTGATCGTCGCGCCGAAGCACGCTTCCGCGCCGACCGCGCACAGCGTGAACCGGCTCGACGTCGCGGCGATCGTGGAGATCGCGACGCTGGCCCGCGAGTGCGGGGCGGACGTCGCGTTGAAGGTGCAGGGCCAGGACGTCGTGTTCGACACCGGGTTCGATGCCGCGACGGAGTTCTGCATCGGAGGCCCCGACGGCAACACCCGCATGGGGGCCCATCTGGCGACGTTCGTGCCCGGCGCGTCGATGGACCGGTACGAGGACGTGGGCGACAAGCTCACGCTCTGGGTGGGCGACGAGTCGTTCCCGCGGGAGCCGGGCGAGTCCGAGTTCGTCCTGCTCGCGAAGGTCGACACCGCGCGACCGGGCAGGCCGATGTTCCTCGTGTGCGGGCAGACGGCCATCACCAACCGCGCCGCCGCGCGCTACCTCGCGACCCACTACCGCGCACTGGCGAAGCGGCACGGGCTCGACGGGCGGTTCTGTCTGATCCTGGAGGTCGTCCGGCCCGACGCCTACGGACATCGCGTCGTGCGGGAGCGCGGCGACTACACCGCGGTGGCGTTCGCCGGTCGGTCCTGACGGCGGCCCCGGCCTTGTTACGTTGACGCGCGTGACAGTCCTGGAGCGCGACGAGGAACCCTGCTGGCCGCGGTGGCGGCGTCCGCTGCCCACCCGTCGGCAGCAGCGCAACGACGTGCTGGTGGCGTTGGCCGTGCTCGCCGGTGCGGTGTTCACGGTCGTCGTGGTCAGAAGCATGGGGTTGGCCTTCAACGACGACGTGTCGCTCGGCGAACAGGTGCTGTGGGGTGCTGCCGTCGTGGCGCCGATCGTCGTGCGGCGACGCTATCCGCTCGCGACCCTCGCCGCGGTCGGAGTGCTCTTCATCGTGGCGCAGGCACGGGGAATGGGCGAGAACGTGGTGCCCTCCATCGCTCTGTTCCTCGCCATCTACAGCACCGGCGCGTGGGAGCGCCGCCGCGTCGCGGCCCGTTGGGCACGGATCACCGTCATCGTCGCGATGTTCGTCTGGCTCGGCATCGCGATCGTCAGGCTGCTCGTCGAGCCGACCGTCGAGTTCCCCGGCGCGAGCGGGCCGCTCAACCCGTTGCTGGCCGCCGTGCTGTACGACGTCGGGTTCAACGCGATGTTCTTCCTGTCGGCCTACTTCTTCGGCGAGATGGCGTGGTTGTCCGCGCGTCGGCAAGCCGAGCTGGCGTACCGGGCGGAGCAGTTGCGGCGCTCGCAGGAGGAGAACACGCGGGGCGCCATCGTGGCCGAACGGCTGCGTATCGCGCGCGAACTGCACGACGTGGTCGCACACCACGTGTCGGTGATGGGCATCCAGGCGGGTGCCGCGCGCCGGGTGATCGACACCGACCGGGAACTGGCGCGCACGGCGTTGGACACCGTCGAGGAGACGGCTCGCGCCGCGATCGAGGAACTGCGCGGTCTGCTCGGTGTGCTGCGTGCCGAGCCCGGGGAGGCGGCGTCGGAGGAGCCGGAGTCGTCCCGCGAGTCCTCGCCCGACCTGGAGGACCTGCCCGACCTGGTGGAGCGCACCCGCAGTGAGTCGCTCGACGTGGCCTTCGCCGTCTACGGGGAGCCGTATCCGGTGTCGGACGGGGTCGCGCTGTCGATCTACCGTGTCACCCAGGAGGCCCTGACCAACGTCGTGAAGCACTCCCTGGCGGGCAGTGTGGACGTGCGGCTGCGCTATCTCGACTCGGGCGTCGAGGTGGAGATCACCGACGACGGCCGCGGTCCGTCCGGGCCGGGACGCCCGCAGGGCAGCGGACTCGGTCTCGTGGGCATGCGGGAACGCGTCGCGGTGCACGGCGGGGAGCTGGAGACCGGGCCGAGACCCACCGGCGGATACCGTGTTCGAGCCGTGTTCCCCCAACCGGCCCGACGCCGGGCGGCGGGCGGCGCGGACGTCGCATGAGAAGGAGCGTCCACTGGTGACCGACGGTACCGACACGACCCACGACGCCGAGGGCGGACCGCTGCGGGTCCTCCTCGCGGACGACCAGGCTCTCGTGCGCGCGGGTTTCCGGGTCATCCTCTCGTCCGGCGAGGGCATCGAGGTGGTCGGCGAGGCGAGCGACGGCGCGGAGGCCGTGGAGCTGGCGACCCGGTTGCGCGTCGACGTCGTCCTCATGGACGTGCAGATGCCCCGCGTCGACGGGCTGGAGGCCACGCGCAGGCTGCTCGGTTCCGCCGGTCCCGACCACCCCACGAAGGTCATCATCCTCACGACGTTCGACCGCGAGGACTACCTCTTCGAGGCGCTGCAGGCGGGGGCTAGCGGGTTCCTGCTGAAGAACGCCTCGCCGGAGCACCTGATCGACTCGGTACGGGTCGTCGCGCGAGGGGACGCGCTGCTGTCACCCGAGGTGACGCGCAGGGTGATCGCCCGGTTCTCGACACCCACGGCGGCTCCGTCCGCTCCCGCCCGCCGGCCACCGGAGCTCACCGACCGCGAGTTCGAGGTGCTCTCCCTGCTGGCCACGGGCGCGAGCAACGCCGAGATCGCCGACACGCTCGTCCTCGGGGAGACCACCGTCAAGACCCACGTGTCGCGGGTGCTGTTCAAGCTTGGGCTGCGCGACCGCACCCACGCCGTCGTCTACGCCTACGAGAACGGCATCGTCACTCCTGGCGGAGCGTGACCGGTCGACATCCTCCGCGCGAAGGACGTCCATGATCGTTCCGGCGCCTGACGATCTCGTGCCCGGTTCCTGTTTGACTGACCGGCATGTTGACAGTGACCAGCATCAGTCGCCGCTTCGGCGAACACCGGGTGCTCGACGACGTGTCGTTCGAGGTGCGTCCTGGCCGCATGACGGGCTTCCTCGGAGCCAACGGCGCGGGCAAGACCACCACGATGCGCATCATCCTCGGGGTGCTCGCCGCGCACGGCGGCTCGGTGACGTGGAACGGTGAGCCGGTCACGCCGTCGTTGCGGCAGCGCTTCGGGTACATGCCGGAGGAGCGCGGGCTGTACCCGAAGATGAAGATCGCCGAGCAGGTGGCGTGGCTCGGTCAGCTGCACGGTCTCGACCGCGCCACCGCACGGCGGAACACCGAGGAGCTGCTCGACCAGCTGGATCTCGCGTCGAGGGCGAACGACAAGCTGGAGGACCTGTCACTGGGCAACCAGCAGCGGGTGCAGGTGGCCGCCGCGCTCGTGCACGACCCCGTGTTGCTGATCCTCGACGAGCCGTTCTCCGGGCTCGACCCCATCGCGGTCGGCGTGGTGCTCGGTGTGTTGCGGGAACGGGCGAGGCGGGGAGTGCCCGTCCTGTTCTCCAGCCACCAGCTCGCCATCGTGGAGAAGCTCTGCGACGACCTCGTGATCATCTCGGGTGGCGCGATCGCGGCCAGCGGTGACCGGGAGGAGCTGCGCCGCCGGTACGGCACGGAGCGCTACGAGCTGGTGGTCGACTCCGACGCCGGGTGGTTGCGCGACCTCGCCGGTGTGCGCGTGGTCGACGTGGACGGCCCGCGCGCGGTGTTCGAGCTCGCCGACGGCACGAGTGACCAGGACGTGCTGCGCGCCGCGCTCGCCAAGGGAGACGTCCGCAGCTTCACCCCGGTCCTGCCGTCGCTGGAAGAGATCTTCAAGGAGGCCATCTGATGAGCACCACGACCGTGCGTCCGGTGTCGGACAGCGCGCCGGGGCGGGGCACCGCGGGCGGCACCTCGTTCCTCACGGCAACGCGGCTCGTCGCGGAGCGCGAGATAAAGTCCTTCCTGCAGTTGAAGAGTTTCTGGATCGGCCTCGCGGTCACCGTCGCGGCGCTGTTCGCGTTCTCCGTGCTGCCGTCGGTGTTCGGGGGCGGGCAGTCGAGTGTCGCCGTCGTGGGCACGGAGGTGCAGGCCGCCCTCGATCAGCTCGACGTCGAGACCGTCGAGGCCGAGGACGTCGCCGCGGCGGAGGAGCTCGTCCGCTCGGAGGAGGTCGACGCCGCCGTCGTGCCGGACACGACGGGCGAGTCGGCGACCGGGGTTCGGGTCGTCGCGTTGTCCGACCCACCCGCCGAGATCGTCGCGGGACTGGGCACCGTCCCGCCGGTCGATCTCCTGGAGACGGCCGACGTGTCGAGCGGGGAACGGGCCGCCGTGGTGATGGTGCTGGCGGTGCTGTTCCTGATGTTCGGCATGGGAGGTGTGGCCATCGCCCAGAGCACGGTGACGGAGAAGCAGACCCGCGTCGTCGAGATCCTCGTGTCGACCGTGCCGGTGCGGGCCCTGCTCGCGGGCAAGATCGTGGGCCACACGCTGCTGACGATCGGCCAGGTCCTGGTGGTGGCGATCGCGGGACCGATCGCGCTGCGGGCGGGGGGTCACGGCGATCTGTTGACCGCGGTGCTTCCCGCGCTCGGCTGGTTCGTGCCCTTCATGATCCTCGGCTTCCTGCTGCTCGCCGCGCTGTGGGCGGTGACGGGCTCGCTGGTGAGCCGGCAGGAGGACCTCGGCGCCACGATGGGACTCGCCATGATGCTGGTGATGGGCCCGTACTTCGCCGTGATGTTCTTCTCCGACAACGAGACGGTGCTGACCGTGCTGTCGTTCGTGCCGTTCTCCGCGGCCGTCGCGATGCCGGTGCGGATGTTCACCGGCGAGGCCGCCGTGTGGGAGGCGTTGGCGTCGCTCGGCGGGCTCGCGGTCGCCGCGGCACTCGTCGTGATGCTCGGGGCCCGGCTCTACTCGGGCGCGCTGCTGCAGACCCGGGGCAAGGTCGCGCTCTCGGCGGCGTGGAGCCACGCCGACTGAGCCTGGGGGAGAAGGAAGGCGGGGTGGGCGCGCCCGGGGGTGCCCACCCCGCCTTCTCGTCCACCCGAGAGCAGAGCCGCTCAGATCTCGGGGTCGAGCAGGTCCTCCAGCTCGTACACCGCCGTGGTGAGGTGGTCGGCGAACGCGGACATCTCGTCGGCGACGCTCGCGGGCGTGCTCAGGTAGATGTTGACGCGGTCGGGCAGCAGCACGTACGCCACACCGATGCAGTGACTGCTCGTGGAGCCGAATCCGAAGTACCGGATGTTCTCGGAGGGCGCCGAGCTGGTGCTGAGGTAGTCGTCCCGCATCACGGTCCAGCCCGGAGTGGAGTACAGCGGCAGGTCCGGGTCCACCCCGAGCTCAGGGTGGCGGGCCGCGATCAACTGCAGTTCCCACAGGTGCTGTTCCGGAGCCATCCCGGCCTGGCACTCCTTGGCCCTGGCGACGTGCTTCTCGGCCGCCGCCCGCACGGCCGCGACGCGGTCGTCGACGTCGGAGTCCGGGTTCTCCATCACGTCGACGAACCGCAGGATCTCGGGGGTGACCACGCGCATGGCCTCGGTCCGTCCCGCCTGGTACTGGCGGGTGGCGATGGATTCGTAGGTGGCCCCGACGAAGCCCTTGGACCGCTTGTGCGCGAGCTGGTAGGCCAGCTGCATGAACGCGTCGGGGGAGATGCCCAGCTGCTTGATGCGGGTCGATCCGAGGTCGTCGAACGACACCAGTGTCGAGGCCGTGGCGGCGGCGTAGTCGGCGAAGGCGCTCGCCGCCGCCCGCACGTCCTGACGCAACGCGTCGTCGAGCGTGAACTCGATCGGTGCGACGGGAGCGGCGCCGGTGCTCTCGCGCGCTGCGCTCTCCGTGGGCTCCGTGGTCAGGACGGTGTCGACGAACGACAACACGGTGGTGCCGTCGAGCCCGCAGTGCTCGATGTTGATACCCGCGGTGCCGTCGGCGAACACGACGAACGACACCGACTTGTCGAACCAGCGGGTGCCGCTGTCGCCGTGCAGCAGGTGGTCGCACGCGTCCTTCGTGTCGGACGGCGTGTGGTCGTCGAGCGCGACGCAGAACAGCGCGGTCTCCACGGCGTCGAGTGCCTCGGCGTTGCCGGGCAGCCGTGACAGGGCGGCCCTGCTCTCGGCCCACTCGGCGCGGGCCTTCGTGGTGAGGTGGCCGACGGGGAACTCGGCGCGGGTGCCGCTCGCGGCCAGCACCTCGGCGAGCCCGCGCTCCAGGTCGCTGATCGACCGCGGCTGTCCGCCGTCGTCGACGACGTCCATGCGGTAGAGGTGCCCGCGGCTGAGCACCACGATGTGGCGGGCCGGTGACGGGCCGGGCTCGGCGTCGCTGTAGGGCGCGCGCACGGTGTCCTGCTGCGCTCCCGGGATGCGGGTGGTGGAGAACAGGTACTTCACCTGGTCCATGGACAGCGGCCTGCCCCGCTGCGTCACCGGGGGGATCGTCTCGGCGTCGAGTCGCAGCTTGTAGTCCACAGTGGATGCGATGATCCGGGCGGCGCGGGCGGTCTGACCGTGCTCGGACTCCTGGAACAGGAAGAGGAAGTTGGCGTTGAGCGCGATGCGGTCGCGCCTGCCGAGGTAGCGGGAGGGCCAGAAGCGGTCGAGCCAGCTCCGCACTCCCTCGGTGGAGTCGAACTCCCGCAGCGCGGTGTGCAGGGTGTGCGCGGGGCCGCCCGCCCGCAGGAACTCGGCCACCGCCTTCTCGGTGACGGCTCGCTGCTCGTCGGTCAACAGCGGAGCACACCACTCCAGGAAGCGGGTGCACGAGTCCTGCAGGGTCGGCAGGGGAACGCGGGGCAGGCTGTTCTCGTGGGCGAACGTCGACGTCGGTTCGGTGGAAGTCACGGTGGTCCTCGGAGTCGGTGTGTTCGGTGGTCGCGGGTGTCGCGGGTGTCGCGGTCAGTCCAGCAGCCGGTCGCCTCGGACCGTCCGTCCCTCGGCGGCGAGGTGGGCCTCGGTGACGCGGCCGAACAGCTGTCGGGTGCGGGCGACGCTGCCCACCACCCCGGGCCTCGCGCTGTAGGCGAAGATCGCGGTGTGCCGCTCGCTGCCGCCCTCGACGGGGGTCACCCGGTGCAGGGCGAAACGGCCACGGAACAGCTGCAGGTCACCGGTGCGCAGGGTCAACCGTCGCACCAGGTCTCGCCGCTCGCCCGTCAACACCGCACGGACGTCGGCGAAGTTCTCCTCGTCCTCCGAGCGGATGCCGGGACAGTATTCGAACGCGCCGCCGGACTCCGGCGCCTGCGTGAGCAGCGAGACGGCGAACTCGTTGGTGTCGAAGTGCCACGGGTGATCCATGCCCGGCCGGACGACGTTCAGCACGAGCGCCGCGAGCGGGTCGGCGAGCTCGTGGATCTCGTCGAGCCCGAAGCACGCGGCGAGGAACCGCTGCACGTGGACGTCGGTGTAGATCCGGTGGATGAGGGCGTCGGTGGGGATGTGGTCCCGCGCGACGAAGGCGTTGCGCCGCCGCAGGGGCAGGCGGGCGGGGTGGTCGTCGGGCAGCTCGGCCTCCGCGCGGTCGCACGGGATGTTGTAGGCGTTGACGAGCTCGACGTCGTAGTGCGCGCGGGGAGCCAGGTCGGTGCCTTCTCCCCGCAGGGTGTCGTGGTAGGTGGGGCGGACGAAGTCGGTCAACACGCTGCAGCCGTCGCGGGCCAGGTCGGCCCGAACGTCCTCCACCGCGGCGAGCCAGGCCGCACTGTCGGGTTGGAACAGTGGGTACCGCTCGGTGTCGACGACCTGCTCGATCAGCGGGGCGACAGATGCGCTCATGGGGTTCCTTCCACACGCCGATGCAGTCGGGCAGTCAACGAACTGTAGAACAATCGGTTACCGACTGTGGCGAAGGCAACGAACCTCAGAGGGTGAGAGCGAACACCCCACCGCCGACGACGACGCCCAGCACCGTGCCCGCCACGACCTGAGCCGTCGTGTGGTCGCGCAGCCGGACCCGCGACCAGCACACGGCGACGGCCAGCAGGAGCAGCGGCAGCAACCACGGCGTGTAGGCGACGGCGAGGATCACGACCGCGCCCGCGGCGACCGCGGCGTGCATCGACACCTTCCACCACACCGTGATCGCGCCACTCACGAGCAACACCGCGATCATGGCGACGTCCAGGGCCACGAGCATGCGCGGTGCGCCCCACCGGATCAGCAGCGCGAGGCAGCCACCGCTCAGCACCAGGAGGGCGACGAACGGGACGAGGCGGCCTTCGCGGTCGCGGACGTGGTGGCCGTCCCAGCGTCCGCGGCGCGCGCCCCACACGATGACGCCCATCGGAAGGATGCTGCTCGTCGCCGCGATCAACAGGCCCCAGGCGATGGTCGGCAGCACGGCGTGGGTGGCCTGCCAGGCCACCGACCCGGACAGCGCGATGACGATCACCCAGGGGGCGAAGACCTCGCTCAGGACCTTGGCCCATCGCGACTGGACCGCGGGTGCGGTGTCCGTAACGCTCACGGATTCCTCTCAGTTCGTGCGGTGGTCGGCACTCTCGTCGTGCGCGTGCCGGTGTCCGGCGCGACCGGCGGAGGCAGTCGTCGCATCGCCCGGGCGACCCGGCACAGCCACGCGGCCTCGCCGTCGAGATCGTCCACGGTGGTCGCCGAGGCGGCGACGGCGCCCTCGGCGGAGTCGTCGGGTGAGTCGTCCGTCCCGCGCCTGGCCGGAGGCACCCCGGCCGACCACCGCGCGAGCGCGGTCGTGATCTCGCCTGCTTCCCGGCGCGCGTCCTCGGGCGTCCGCGTCGTCGGAGCGGGTCGATCGCGGTGCGGGGACAGCACCAGCAGCGCATCGAGGATGTCGACGACACGGACGCTCAGTCGCTCGTGCGGAGTCGAGCCGGGCGGCTGTCCCAGGGGGCGCAGCTCCGTGATCACCGGTGACAGCGTCTGCCAGAGCCCGCCCAGCACTCGATACCGTTGCCGTCGCCGCAGCGCCGACACCCGTCGGGCGACGGGAGGTGCGCAGGTCGGCAGCACCAGTCCCACGGCGACCAGGACGACGGCCGCCGCGGGCAACACCACGGCGAGCAGCTCCGCGCCCGGATAGGACACACCGGTCAGGAAGACCGTCGTGGCGGCCACGACCTTGTGCGCCGCCCACGCGACACCGAAGCCCGCGCCCGTCTGCAGGGTGCGCAGCCCGCGCTGGAGCCAGCGCCGGTCGGTCAGCTCCACGTACCGTCCGATGAGGAGCACGAGCCGGATCAGGCTCCAGGCGATGTAGCCGCTGAACAGCAGCAGGTAGCCGGCGATCTCGGGGAGCCGGGCGAACGCCGACAGGAAGTCCGGCCGGTACGTCGTGCCGGCCGAGAGGAACAACGCGGCCATCGCGGTGAGCGTGGCCAGCAGGATCACCGCTTGCCGCCGCACGCCCTCGCTCGCCCGGTCGCGCTCGGTCGCCACCAGGTGGAGGAGCATGCTCTGCACGCACCAGGCACCGGCCATCGCCGCCGCGTTGGCCAGCAACCGGCTCAGGTTCGGCGCGGGCTCCACGCGGGCCGCGGCGGCGAGGACGGCCGGAGCGGACAGCGCCGCCGACAGACCGACGGCGATCACGGCCACGCACAGGTGCACGGTGGCGGGGGTCAGCTGCCTGCGAGCCAGGACGAGCCGCAGCGATCCACCCAGCACGGCCGAGCCCCCGGCGATCAGGTTCACCACCGTTCCTGTCACCGGCCGCCTCACAACCGGTCGAACGTCGTGGTGAACCGGGCGACCATGGTCTCGCCGGTCGGACTCGACGGGATGCGGTGACGGCGCGGCGGCGGCACCGCGTGGGCGGCCACGCGGGCGTGCACGAGATGCGCGAAGCGTTCCGCCTCGTCCTCCTCGTCCACGGTGGTGGCGCTCCCGAACAGATGCACGAACGCGCCGGGTCGCAGGTGCGGTGCCCAGCTCCGGGCTTCGTCCTCGGAGAGCACGCACCGGCCCGCGTGCTCGAACAACATGTGCCCGACCTCGTGCAGGATGATGTGGTCCTGGTGGAACCCGGCGGTGTTGTCGGGATACGCGATGAGGTCGTAGTCGCGGTGGCGCTGCCACGCCCCCGTGGGGGCCCCGGGCGACCACGGCAGGGCGCACAGATCGATGTCCCGCCCGCGCACGCGTTCCAGCCGGTCGAGCCAGTCGTTGACACTCCAGGGCCGCGGGATGCCGGTCCGGGCGAGCACGTCGTCCACCAGCTGCTCGCAGCGGCGCCGAGCGTCGGAGTGTGCCACCGTGTCGCCCCTCCCGAGTAGCCGACCGATCAACCTGGCGACGTGCGGGGTGGTCCGCACGCACCGGGGCTCGACGCCCGCGGGGAGCGTCCGGCGATCATTCTCACGCATCGGCTCTCTCGGCCGCGGCCGGTGGTGTGGGCTTGCGCCGGGGACGCCGGCTGCGGGGACGGGCGTCGTACGCGCGCAGATTCTCCACCATGTCCGACACGAGCTCGCGGGCGTCGGTGGACAGGCCCAGGATGCGCAGTGCCAGCCTGCGGACCTCGACGTCCTCTCCCCAGTCCAGCCCGGACTCACCGCCGCCGTCGCGCGGCGGGCCGTCACGGCGGTCGAGGAGCTCCTGGATCTCGTTCATGACGGCGACGGTGACGTCGTCGTCGACGAAGTAGTCCTCGGGGACGCCGAAGAAGCGCACGATCTTCATGGCCACGCTGTGGCGGGGTTCCGCGCGCTTGCCCGTGCGGAGCTGCCACACGTACTGCCGTGACACATCGAGGACCTGCGCGAGCTCCTCGTCGTCGTAGGGCCCCCGGTCGGCGGGGTGCATCGTGTCGATGAGGAACGCCAGCTTCTCGGCGAAGGTCGTGGGGGTCGTGCTCATCGAGGCTCCGGGTGTCAGCGGCGGGAGGCCGGGCTGGACGCACTGTACTGGGTCGCGACCTCGGCAACAATCGTTGACGGAGTGTAGTAACAACTGTTAACAGTAGTGATCTCGCGGGAGGTCGTGTCGAAGGGGGAACGTGACCACGCCACACAGGACTCGGTCACGTGGCGCGACCTTCCGCAACCTCGACGGCCCCGGCGGGCCGGAGGAGACACTGTGGATGGGCTGGCAGAAGTACCGATGCCGGGCAGAGGCGGTCGGTGCGTGGTCACTCCTGCCAGCCTGCCGATTCGACGAAGGTCGGAGGCGTTTCCGCCGAACCGGATGTCTCCGACGGTAGAGCGCGCGGGCATTCGCCGGGAAGTAGTTGTGCCACTGCGGCACATGTTGTGCCATTTAGGCAAAACCACTTTTCCGCGCGGCGAAGTCACTAACCTGGGCCCACCGATTGTGCATGGAGTATCGGGGGTGCGCAGTGCCGGACCGGTGGACACCTGCTCTGTGGGATGCCGCGAGCCGCGGTGACTACGCCACCGTGCTGCGTTGCGCCCGCGAACAACTGGGCTGGTCACAGGGGCGACTCGGCCAGAAGTTCGGGTGTTCGGCATCGACGATCTCCCGTTTCGAGAACGGCCGCCGCGGACTGCGGGACGTCACCGTGCTGCGGCGGTTCGCCACGGTTCTTGGTCTCCCCGCCGAAGCGTTCGGACTCACCGCGGCTGCGCAGGATCGGCCAGGCGGCACCCGGACCGCGACGCGGATCTCCCGGGTGTGCACCAGTTCGGGCCAGGAAGGGGACGGTCAGGTGCGGCGACGTGCATTCCTTCTCGCAGCCGGCTTGGCGGGCACCGCGATGGCGGCGCCGGGTGCGGTGGCCGCGCCGAGAACCGATTCTCCGATCGATCCCGCCGCGTTCCTGGCGAGCCGGTTGGAAGCCGTGCTCCTCGGGCCCACCGCGGTGGAGCGCGAACCGGCGTCGCCCGCCGTGTTGCGGTCGGCGTTGCACGCCGCGCGTGAGGACTTCCACGGCTGCCGTTACGTCGAACTCGGTGTGCGACTGCCCGAGTTGCTGACCGCCGCCGAGTCGGCGCACGGGCAGCACGCGAGCGCGGAGACGGCCCGGTTGGCGGCGCACGCGTACAACCTCGCCACCCGTGCGTTGCTGAAACTCGACGCCAGCGGACTGGAGTGGGTCTCGGCGGATCGGGGTCTGCGCATGGCGTCCGGCTGCGACGACGCTCTCGTACTCGCGGAAGCGACGCGCCTGCTGGGTTCGGTGTGCCGCAGGGCGGGCCACCACGAGCGCGCCCAGGACCTCACGCTCAGCGCCGCCGAGCAGTTGGACCTGACGGGCCGGGAACCGGATCCGCGCCACCTCGCGCTGCACGGCGTGCTGCTGTGCTCGGCCGGATACGCGGCCGCGCGCGGTGGCGACCACGACCGGGCGACCGAACTGCTGGACGAAGCCGAGGCCACGACCGCACGCCTGTCGACGCACCCGGCGCAGCAGACGGCGCTGGCCGCCAACGTGTTGAGTCACCGCGTGTCCGCCCACTACGTGCTTGGCGACGCGGGGACCGCGCTGCACCACTCGCAGGGGGCCACCCTCGCGCAGTTCCCCGACACCGAACGCCGGGCGCGCTTCCTCGTCGACGTCGCGTTGTGCCTCGCGCAGTGGGACAAGCCGGACCGTGCTTTCCAGACCTTGCTGGCGGCGGAGCGTGCCGCGCCGGGCGAAGTGCGCACGCGGGCCACGGTTCGCCGCCTGGTGTCCGAACTGCTGCACCACCCGCGACAGGCGTCGCTACCGGGCCTGCGGCAGCTCGCGGCCCGGACACATGCGTTGACCTGACGCCTTTTCGGCGTGCCCCTGGTTCACCGGAGGGGCAGCCGGTAGTACTGCGTGCTCATCGAGGTTCCCGACGGGGTCGTGCTGTGCCGCGGTGGCCCGTCCGGCGCGAATCCGGCGGCGGTGAGCGTACGGCGCGACGACGTGTTCGTGGGATCGGTGCGCGCGGTGAGTGTGGACAGTCCGAGTGCCCTGGCGAGTGCGGCCGACGCGGCGAGGGCGCGGTGGGCGACGCCGCGACCGCGCGCGTGTGGGGCGAGCCAGAAACCGACCTCCGCCTGATCCTCGGCGATGTCGAAGAGCACGAGGCTGCCGAGGAAGGTGTCGTGGGTGTCCTCGACGATGCTCAGCACGGCCAGGGTTCCGTCGTCCAGTCCTCGCCGGACGTCCGAGCGGGCGAGCTCGCGCACGGTGTCGGGCGTGTACTCGGGCAGCGGCAGGTGGGCGTAGCGCCGCACGGCGGCATCGCGGGTGCCCTCGGCGTAGGCCTCGGCGTCGATGTCGGCGAGGGGCCGCAGGGTGACGCCGTCGTGGCGGACGGGAAGGACGTCGTGGAAGTTCACACCAGCTCCTAAGTGAACGTCGTTCGGTTAGCTACGATACTGGCATGTCCTACTGGAGACAGCCGCGAGGGCCGATGCGCAGGCGGACGCTCACGCCCGCGAAACTCGCCGACGCCGCCGTCGACGTGCTCGACGGGGAAGGGGAGCAGGCGCTGTCGATGCGCCGCGTCGCCGACGTGCTCGACGTCGTGCCGTCCAGCCTGTACGGCCACGTGCGGGGTCGCGACGATCTGTGCGATCTCGCGCTCGACCGGGCGTTGGGGCGCGAGTTGGGCGGTCTGCTCTCCGCAGCCGAGAAGGGCGCCGCCGAGGTCGCGGTCGCCTGGTTCGACCACCTCACGAGGCATCCCTGGGCGGCGTCGTTCGTTCTGGAACGCACACCGCTCGGGCCCGCCTACCTGACCCTCGCCGACGTGCTGTGCCGGCTCGTGAGCGCGGCCGGGGTCTCGCCTGCGGACGTGCTCGGACGGGCCTACGCGATCACCGCCATGGTCGCGGGCCACGCCGTCGCCCACCACAACGCGCGCCACCGGGACGCTGCCGGATACGACGACGTCGAGCTGTCCGACGTCCCGCACCTGGCCGGCGCGGTCGCCGACTCCGCCGGAGACTGGTCCGCCGTCGTCCGGCAGGGAGTGCAGGCGTTGCTGGGCACGCCCGCACGGTGACGCCGTCTGGGCGGGTCAGCCGTGCGGGGTCCAGTGAGCTTCAGTGCGCCTGCTAGAAGGCGGCGAACGTCGAGTTTCCCGTACCGCTTATGCCGGTGAACGCTGACACGTCTCCGGGTCGTCGTCGAAGCGCTTGCCCTCACCCATCCGCCTCAGGCCCATCAGAGCCCCATAGTTGTCCATGGTGAGAACGCCGTGCCAGTCACGTTGTGCTCGCTCGCGTCGCGCATCCCACTGTTCTTGAACGCCGGGGAGAAGAGCGAAGTACCCCGCGACGTCGCCCTTGGCGAGGCGCTCGTGCAACATCGTGGGGATCGCCGAAAACACCTCAATCCGCTTCCGGTGCAACCTGAACACGTGGTCGGTACCCGAGAACTCGATGTCTCCGATGCACAACGTCGTGTCGCATCGCACGCTAGTCGCGTAGTTCGACGACTCGGCGCCATCGCCGAGTCTTTTTCTTTGCCGCTTGGTAAGGAAGTTCCGGGCGGACACGAGGTCTCCTGCGAAGGCGAGCAGGCTGGCGAGTGCAGTGTTGACGAGGGCTCGCGAGAACCAGTCGCTATCCTCCAGCGGAATGTGGAAGCCAGGTCTGGGTTTCGCCTGCCCGTCCACATGTTCCGTGATCCCACCCATGTAGTGCTTCTCATCGACCGGCCCTCGACGGTCCAAGTCCAGGGGGAAGGGTGTGGTACTCGTCCCTCCGGGGCTCAGGGCACGAACTTCGATGCCGCTCTTGCCAGCGAGTGCGCTGGCGGTGAACAGGCCAGGGATAGTGGTGGGTGCTTCCCTGGGGCCAGTGGCTACCGAGTGGACTACTTCCGAGCCCTTCACCAGCTGGTTCAGCTCAGTGCTCAGGCCGGTGTGCGAACCTTTCACGTTAACAGCCAACATTTGAAGCGGCTCATTCTTTCGCACGCCGATGAGGAAATGGCTGGGATGCAGTCTCGTTCGATGTCGCTCACGCGTGGTTCTGCCGCGAAGTGTCCACCCGGCCTCCAAAGCCGCTTCCGCATTCACGAAGGTGAATTGGTGGCCGGGATGTAGATCACTCGCAACTTTGAGGGCTGCCTGCAGGCCGAAGGCCACGCCGAGATCGTCAGCCTGCACCGACTTGCGGTGGAATTTCGGGTTTCTTCCGTCGTCGGACAGTTCCATGTGGCCGTAATAATTCTTCTGTAGCGCGGTGAGGAATCTCAGGCTGCTCCAATGCTGGGACAGCGCGCGCGACGATCCATGGCCCGCGAGGACCGAGGATCGGCTCAGGATCCTGATGGC
Organism: Saccharomonospora azurea NA-128; assembly: GCF_000231055.2. Lineage (GTDB taxonomy): Bacteria > Actinomycetota > Actinomycetes > Mycobacteriales > Pseudonocardiaceae > Saccharomonospora > Saccharomonospora azurea. The sequence goes on along the minus strand of NZ_CM001466.1, from coordinate 1,463,329 downwards.
ATCCCACGGAGTGAGGTGGATGCCGCCTTGGCGGATTTCTCTGGAGATGGTCTTCAAATGCGCCGGACGCCATTGGGGGTCTCGGCCTTCTTTTTTGTTCTTCTCGTCGATCTTTTGGGCTTTGACTTGGACTTTGCGTGCCAGCTTTGGGGTTGAGTCGATCGAGACGAACGCTCTCTCTTGGAGATTTTCGAACACTGTGTCGACCGTCAAGCCAGACCTTCCTCTCCACTGTGACAATTCGATGGTGGAGCGGGAGGAGTGAGGCGTCATCGTCCGTGCGGGTCGATGACATGAGGTGTCCGTTGACGCTGTGTGTCGACTCCAGGCGTAGTTGTTGCGGTGCCTGGTCGAGGTGGGTGAGTCGGCTGATCTTGACGGAGGACCTTCGCCAGTTCCCGTTGACAGTGCCCGCACGCAGCGGCTAGCCGACCCGCTATCCGTTCGGGACCGGTCGCCGTTCGTCCCGGAACAGTGGTCCGGCGTAGTGGCGGAGGGCCTGCGCCACGTGGTCGGCGGATTCGACGAGGTCGCCGACCTGCACCACGGGGAAACCGGCGGCGTGGCCGCGGCGGATCGCGCGATCCTGCGGCAGTCCGGGGATCGGGTCTCGGGGCCAGACCACGACGTAGGGGTCCTTGTCCTGTTCGTCCGGCTTGTGTTCGAGCGTGATCGCCTCGAATGCCTGCCACGGCACCGTGCCCGGCAGGTCGACCCGCTCCCGCCGGTTGCGCACTCGGATGCCGTAGTCGTCGACGCGGAACCTCAGCGGCACCACCGTGGTCACCAACCCGAGCAGGCCGATGAGCAGGATGAACGGGCAGACGATCAACACCACGCTCGTGCGGCGTCCGCCCTCGCCCAGCAACCAGCCGACGAACAACACGGATCCGACGGCGCCGACCACGATCATGGCCAGCGAGACCCAGGTCAGGAGTCTCGACTTGTGGAAGTCCACGTTCCTCCCCAGAAGCCGGGCGTGCCGATTCCGGCACGTCCCCGGCATTCTAGGAAGCCACCGCCGTTCGTGGGGCGTCCTGAGCGAGATCGGCTCAGCAGGCGTCGAGCATCTCCTCCAGCGCGGTCACCTCGGCGTCGGACACCGTGAGGTCGTAGGTGTGCTTGACGTTGATCCACGAACGCGCGTACATGCACCAGTAGCCGGTGTTCTCGGGTTTCCAGTCCTCCGGCGCCTTGTCGCCCTTGGACGTGTTGCTGGATCCGGAGACCGCGATGAGCTGCTGCGAGCCGAGGTCGTTGGCGAACGCCTCACGCCTGCTCTCGCTCCAGTCGCGGGCGCCGGTGCGCCACGCCTCGGCGAGCGGGACGACGTGGTCGATGTGCACGTCGGAGTCGTCGCCGACCCAGACCCCGTCGTAGACGCTGTACCAGCTGCCGGACGTCGGCTCGCACGCGTTGTCGACGACGACGTCCGAGCCGTCGCGCACGAGCACGGTCTCGCGGGTGTTGCAGTTGCCGTCCTGCGGCGACCAGTGCGGGAACTTCTCCCGGTCGTAGCCGTCCATGGAGCCGTCCGGCGCCACGGTGAGCTGAGCCAGGTTCGCGCGGGCGGTGGACTCGTCGGGTGGCGTGGGCGGGTAGGCGGCGGCGGGCGGGGCGGTGAGCAGTGCGCTGGCGAGGACGGTCGCGCCGGCGACCGCCGCGGCGAGACGACGCACGGGCGTACTCCTTTCGGCCGGGTCCCGGGCGCCTCGATCATGGGTGGCCGGTGTCGGTTGCGGAACCGACGGGAGTAGGGAATCGACGCTGCGGCGTCAGGGTTGTCGGTCCGCGAGGGGACCGAGCGCGGAACAGGCCGCGTCGAGGGCGGCGGGTCGCAGCGTCTCCACCGGTGTGTCGCCGAGCAGCACCAGGCAGTCACCGAGTCCGCCCAGCGCGACGAGCGCGCGAGCCCGGTCGGCGACGCTGGCGTCGCGACCGGCGAGCAGCTCCACCAGACGGAAGCGCCAGCCGAGGATGCGGTCCACGATGCCCAGCTCGCTCAGCGCCCCGAGGTCGCGCAGCAGCAGCGCCGTCACGGTGCGGTGCCGATAAGAGATGTCGAAGTACCGCCCCAGAAGCTCGCGTGGCGTCGAAGGCGCGGTCTGCTCGTCGTCGGCGAGCAGCGATTCGACGTCGTCGACGAGGGGCTGGACCAGACTGACGACGAGGTCGTCACGCGAGGCGAAGTGGTAGTAGAGCGCGGGCTTGGTCAGGCCGAGGTGCTCGGCGATCTGCCGCAGGCTGGTCTGCCGGATGCCGTGGCGCGTGAACAACTCCAGCGCTGCGGCTCGGATGCGTTCGCGAGTCTCGCTGGTTCTCGGTCGGGGCACGACGACACCCTAGCGCTTTGACCGACCGGTAGGTAAACTCGCTTACCTTCCGGTAAGTAAACGAAGGGGCATCGTGCGCATCCTCGTCTCGGGTGCCGGGATCGCGGGGTCGGTCCTGGCGTACTGGTTACATCGGCACGGGCTCTGTCCCGTGGTCGTGGAGCGCACCACCGCTCCCCGCGTCGTTCTGGGCGGCCATGCCGTGGACCTGTTCGCTCCCGCTCTGGAGGTCGTCGCTCGTATGGGCTTGGAGGCGCCGGTGCGCCAGGCGCGGACCGAGCTCGACGCGCTGGCGCTCGTGCGGCCCGGCAAGTCGACGGTGGAGATCGCGTTCGACGACCTGACGCCGGAGTTCGCCGACGACAGACACGTGGAGATCCTGCGAGGGGAGCTCGTGACGCTGCTGCACGACGCTGTTCGTGACGACGTCGAGCACCGCTTCGGCGACGCGATCCGCTCGATGCGGGAGAGCTCCGGTGGCGTGGAGGTCGGGTTCGACAGCGGGACCACCGAGCGGTTCGATCTCGTGCTCGGTGCGGACGGACTGCACTCGGCTGTCCGGCGGCTCACCTTCGGCGACGCCGACGGCATCATGCGTCATCTCGGCGGATACCTCGCGGTGTTCTCCGTGCCGCGACACCTCGCCCTCGCCGATCGAACGACCGTCTACAACGGAATCGACCGCGTGGCGGCGGTGTACCCGGTGCGGCAGACGGGACAGGCGCGGGCGGTGCTGGTCTTCCGCCGATCCGGGCCGGGGCCGCAGGATCATCACGACGTGCTGACGCAGCAGCGGTTCGTGCGCGAGTCCTACGCGGGCGAGGGATGGGTGATTCCCGACCTCCTCGACGCGATGGAGCACGCCGACGACTTCTACTTCGACTCCGTCAGTCAGGTCCGCCTCGACACGTGGTCACGCGGGCGCGTCGGTCTCGTCGGCGATGCGGGTTTCGCGCCAGGGCCGGCAGTCGGAGGAGGCACGACGCTCGCCGTCGTCTCGGCGTATGTGCTGGCGCGAGCCCTGGCCGAGGCGAAGGGCGATCACACGGTCGCGTTCGCTGCCTACCAGTCGCAGATTCGCGACTACGTCCGTGCGTGCAGGGGGGCCGCGCCGAGAGCCCTGCGCAACGGCATTCCGTCGTCGCGGTTGCATCGCGCGGCCAACACGGCGGCTCTGCGACTGCTGCCCCGGCTGCCCGGCTGGGCACATCGCCGACTGCTCTCCCGTGGGGTGAGCCACGCGTTGTCGGCGTTCCGGCTCCCCGACTGACGGCCTCAGTCGGACGCGCGCACGCGCAGCCCGTCGAACGCGACGGTGGCGACGATGTCGGCCAGTGCCTCCGCGCTCACGCCGCCGCGTGGGCGGTACCACTCGACCAGCGAGTTCACCATGCCGAACAGCAGGCGGGCCGAGGTGGCCGGATCCACGTCGGGGCGCAGGTCGCCGTCGGCGGCGGCCTTGCTGACGAGATCGCTGACGATCTGGTCGAACTCGCGGCGGCGGGCGAGGGCGTCCCGTTCGACCTTGCTGTTGCCGCGCACCCGCAGCAGCAGCGTCACGAACGGTAGTTGGTCGACGAGCACCACCACACTGGCCCGGACCAGGTGTTCGAGCTTGTGGATGGCGCGGCCCTCGACGTCGTCGAGCCTGGCCACCTCGGCGAACAGGCCGTCCAGCCCGCGGTTGACCGCGAGCCGGAGAAGCTCGTCCTTGCTCCGCACGTGGTGGTAGATGGCGGACTTCGTGATGCCGAGCTTGCGGGAGAGGTCCTCCATGCTCGTGCCGTCGTAGCCACGCTCGTTGAACAGCTCGACCGCCACCGCGAGTAGTGACTCGAGGTCGTATCCCGGCCTGCCCCGCCGGGCGGGCCTCTTCGGCGGTGTGGTCATGTCGCCATTATCCTCCGCCCGTTCAGGTGGTCGGCCGTTGGTCGACGACGCGCTTGAGCTTGCCCACGGAACGTTCGAGTGTCTCGGGGTCGACGATCTCCACGCCGACGCTGACGCCCACGCCGTCCTTCACCCGCGCGGCGATCTCGGCCGCCGCCACGCCACGGCGGTCCGTGGGCGTGTGGACGTCGGCCTCCACGACCACGGTGAGGTGGTCCATCCGGTCCTTGCGGGTCAGCCGGAGCTGGAAGTGCGGGGCGAGACCCTCGGTCGCGAGCACGATCTCCTCGATCTGGGTGGGGAAGACGTTGACGCCCCTGAGAATGATCATGTCGTCGCTGCGGCCGGTGACCTTGTCCATGCGGCGGAACGCCGGGCGCGCGGTGCCGGGGCGCAACGCGGTGAGGTCGCGGGTGCGGTACCGGATCACGGGCATGGCCTGCTTGGTGAGCGAGGTGAACACGAGTTCCCCGGTGTCGCCGTCGGACAGCACGACGTCGTCGAGCGGGTCGACGATCTCGGGATAGAAGTGGTCCTCCCAGACGTGCAGGCCGTCCTTGGTCTCGACGCACTCCTGCGCGACGCCGGGGCCCATCACCTCGGACAGGCCGTAGATGTCGACGGCGTCGAGGTTCAGCCGGTCCTCGATCTCGCGGCGCATCTGCTCGGTCCACGGTTCGGCGCCGAAGATGCCGACGCGCAGCGAGGTGGTGCGCGGGTCGATGCCCTGTCGTTCGAACTCGTCGAGCAGGGTGAGCATGTACGACGGCGTGACCATGATGATCTCGGGCTTCAGGTCGGTGATCAGCTGCACCTGGCGGGCGGTCATGCCGCCGGAGGCGGGGACGACCGTGCAGCCGAGCTGCTCCGCGCCGTAGTGCGCGCCGAGCCCGCCGGTGAACAGCCCGTAGCCGTAGGCGACGTGGATGGTGTCGCCGGGGCGGCCTCCCGCGGCGCGGATCGAGCGGGCCACCGTGTTCGCCCACACGTCGAGGTCGTCCTCGGTGTAGCCGACGACGGTCGGGGTGCCCGTGGTGCCGCTGGAGGCGTGGATGCGCCGCACGCGGTCGCGCGGCACGGCGAACATGCCGTAGGGGTAGTTCTCCCGCAGGTCCTGTTTGGTGGTGAACGGGAACTTCGCGAGGTCGGCGAGCTCGCGGCAGTCGTCGGGATGGACCCCGGCCTCGTCGAACTTCCTGCGGTAGAAGGGCACGTTGAGATACGCGTGCTGGAGTGTCCACTGAAGACGTTCCAACTGGAGGGCGCGCAGTTCGTCGGTTCCCATCCGCTCGGCGGGGGAGAGCGTCTCCGTCGCCGGTGCGCGGCCCAGCCGCCGGACCCGGGGCACGTCGATGTGCGTGGTGGTCATGCGGGTTTCCTCCGTGTCGTCAGTTCGAGCCGATCGTGCGGCTGCGTCCCCGGAACTCGGCGATCACATCGCGCCCTTCGGCTGTCTCGCGGTGGACGGTGACGTCGTAGATGCCGTTGCGGCCGTAGCGGGTGCGTTCCTCGGCGGTGGCCACCAGTTCGTCACCGAGCCGGGCACTGGCCACGAAGGTGATGTCGGCTCCCGCCGCGACCGTCACCGGCCCGTAGCTGTTGCACGCGCACGCGAACGCGGTGTCGGCGAGGAGGAACACGTAACCGCCGTGGGCGATGTCGTGTCCGTTGACCATCTGCTCGGTGATCCGCATCCGGGCGACCGCATGGCCGTCGCGGGCTCGGTCGACGGCGATGCCGAGTGCGGTCGAGGCGACGTCGGAGTCGAGCATGGCTTGCGTCGCGTCCGTGATCTCGGCTTTCGGTTCTGCCACGAGAGGCCCACCGCCTTGCTAACTGACCGAATGGACGGTAAATAGGTTGCCTCAGTAAAGCCAGCGCGGGAACGAGTGTCAAGGGTCGGAGGACACGGTGGATGCAGAGAAGGCGGCGGCGCTGCCCGGGTCTGTCGGAGTGATCGGCGGCGGTCGGATGGGTGCCGGGATAGCGCAGGTGTTCGCTGCCCGCGGCGCGGAGGTGTGGGTCGTCGAAAGCGACGACACCGCCGTCGCCGCCGCTCGGGAGCGGGTCGCCGCCGGGGTCGCCAAGGCGGCCGACCGCGGGAAGTTGTCCGAGGAGCCGTCCGCGGTGCTCGACCGCGTGGCCGTGGTGGCCGAACTCGGGCGGCTGCCGTCGGAGGTGGGCCTCGTGGTCGAGGCGGTTCCCGAGCGGGCGGAGTCGAAGGTCGACGTGCTCACCCGGGTGGAGGCGGTGGTCTCCGAGCGCACGGTCCTGGCCAGCAACACCAGCTCTCTGTCCATTGCGGAGCTCGGCGCGGCGTTGCGCGATCCGGGTCGGTTCCTCGGGCTGCACTTCTTCAATCCGGTGCCCGCGTCGAGTCTCGTCGAGGTGGTGACGGCCCCGGCGACGCGCGAGTCGGTCGTGGACACGGCGCGCGCGTGGGTGCGCGCTCTGGGCAAGACGGACGTCGTCGTGCACGACTCGCCGGGCTTCGCGACGAGCCGGCTCGGCGTGCTGCTGGGACTGGAGGCCATCCGGATGCTGGAGGAGGGCGTGGCCGACGCCGAGGCGATCGACAACGCGATGGAGCTCGGGTACCGGCACCCGATGGGTCCGTTGCGGTCCACCGACCTGGTCGGGCTCGACGTGCGGCTCGCGATCGCCGAGTACCTGCACTCCACGCTGGGCGAGCGGTTCGCTCCGCCGCAGCTGCTGCGCGACAAGGTCGCGGCGGGGGAGCTCGGGCGCAAGAGCGGTCGGGGCTTCCACGACTGGAGCTGATTCGGGCGTCGCGGCTCCTTCCCTGAGCGAGGGCTTGGCGCTACCATCACTTTCTGAACGTTCGGTAGGTAATTCGAGGAGGCTCGATGAGCAGGCACGCGACGCCACCGATGTCGACGCGGCTGTTGCGCAGCTACGTCGGTGGCGAGTGGCGCACCGCCGCCGACGAGGGAACGCCCCTGCACGACGCGGTGACGGGTGAGGAGGTCGCGCGCGTCTCCTCGACGGGCATCGACATGGGCGGGGCGCTGGAGTACGGCCGGCGGGTGGGTGGCCCGGCGCTGCGCGAACTGACCTTCCACCAGCGCGCCGCTCTGCTGAAGGCGCTGGCCTCCCATCTGCGCGAGCACCGCGACGAGCTGTACGCGCTGTCGGCGAGGACCGGCGCCACCCGGGGCGACTCGATGTTCGACGTCGACGGCGGCATCGGCGTGCTGTTCTCCTACTCCAGCAAGGGCAGGCGCGAACTGCCCAACGACACCGTGTACCTCGACGGCGCGGTAGAGCCGTTGGGCAAGGCCGGCACGTTCGTGGGACGGCACATCGCCACGCCGCTGCGCGGGGTCGCCGTGCAGATCAACGCCTTCAACTTCCCCGTGTGGGGTCCGTTGGAGAAGTTCGCACCCGCGTTCCTCGCCGGAGTGCCGAGTCTCGTCAAGCCCGCGAGCCAGACGGCCTATCTCACCGAGAAGCTCGTCGAGCTGATGCTCGCCTCGGAGCTGTTGCCCGAGGGGTCGCTCCAGCTCGTGTGCGGCAGTGCGGGCGACCTGCTGGACCACGTGACCGAGCAGGATCTGGTGTCGTTCACCGGTTCGGCGGCCACGGCTCGGCGGCTGCGCGCGCACCCGGCCGTCGTGCGCAACGCCGTGCGGTTCAACGCCGAGGCCGACTCGCTCAACTGCTCGATCCTCGGGCCCGACGCCACGCCGGGCACGGCCGAGTTCGACCTCTACGTCAAGCAGCTCGTCACGGAGATGACCGTGAAGGCGGGGCAGAAGTGCACCGCCATCCGCCGCGCCTTCGTCCCGGCCGAACTGCTCGACGACGTGCAGGAAGCGGTGTGCGAGCGCCTGGCGCGCATCAGCGTCGGCGACCCCTCGAACCCCGACGTGCGCATGGGCGCGCTCGCGAGCCTGGAGCAGCGTGAGGAGGTGCGCCGTTCGCTGAAGGCACTGAGCGACGCGGGGCGCATCGTGTTCGGCGATCCCGACCACGTCGAGGTCGTCGGTGCCGACGCGGAGCGTGGGGCGTTCCTGTCTCCGGTGCTGCTGCGGGCCGACGACCCGCAGCGGGCCGAGCCGCACGAGGTCGAGGCGTTCGGCCCCGTGTCGACGCTGCTCCCGTACACCTCCGCCGAGCAGGTGGTGGAGCTCGCGGCACGCGGGCAGGGCAGTCTCGTCGGGTCGGTGGTCACCGGCGACGCGGAGTTCGCGCGCGACGTCGTGCTCGGCGCCGCGCCGTGGCACGGCCGGATGCTGGTGCTCGACGCCGACGACGCCAAGGAGTCCACCGGGCACGGCTCGCCGCTGCCGATGCTGGTGCACGGCGGCCCCGGCCGCGCCGGTGGCGGCGAGGAGCTGGGCGGCATCCGCGCGGTGCTGCACCACATGCAGCGCACGGCCGTGCAGGCCAGCCCCAAGGTGCTCACCGCGGTGGGCAACAGCTGGGTGCCGGGTGCGCCGCGTTCGGAGGGCGTGCACCCGTTCCGCAAGTCGCTGGCCGAACTCCGCATCGGCGACTCGGTGGTGGCCGGTCCCCGGATCGTGACCGACTCCGACGTCGCCCACTTCGCCGAGTTCACCGGCGACACCTTCTACGCCCACACCGACGAGGCGGCGGCCGCGGCCAACCCGCTGTTCGGCGGCATCGTCGCGCACGGCTACCTCGTCGTGTCGTTCGCGGCGGGCCTGTTCGTCTCGCCCGAGCCGGGCCCGGTGCTCGCGAACTACGGCCTGGAGAACCTGCGCTTCCTCACGCCGGTCAAGCCGGGTGACGAACTCACGGTGACCTTGACGTGCAAGCAGATCACACCCCGGGAGAACGCCGACTACGGCGAGGTGCGGTGGGACGCCGACGTCACCAACGCCGCCGGCGACTCCGTGGCCAAGTACGACGTGCTCACGCTGGTCGCGAAGGAGGCGGCGCGGTGAACCTGGAGGAGCATTTCGAGCGCACCCTGCAGCGGGATCAGCGCATCGAGCCGAGGGACTGGGTGCCCGACGCCTATCGGGCCACGCTCGTCCGCATGATCGCGCAGCACGCGCACTCGGAGATCATCGGGATGCAGCCGGAGGGCAACTGGATCACCCGGGCGCCGTCGTTGCGCCGCAAGGCGATCCTGCTCGCGAAGGTGCAGGACGAGGCCGGACACGGGCTCTACCTCTACTCCGCGGCCGAGACGCTGGGCGCCGACCGCACCGAGCTGACGGAGAAGCTCGTGTCGGGCCGCCAGAAGTACTCGTCGATCTTCAACTACCCGACGTTGACCTTCGCCGACGTCGGCGTGATCGGCTGGCTGGTGGACGGCGCGGCGATCTGCAACCAGGTGCCGCTGTGCCGCAGCAGCTACGGTCCCTACGCCCGCGCCATGATCCGCATCTGCAAGGAGGAGTCCTTCCACCAACGGCAGGGCTTCGAGCTGCTGATGACCATGATGAAGGGCACGCAGGCGCAGCGGGACATGGTGCAGGACGCCACCGACCGCTGGTGGTGGCCGTCGCTGATGATGTTCGGCCCGCCCGACGCCGAGTCGTCGCACACCGAACGGTCGATGGCGTGGAAGATCAAGCGCCACACCAACGACGAGCTGCGGCAGAAGTTCGTCGACATGACCGTGCCGCAGGCCGAGGCGCTGGGCGTCACGCTGCCCGACCCGGACCTGCGGTGGAACGCCGAACGCGGCCACTACGACTTCGGCGACATCGACTGGGCGGAGTTCAAGCAGGTCGTCTCGGGCAACGGCCCGTGCAACGCGCAGCGGGTGGCCCAGCGCCGCGCCGCGCACGAGAACGGCGCGTGGGTGCGCGAGGCCGCCGCGGCGCACGCGGCGAAGCGGGCGGAAAGGACGGTGGCGGCATGAGCGGCGAGTGGGATCTGTACGAGGTGTTCGTGCGCGGCAAGCGCGGCCTCAATCACGTGCACGTCGGATCGTTGCGTGCGGCCGACGCCGAGATGGCCCTGCACAACGCCCGCGACCTCTACACGCGGCGCAACGAGGGTGTGAGCATCTGGGTGGTCAGGGCCGCCGACATCACCGCCTCCAGCCCCGACGAGAAGGACCCGTTCTTCGCGCCGTCGGCCGACAAGGTGTACCGGCACCCGACGTTCTACGACATCCCCGACGACGTTCCCCACATGTGAGGGGGTGAGCACATGTCCTTCGACAACGCCTACGAGGCCATCACGGAGTCCAGCGACGCGCGGTGGGCCTTCGGCACCGGTTTCACCGACCCGCTGTCCGGTGTGGACACCACGGTGCCGTCCGACGTGGACGCGGCGGAACTCGCCGAGTACTGCCTCATGCTCGGAGACGACGCGCTGATTCTCTCGCACCGGCTGCAGGAGTGGTGCACCAACGCACCCGAGCTGGAGGACGAGGTCGCGATCGCCAACATCGCGCTGGACCTGCTCGGCCAGGCGCGTTTGCTGCTCACCCGGGCCGGGGCGGCGGAGGAGACCGCGACGGGACGCGGACGCGGTGAGGACGAGCTCGCGTTCTTCCGGCCGGAGCACGAGTTCCGCAACGTGCGACTGGCCGAGCTGCCCCGCGGTGACTTCGGCGAGCTGATCGCCCGGCTGCTCGTGTTCTCCACCTGGCGGCTCGCGGTGTTCCAGCGGCTGTGCACGTCGCGCGATCCGGTACTCGCGGCCGTGGCGGCGAAAGCGGTCAAGGAACTGACCTACCACCGCGACTACGCGGCCCAGTGGGCCGTGCGACTCGGCGACGGCACGGACGTCTCCCACGAGCGGATGCGGGAGGGACTGGCGGCCGTGTGGCCGTACGTCGACGAGCTGTTCACCGCCCACGACGCCGAACGCCGCCTCGCCGACGCCGATGTCGGGGTCGACCCGGCGCAGGCGCGGGCGGAGTTCGACGACGTGCTGGCGCAGGTGCTGCACGCCGCGACGCTCGACGCGCCCGAGGTCGCGGGACTGCCGGGGGTCTCGGGCCACGCCGGTCGGCACGGCGTGCACACCGAGGCGTTCGGCTACCTGCTGGCGGAGTTGCAGAGCGTCGCCCGAACCCACCCGGACGCGACATGGTGACCGCGACGCGCACCGCCCGCGCGGTGGCGGAGACGGTGACCGACCCCGAGCTGCCGATGCTCACGCTGGCCGACCTCGGGGTCCTGCGAGAGGTGTGGGAGGACGGCGGCCGGGTGGTCGTGTCGATCACGCCGACCTACACCGGCTGCCCCGCCATGGACACCATGCGCGACGACCTCGTGCACGCGCTGACCGAGGCGGGCTTCACCGACGTCGAGGTGCGCACCGTGCTGCACCCGGCGTGGTCGTCGGACTGGATCACCCAGGAGGGGCGCCGCAAGCTCGCCGAGGCCGGGATCGCGCCGCCCGGTTCCGTGCCCCGGCGGTCGGGGCCGATCCCGCTCACCCTCACGCCGCCCGTGTCCCGCGTGCGCTGCCCGCAATGCGGGTCGACCGACACCGCCGAGGTGTCGCGCTTCAGCGCCACCGCGTGCAAGGCGCTGCGTCGGTGCCGCACCTGCCACGAACCGTTCGAACACGTCAAGGAGATCTGAGTTGACGTCGACCGCAAGCACGACGCCCCGGCTGCGCGGGCAGTTCCACACCCTCACCGTCTCCGACGTCACGAGGCTGTGCGACGACGCGGCGGCCATCACCTTCGACGTGCCCGACGCCGTGGCCGAGGACTTCGCGTTCCGGGCGGGCCAGTCGCTGACGCTGCGGCGCACGATCGACGGGCGCGACGAGCGGCGCTCGTACTCGATCTGTGCGGCGGAGGGCTCGTCCCTGCGCATCGGCGTGCGCGAGGTGCCCGACGGCCTGTTCTCCACCTGGCTCGTCCGGCACGTCCGTCCCGGCGACGAGATCGAGGTCGGCACACCCACGGGAAGCTTCAGCCCCGATCCGACGACTCCCGGACACCACGTGTTGATCGCAGCGGGCTCGGGCATCACGCCGATGCTGTCGATCGCGGCGACCGTGCTGCACGATCCGGCGTCCACGGTGACGCTGTTGTACGGCAACCGGCGCACCGACACGGTGATGTTCGCCGACGAGCTGTCCGACCTCAAGGACCGCTACCTCGACCGGTTCGAACTCGTGCACGTGCTCTCGCGCGAGCCGAGGGAGGCGGACCTCTTCACGGGACGGCTCGGCCCCGACAAGCTCGCCGCGTTGCGACCGGTGCTGGGAGACATCGCGGCGACCGACCACTGGTGGCTGTGCGGGCCGTTCGAGCTCGTGACCACCGTGCGGCAGCACCTGCTCGACGCCGGGGTGCCCGCCGACCGAGTCCACCAGGAGCTGTTCTTCGTCGAGGACACGCCACCCGCTCCCGTACGGCACGAGGACCCGGCCGTCGCGGGACTCACCAGTGACGTGACCGTGGTGCTCGACGGGCGGTCGACGACGGTGGCGTTGTCCCGTGACGTCTCCCTGCTGGAGGGCGCGCAGCGGGTTCGTCCGGACCTGCCCTTCGCCTGCAAGGGCGGGGTGTGCGGGACGTGCCGGGCCAAGGTCACCGACGGGAAGGCGGACATGCGCCGCAACTTCGCGCTGGAGGAGTCCGAGGTGGAGGACGGCTTCGTGCTCACCTGCCAGTCGCTGCCCGTGTCCGAGACCCTGGTCGTCGACTACGACGCCTGAGCGGATCGGGCGGGCGTCACTCGCCGACCCGCAGGACGCCCTGGTCGCCGTCGACTGCCACAACCGCGAAGACCTGCCCGTTGAGGTTCAGGCTGTGGCCCTCCGTCCCGGCACCGGAGACGTTCCACCCGTTGCCCTCGCCGTCCCGCGATCCCGCGGAGACCTCGATGGTGTCGTCGCGCACGACGACCTCGACGGCCCCGAGCTCCGGGTGGTCGAACGTGTCCCCCGTCGTGACCCGGACTTCGCAGGCGCCGTCGGAGCACGCGGACAGGTCCGTGCCGTCGGCGGCGTCGGGCAACCCGCCTCCGCACGCTGTCAGGGCGAGCGCGGGAAGCAGCGAGAGCAGCATTCGGTGGTGACGCTTCGCGGATTCGCTCACCCGCCGATCGTACGGAGACGCGGCCGGTGGGGCAGGACCGTTGGCCGGAACCTGCCACCCCGCCGGCTGTCGCGTGTCGCGGGCCCGCCGACTCAGGCGACGTCGGCTGGTGCTTCGGCGTCGGCTGCGGTGTCGAGGCGACCCGTCCGCAGCGCCCACCGCTCGAACACGACCGAGCCGAACGGCGGGATGCTGCCCACCAGCGCGAGGATCGTGGTGCGCGCATCCCAGCGCAGCGGTGTGCGGACCCAGAAGCACACCAGGACGTAGGCGACGAAGACGGCGCCGTGGATCGGACCGAAGATCTTCACGCCGATGTCGTTGCCGACGACGACGTACTTGAAGAACATGCCGATCAGCAGGCCGGTCCACGACAGGGCCTCGGCCAGTGCGAGGAGACGAAAACGGCCGGTCGGGGTACTGAGCACCGGAGGCGCTCCCTTCGTCGGGGGAATGGTCCCCATTGTGAAGTAACCGACCCGTGGGTCACGCGCGGGTATCCCGTGTCAGGCACGTTCCAGCGTCTCCCGGCTCACCGCGCCTGGTCGTCGTCACGCCGTGGTCGCGGTTCGATGGTCGCCCCGGCTCGCTTGCGTCGCCGAACGGCGAGGACCACGAACAGCACGAGACACACCGCACCAGGCCCCATGTGCACCAACAGAACACCGAAGAGGCTCGGCCCGCCCCAGTCGTTCCGGTAGGTCGCGGGATCCGACATGTCGATGTCGAACGGCTCCATCGCCGCGCGTGGTGTGGGGCGAGATCGGCCCGGAGGGGCCCGGCCGAAGGCCATGATCCGTTTGAGACGACCCGAGCACGGGCATCCCCGCGCTCGGGGAGAGGCGGGGAGGAAGCACGGTGAGGCACGGACGCGTTCGGAAACGGTACCCGGGCCGAGGTCGATGCCGGGGGCGGGTGCGGCGATGAGCCGGCCTGAGCACACCACGACGCGCGGGCACGACGCGGTGCGCACTGCGGCCCTGCTCCTCGCCGTGGTTCTGCAGACGGTGGCCGGAGCGCTGGGCGGTAGCGGTGCTCTGGGCGAATCGGTGGGAACGGTCGCGAACTCCTATCCCACGCTGGTCCAGCCCGGTGGGGCGGCGTTCTCGATCTGGAGCCTCATCTACGTACTGAGTCTCGTGCTGGCGGTCCGTGCCGCGCTGCCCCGACAGCGGCGCCGGGACGTGCACCGGCGCGTCGGGTGGTGGCTGGCCGCCGCCGGTGTCCTGAACGCGCTGTGGATCGTGGTCTTCACCCAGCGGTGGACGGTGGTCGCGCAGGTCGTGATCATCGCGTTGTTGCTGGTGCTCTACGCGGCGCTGGTGCGGTTGCGGGACCATCCGGCCACGGGGTGGGCCGACCGGTTGTTCCTGCACACACCCGTCGGCATCTACACGGGCTGGGTCACCGTGGCGACCGTGGCCGGTGCGGCGAGCACCGGGGTGGCGCTCGGTTTTACACCGGCCTCGCCCGTGGCCGTCGCTCTCGGCACGGCAGCCCTGGCGGGCACCACCTGGGTGGCGGTGCTGACGGCGCTGCGCGTGCGCCCGGCCGCGGGCTACGTCGCCGCGGTCGCGTGGGCTTTCGCCTGGATCGCGGTCGCCACCGCGTCGTGGCTGGTGGCCGTGGTGGCCGTCGCGGGAGCGCTGACGGTGGTTCTCACGGCCACCCGCTCGCTGTGGCGCGCGGACGACCGCGCGCGATTCGCGTGGGGGTGAGGCGGCGTGCTCGGTCCTCGACCCCCACGCCGCAGCCAGGGAAGGGTGCGTCACTCGCAGGCGACGCCGTCGCCGTCCCGGTCGAGTTTGCGGGAGTAGCCCGGTTCACCCGCATAGAGCGGTGCCGCTCCGGCCGCGCGGGCGGCATCGCAGTTCGGGTAGTAGGCGACGCCGCCACCGGAGTCGTCGCCCTCGCTCGGGTCCGGCGCCGGACGCGGAGCTGGTTCAGGATCCGGGTCGGGCTTGGGGGCGGGTTTCGGTTGGGGCTTCGGCTCGGGGTTCGGCTCCGGTTCGGGTTCGGTCGTCGGGGAGGATGTCTCCGTGTCCGACGACTCCGCACCGCAGGGCGGGTCGGCCCAGATGCCGATCTCGCGCTCGGACGCCCGGGCCTCCGCTTCGCGGATGTCCGTGGCCTGTTCGAGCCGGCTCTCCCCCGCGTCGTAGTGCGCCATCCCGGCGCGCGCCTGTTGCACCGACACGTCACCGTCGACGAAGTGGGTCTCCTCGACGTAGCGCAGCAGGTATCCAGAGGGGTCGATGTCGGGTCGGCTCGGGTCGGCGGTCAGCGTGACGGGCGCGGAGCCGATCAGCCGTTTCAACTCGTCCCGTGATTCCGCGAAGCACGGCTCGCCCCGGTCGGGCGCGTCGATACCGAGCACGCGTACTCGACGGGCGTCGGCCAGGATCAGGGTGTCCCCACTCAGGACTCGGTGCACGCCCACGCCGTCGCCCGCGCCGGAACCGCTTCCGGCGGCAGGGGAGTCGCCGGTGTCCGCGTCGGCCTTCGCATCACTGCCACCGTCCTGCGCCAGGTTCTGCATCGCGTCCGTATCGGCTGCCCTGGCGAGGACCCCGATCACCAGGACCCACGCGACCCCGACGACCGCGAGGAAGACTTTCCGGTCGGCGAGCTGCGCGATCCAACGGCGTTTGACGAACAGCGCGACGGGCACGCCGATCAGCACGATCACGAGTAGGAAATCGATCATCGAGTACCTCGATCCGAACGGGGTGAACAGGTGTCACCGACCCGAAGCTCCGCCGCGGCGTGCGTGACGCGACTGCCGTCCGGGTTCACCCGATCGTGGGTATCGGGGTGCTCGATCCCGGCACGGCATGGACCGTCCGGGCGGGGATGGTTGGGCTGTTCAGGTAGTGCTCGTCCGCGTTCCGTCCAGCCTTCCGGGCGCCCTGCCGATGGGGTGGGAGGTCGCCGCGGCCGAGTGAGGGGTGAGGGTCATGCCGCACGTCGTGTACTACGTGAGCGGGCATCCGGACGACGTGTTGCTCTTCAAGGGGGAGATGCTGCACGGCGACCTGCACTGGCCCGACGTGAAGGTCGTCAACGTCGTGACCACCGCCGGGGACGCGGGCCGGGTCGACGACTGGTGGTGGGCTCGTGAGCACGGCTTCGTGGACGCGTTCCGCGTGGCCACGGACGAAGACTTCGAGCCGGACACCGTGTCGGTGAACGGGCATGAGCTCCTGCGCTACGGCGCCGGCGTGTGGACGAGCTACTTCCTGCGCCTGCCCGACGGCAACGTCGACGGCGGCGGGTTCCCGGCGACCGGGCACCAGAGCCTGTCCCGGTTGCGTGACGGTGACGTCGACGGCCTCGACAGCGTGCCCACGCGGGGTCTGCCGTCGGAGCACTACTCCTCGTGGGCCGACGTGGTCGACACGCTCCGGGAGATCCTCGCGCGGGAACGTGACGGCGCCACCAACGCGCATCCGTGGCTCAACTGCCCCGACCCCGACCGGAGTCTCAACCCCGGCGACCATCCGGACCACTACGCCACCGCCGACGCGGTGGCCGAGTTCGCGGCCGAGGACGGTTACAACCGCGCGTGGTGGGTGTCCTACGACACCGCCAACCGGGCGCCGAACCTGTCCGGGACGGCGTTGGCGAACAAGCGTCGGCTCTACTACGACGGCTACGTCGACCTGGTCGGGAGGGTGATGGGTTCGACGCCGCCGGAGGCCGATCCGGAATGGGATCGCTGGGGCGCCAAGGACTACTGGCGCGAGGACGTGGCCGGGTAGCTCGCGGCTCGCCCGCCGCCGGAAGGGCTCGGACGCGTTCCCCAGGCCGCGCACAGCACGGCGACGAGGAGGAACCCGGTCCCGACGGCGGGGACGGTGGCCGAGCCGTGCTGGTCGAAGAGCCGGCCGCCGACGGCGGCGCCGACCGCGCTGCCCCCGTACAGCCCGCTGATGCCGAGTGCCATGGCGAGCATCGGCTGTGCCGGTGCCGCACGCAGGACGGCCGCCTGCATGACCGGACTCAGCCCCCAGGCGAACAGCGACCATGCTCCGATGAGGAGGAACGTCGCCGCCCCCAACGTTTGCGTTCCCGACAGGTGGAGCGCGACGAGCCCCAGGGCGAGGCAGTGTCCGCCCAGGACGGCTCCGGTGGCCCATCGGGGGGCCAGTCGGTCGCTGAGGAACCCGCCGAGGACGACCGCGGCCACGCCCACCACGCCGACGACGACCAGGACCACGGTGACGGTGTTCGCCGTGGCCGCGACTCGGTCGGTGAGGATCGCTCCGAGGTAGTTGTAGAAGGCGAGGCCTCCCGCGCCGGACAGGAACATGGCGGTGACCAGCGACAGCACCCGGGGATCGCGAAGCGGGGCCAGGCGAGAGCGCAGGCCGGTGACCGTCCCTCCGGGGACCGTGGGAGCCATCAGGGAGGCGAGCACGCCGACGATCACGGCGACGGCGGCGATGAGGGCGAACGTCACGCGCCACGAGGTCACCGTGCCGACGAACGCGCCGAACGGCACACCGGTGAACAGGGCGACCGTGAGCCCGGCGGTGACGATCGCGAGGTAGCGGCCACTGCGCCCCTCCGGAGCGGCGGTGCCCGCGATGGCCAGACAGGTCGGTGAGACGACGGCGGCCGCGAGTCCCGCCACGACCCGCAGCACCAGGGTGATCGTGAAGTCGTCGCTGATCGCCACGGCCGCGTTGGCCAGCGCGAACACGCCCAGGCCCGCGACGAGAAGGGTCTTGCGGTCGACGCGGTCGGTGATCACCGCGAGAACCGGTGCGCCCACGGCGAACGCGAGGCCGAACGCGGTCACCAACTGTCCTGCCGTGCCGGGTGAGACCCGGAGGTCGTCCGCCACCGCCGGCAGTATGCCCGCGATCACGAACTCGTCGGTACCGAGGGCGAGCATGCCCACGAACAGGGTCGGCAACCAGGCCGGGTGTCGGGCGCGCACGTTTCTCCTATGTTCGTCGAACATCGAACAAGTGGGTGCAATGTAGTCTGCCCGCATGGCTTCCGCAACACATCCGGACCTGGAGGCGGTGGACCTGCCGACCGTGCTCGCCGCTCTGGCCGATCCCGTTCGGCTCGGTCTCGTGCGGTTCCTCAGCGACGGTGAGGAACGCGGTTGGGGGCAGTTGGACGTCCCGGTCGCGAAGTCGACGCTCAGCTATCACCTCAAGGTGCTGAGGTCGGCGGGGATCACGCGGACGCGGGAGGAGGGCACCCGCTGTTTCGTGCGGCTCCGCGACACCGAGCTGGAGCAGCGGTTCCCCGGCCTGCTGAGCAGCGTGGTCGGTCTGGCGTCGTCGGACGGTCGAGTGGTGCGAGTCGGACTGCGCACCGAGTGAGGACGAGTGACCGGGGAGTCTGGGGGAACATCGTGATCGACCTGATCGACACCGACCGGGTCCGGGGTTGTCTGCTCGCCGGGGCCGCGGGCGATGCGTTGGGTGCTCCCGTCGAGTTCGACTCCTGGAGCAGGATCGAACACGACTTCGGCTCGCGCGGCATCACCGGCTACACCGCGCAGCGCGGCTTCGGGTTCGGCGCGATCACCGACGACACGCAGATGACGTTGTTCACGCTGGAGGGGCTGCTGCGCGCCCGCGAGCGGGGTACCGATCCCGTGGACGAGGTCCGGACCGCCTATCTCGACTGGTTCGCCACCCAGGGTGGGGACGTGCCGCACCGGACCGGCGAGCTCGTCCACGACCGACGCCTGCACGCGCGCCGTGCACCGGGTCTCACCTGCCTGTCCGCGCTGGAGGCCCTCGCCGTGGGGAAGGCCGCGGTCAACGACTCCAAGGGCTGTGGTGGCGTCATGCGGGTCGCTCCGGTGGCCCTCGTGGCGGAGCCCGGGGCGCCGGACTGGGCGATCTTCACCCTCGCCGCGGAACTCGCACGGCTCACCCACCACCACCCGTCCGGGTTCCTCCCCGCCGGGGTCCTCGCGGTCATGGTGCGCGCGCTGCTGGGGACCGCATCGGTCGAGCAGGCGCTCGACGCGGGTCTCACCTCGTTGCGCGAGAACGCCGGTGCGGAGGAGCGTGCGGAGACGGAGCGGGCGTTGCACGACGCGGTGGCGTCGGCCCGTGGGGGAACACCCCCTCCCGGTCGGATCGAGCAGCACCTCGGCGGTGGCTGGACCGGTGAGTCCGCCCTCGCCATCGCGGTGTGCGCGGCGTTGTGCGCGTCGGATCTGCGCGACGGCGTGCGCGTCGCGGTGAACCACTCCGGCGACTCGGACTCCACCGGCGCCATCGCGGGCAACCTGCTGGGCGCGCGCGACGGCGTCGCGGCGATCCCGCCGGAATGGCTCGACCGGCTGGAATGCCGCGACCTCGTCGAGAAGCTGGCCGAGCAGGTCGCCCGCGTGCGCGGTCGAGCTGCACTCAGGGGATGCTCGGGGCCGGGCCCAGGGTGTTGAGCAGGTCCACGACCGTCTTCTCCTCGTACTCGAAGTGAGCTTCGAGGTCGCCGGCCAGCCGCTCCAGGTCGGCGCGGAGGCGAGTCGGGTCGGTCTGTCCCGGCACGTAGTCCTGCACGAGTCGTGCGATCTTTTTGTGCAGCTCCGCGACGACCTCGTGTTCCTCTCCGAGTCTGGTCAGCTCGGGCTCGATCTCGGGATACCGGGAGGCCAGCATCGGGAACGCACCCCGGTCCTCCCCGGTGTGGTGCTCCTCAAGGGCACCGCAGAATTCGAGACAGTGCTGCCGTAGCTGCTGTGCCAGGTCACCGGGCAGCCTGTGCACAGGCCCCGCGCCGTCGTTCTCGACGAGCTCGTCCATCTGCGCGCGCAGGTGTGCGAGTTCCGCGCGCAACCAGTCGTGACTCTCGACGAGGAAGTCGCCCAGGCCTCGGGCCCGCTCCTGCGCGTCAGACACCGGCGCCCACCCGGGTGAAGGTGACGACGGGAATCGTTCGCGAGGTCCTGGCCTGGTACTCGCCCATGCCCGGAGCCTGCTCGACCACCCGGGCGAAGAGCGCGTCGCGTTCCTCGCCCTCGGGGATCGTCGCGATCGCCCGGTACGTGTCGGTCCCGGTCTCCACGGTGACGTCCGGGTTGTTCCTGACGTTGTGGTACCAGGCGGGGTTGGTGTCCGAGCCCATCGCCGAGGCCACGACCAGCGGTCGGCCGTCGACCTCGAAGTACCCGAGCAGGGATTCCCTGCGGCGCCCGCTCTTCGCTCCGATGGTGGTGAGCACGCACAGCGTCCACCCCTCGAACATTCCGCCGAGCTTGCCGTCGTTCTGCCGGAATTCCTCGATGATGTCGCGCTGGGACGCGGCGATGTCGAATCCTGAGTGGTCCGTGTCTTCCTCGGTCAATGCGGTCCTTTCGTAAAAGCGAGCACAGTGGAGGGAAAGCACAGTGTGACCGGACACGACGAAGCCCCGCAGGCCGATGACGCAGAAGGGGTAACACACCGGGAACCGGAATGCCGAAAGCCATGCGGGACACGACAGCCGTGTCCTGATCACTGATGGCTGAGAGAGTGAGAACCTCCATGCGTAGGCCCATCCGGGGCGCGAAGGCAGATTAACAACAGCGTCCCCTTCCCCGCAACCACCACGATTCCCGGCCCGGGAAGGCAGCGGCTCGGCGATACTGTGAGGTCGCGACACATCCTGCTTCGAAGGACGGTATGGGCGAGTATTCCGAGGCTGCCGAACGACTCACCTCTTTCGGTACACAACTGCTCGAGGTGCACATCTGGCTGCGGGAGATGTTGGAGGACCTGCAGGACCACATCGACGACTATGTCGCCGGCAAAGGCCTGCCACCCAGGGATCTGCGGGCCCACTGCCTGTCGTTCTGCACGGCACTGAGCCGGCACCACACGGGCGAGGACAAGAACGCCTTCCCCGTCATCGCCGAGCGGTTTCCCGAACTGCGCACGGTGCTGTCGGATCTGCGCACCGACCACAACCAGCTGGACTGGTTGCTGAACAGGTTGCAGAACCTGCTCGACGGGCTGCCCGCCGAGCCGGATCCGTCCACTGCCGCGACGGTCCGCGAGGAGGTCGAGGCACTGTCGGCGATCATGCAGACGCACTTCCTCTACGAGGAGAAGAAGCTGTTCTCCGTCCTCAACTCGATGGACGTGCCCGAGTGGCGCGAGAATCGCCCGAGTTTCCTGGAGATCGACGACGACTGAAACGGCGACCTCACGTTTCGGTGTCGGCGACATCGAAAAGCAACGGAACCGGTGCACGGTTTTTGGCATCCTACGAAGACGCACACGCGTGATCGGTCCACCCGGGCTCCGGGAGACGGAGACGCCATGAACAGGCACGGAACGCGGCGACGGTGGCGACAGGCGTGCGCGGTCGGACTGGTGCTGGCGGTCGTGCTCACCGGGTGCGGCAGAAAGCACGACAGGGACTCCGACCGCGGCCGGTCTGTTCCAGGTGACCCGGGTCGGCACGAGCAGTGCGCAGTGCAGCACCGGAGCGGGCCACACGTCGTTGAGCTACGACAGCGCGTCGGGGGAGCGGACGACGCTCTGCCTGGAACGCGTGTGGGTGCCGCGGTTCTGTGTGCTCGCCACGGGCGACGGCGCGGGCGGGGTCGCGTCGCTCGGCACCGCCACCGCGGTGGACTGCGACGCGGACCGCATCCCCGTGGAGTACGACTACGTGCTCGTCGTCGCGGCCGTGTACCGGGCACCGGCGAACGCCACGTCCGCCGACTGCCGCGAGGGCCCGTACGACTCGCGGACGTACTGGTCGTTGCTGGTCGACGAGGGCGCCGTGCTGGTGTGTTTCACGACCACCGGTTGATTCGTCGGCGGTGTCGGTCGCGTTGCTACCGCTGTTCGACGGGGGACGCCGTCGCGTAGACGTCCAGGAGTCGTCGTTGCGCGTCGGCGAGAGCCACCCGCACGGCTCCCAACGCGACGGCGTCGTCGCCGAGGCGGGAGAGCGCCAGTCGGGGCATGACGAGTGCGCGTCGGGTCAGGTGCCGCCGCATCCCGGCGAGCACCGCATCGCCGGCGAGTGTGATGGTGCCACCGAGGATGACCAGTTCCGGATCGATCGCCGACACGAAGGAGGCCAGCCCGCGCGCCAGCCGGTCACAGGCCTCGTCGAGCACCTGCAGCGCCCGCGGGTCGCCGCCGTCCGCGGCGCGCAGGACCGCAGCGGCATCCGGGCTCGCGTCCCCGAGGTCGTGTGCCCGGCGCAGAATCCAGTCGGTGCCGACCGCCGATTCCAACGGACCGAGCCCGTCGGCCTGCACGCCCTGCGGTTCGGTGTCGAGCTCCACGAACCCGATCTCGCCCGCCGCTCCGTGCGCGCCACGGTGCAACTGGCCGTTCACCAGGATCGCCGCCCCCACGCGGACACCCCACTGCACGAGAATCAGATCGTCGGCGTCGTCGCCCGCGCCTTGCCACCGTTCGGCCAGGACGGCGAGGTTGACGTCGTTCTCGGTGTGCACGGGGCAGGGGGCGATACGCGAGAGCAGGCTGCCGAGTTCCAGCGAGTCCCAACCGGGGACGGACGGCGCCTGCAGGACGGCTCCACGCCGGTCGACTATCCCCGGCGTCCCGATGCCCACCGCGGCGAGCGACGACCTCGGCACCGGCACGGCGTCCAGCACGCGTTGCATGGTGTCCTCGACCCGGCCGAGCAATACTGCCGGCGTGTCCGATTCGGTGACCTCACGACGTATTTGCGAAACGACGGTTCCATTGAGGTCGGCGACCGCGCAGTGAATTTTGTGCGGTCCGACGTCGACACCGAGAACGTGCCGGGCGTCCGCACGGAATCGCAGGACACGGGCCGGTCTGCCCATGCGCGGTGATCCGACGTCGGCGGCCTCCGTCTCCTCGACCCAACCGTCGGCCATCAGCGTGGAAATCGCTGCGCTGACCGTGGGACGCGACAAGCCGGTGGCGCGCATGAGGTCCGTGACGCGCGCTGTTTCCGTGGCACGGAGGGCGGTGAGTACGGCCGCGCAATTCATTTGCCGTAGCACCTGCGGTCCACTGCCGAATTCGAAGTGTGCCACCACAGCCCCTTGACACCGGCAACCGGTCGCAACATAGTGATCGCGGTAGATAGTGAGGAAGCTTTCCTTACTAAGTCTACGCGGCGTTCCACCCGGCTGTCACCGGCAGACGACCGTGGGGATCGCCTGATGCACGGTCAGCACTGCGCACTATCGATGACGTCGTCGGACGTGATCCGACGACCACGGACATCGTTTTCGGTGACCACTGGAGGCGGTGTCGCGGCGGATCGTCCGCCGCC
Source organism: Saccharomonospora azurea NA-128 (assembly GCF_000231055.2). Classification (GTDB taxonomy): domain Bacteria; phylum Actinomycetota; class Actinomycetes; order Mycobacteriales; family Pseudonocardiaceae; genus Saccharomonospora; species Saccharomonospora azurea. The sequence continues at coordinate 1,439,842 of NZ_CM001466.1, read as the reverse complement.
GTCAAGTCCGCGACCTCGACCCTCGATCCCGGCAGCAAGCCAGTTCTTTTCCCGGCTCCGTACGACAGAAAGTCAGCACGGTGATCAATTAGGTAAACCGGCCACCTTGGAGGAAGTCATGCGGAGCAGATCCGCACCGTTCCTTGTGTCCCTGGCCCTGCTGCTGTTGTTACCCATGATCAACGCGTCCGCCGCCGAGCGGGCGACCGACGAGAGCGCGTCCGGAACGTCCGCCGAGTCGGTGACGGACGACGAGTTCGAGAAAGTGCTGTTGACCTCCGACGTCGCGCAGCCGATGACGATGGACATCGCGAACGACGGCCGGGTGTTCGTCACCAGCCGCGACGGCGTCGTCCGGATCTATCACCCGGAGACGGGCGAGCTGAGCGTCGCAGCCGAACTCCGTGTCTTCGACGACCATCCGTTGCCGCCGGACCCGGACATCGAGGGCTCCAAGAACCAGGAGGGTGGACTCCTCGGTCTGGCGTTGGACCCCGACTTCGACACCAACGGCTGGGTGTACGTGTACTACACCAGCCGAGACGAGAACAACCACTTCCTCTCGCGATTCGTGGTGGAGGACGGCCGGCTCGACGTCGAGTCGGAGATCGTCCTTCTGAAGGTGCCCTACGACAAGACGAACTGCTGCCACGTGGCGGGGGATCTCGAATTCGATTCGGCGGGCAACCTCTACCTGAGCACGGGCGACGAGGCGACCCCGGATCTGAACGACCAGTACTCGCCGCTCGACAGTCGTTCGACCCACTGGTACAACGACGACCGCCGCACGTCGGGCAACACGAACGACCTGCGGGGGAAGATCCTGCGGATCACTCCGCAGGCGGACGGCACCTACACGATCCCGGAGGGCAACCTCTTCACGGGAGCCGAGGAGGGTGGCGGCAAGACCCGGCCGGAGATCTACGCGATGGGTTTCCGGAACCCGTTCCGGATCTCGATCGACCCCGCGACCGACCGCCTGCACATCGGCAACTACGGACCCGACCGCCTGGGCGACTGGACCGAGCGGGGACCGTGGGGTTTCGACCAGTACATGGTGACGTCGGAGCCGGCGAACTTCGGTTATCCCTTCTGCATCGGCAACAACTACCCGTACCGCCCGTGGGACTACGAGACGAACGAGCCGCTCGGTGACTTCTACGACTGCGAGAACGGGCCGATCAACGACTCGCCGAACAACACCGGGTTGGAGCGCACGCCGCCGGTGAAGCCGGCGACGATCTACTACCCGCGCAGCTGGACGGGCTGGCCGCAGACGTGGGAAGGGTGGCCAGGCCGGGACATCAACCCGATCCCCGAGCCGTTCCTGGAGATGGGTTCCGGCGCCGGTGGGCCGATGTCGGGGCCGGTGTACCGCTACGACGAGAACCTCGACTCGCCGACGAAGTTCCCCGAGAGCTACGACGGACGCTGGTTCCTGCTCGACTACCACCGCGGTCACGTGAAGACGGCCGTGCTCGACGAGAACGAGACCGTCACCGCGATCGACGACTTCATGCCCGGACAGACGTGGTCGGGCCTCATGGACGGGCAGTTCGGTCCGGACGGCTCGCTCTACGTGCTGGAGGGCGGCTCGTTCGGCGACAGCCCGAACGCAGGTCTGTACCGCATCGACTACGTCGGCGGTGACGGGCCGAACCCCGACTGTGCCACGCAGCCGGCCGAGGACGGGTACCGGCCGCTGTGGGACGGAGCGACGCTGAACGGCTGGAACCAGGCCGGGCCGGGCGGGTTCGCCGTCGTCCCGGACGAGGACCGGCCGGGCGCGTGTGCCCTGGAGTCGGTCGGTGACCCCGAGGGACTCGGGATGTTGTGGCACGGCGAGGAGTTCGACTCCTACCGGCTGCACGTCGACTTCAAGGCCGTGGCGGAGGACGACAACTCCGGTGTGTTCATCGGGTTCCCCGACCCCGGTGACGACCCGTGGATCGGAGTGCAGCAGGGCTACGAGATCCAGATCGACGACACCGGGGGCTCACCCGACGCCGCGGACAAGTCGAAGACCGGGTCGATCTACACCTTCCAGGCACCGACGTCGTTCCCGACGGTGGCCGGTGAGTGGAACACGATGGAGATCGAGGTCGACGACCCGATGATCCGGGTGTGGATCAACGACGTGCTGGTGAACGAGTACGAGAACCCGGAGGGTTCGGGGCGCGACCTCTCGTCCGGCTACGTCGGGCTCCAGAACAACCGGGTCACGGACACCGTCTACTTCCGTGACGTCTGGATCAAGGAGCTCGGCGAGGACCAGTGCCCGGAGCCGCAGACTCCTCCGGAGGGCTTCGTGCCCCTGTTCGACGGCGAGACGCTGGACGGCTGGACTCAGGCCGGTCCCGGTGGGTTCGAGGTCGACGAGTGCGGGCTGCTCCAGCCGCACGGCGGGATGGGTCTGCTCTGGTACGACCAGAAGACGTTCGACGACTTCACCATGCGCGTCGACTTCCGGGTCCAGGACCCCGCCGACAACTCCGGTGTGTTCGTCCGCTTCCCCGACCCGCAAGGTGATCCGTGGAAGCCGGTGGACGAGGGCTACGAGGTCCAGATCTACGAGAACACCGACGATCCGCTGACCCGGACCGGCGCGATCTACACCTTCGCCCCGGCCGAACCACTGGCGACCAACCCGGTCGGCGAGTGGAACACGATGGAGATCGAGGCGATCGGGCAGGAGTACCGCGTCGTCCTCAACGGCACCGAGGTCGCCACGTACACCGGTGACGGAAGCCGCGGCCTCGACGGCTACGTCGGTATCCAGAACCACGCCGACGGTCAGGAGGCGGGGGAGAACGTCGAGTTCCGCAACGTCTGGATCAAGGAACACGACGACCGGCTGACGGTCGACGCCTCGCTGGGTCCGGCCGAACCGGACGGCTCCGGCGGCTGGTATGTCTCGCCCGTCACGCTCACTCTGGAGTCGAACGACCCCGAGGCGCAGCTGCAGTGGCGTCCGAGGACCGACGAGTCGGAGTGGCGCACGTACACAGAGCCGATGGTCTTCGACGAGGACGGCATCCACAACATCGACTACCGGGCCGTGGTGCCCGGTGGCGAACCGTCCGAGAAGGAGATCCTGGTCGGGCCGAACGGGTTCGACTTCAGCGAGACCGAGTTCAGCGTGCAGCAGAACGACGTCGTCAAGTTCCAGTACGTCCCCGGATACCCCCACGACGTGGTGATCACGGACGAGAACGGCGAGATCCTGGCCTCTCGCCCGCTGGGGTCGGACTGGGAGGACGATCCGTTCTACTTCGAGGCGACGGAACAGGGCACGTACTACGTGTACTGCACGCCGCACTCGAACCGCCCGGATCCGGACGACCCGACGACGTGGACCGGGATGGTCTCGACCTTCGAGGTCACCCCTGCCGACGACGGCGAGGAAACGGGGATCGAGGAGATCGAGTTCCTGATCGACCGGACGGTGCCGGCCACCGAGGCGACCGTGGAGGGCGCGCAGGACGGTGACGCCTTCACCGGCCCCGTGACGGTGACCCTGGGCGCGCAGGACGCCACGTCCGGGGTGTCGCGGACCGAGTACCGCATGGGCGGCGAGGAGGAGCCGTCGACCTACGAGGGGCCGCTGACCGTGGACGAGCCCGGTGCGCACACCGTCGAGTTCCGGTCCGTGGACCGGGCTGGCAACGCCGAGGAGTGGCAGTCGGTCGAGTTCACCATCACCGCCGGTGAACCGGGAGCCTGCCCCGATCCGGACACGCGGGAGACCGTCGTGATCGGCGGCGTCGACAGCGGCGTCACCAATCACGTGCGTGAGGACGGGTGCTCGGTCAACGACCTCATCCTCGACGACGCCGAGTGGCGAAACCACGGTGCCTTCGTCAATCACGTGCGGGAGGTGACCGGCCGGTTGGTGGCCGAGGGCGTGCTGACCGACAAGGAACGAACCGCCATCGGCAGTGCCGCGGCACGCAGTGACATCGGCCGCGGTGGAGGCCCGAAGCCGGTGTGACGGGCCTGTCCGAGTAGTCCGCCGACAGCTCCCGCCCGAGACCGGGCGGGAGCTGTCCACCCCCTGAACAGCACGGGAGATCTCATGTCGAAGCGACTCGGCCGACTGGCCCCGATAATGGTCGCCGTCCTCGCGGTCGCCGCGTGCGGCGACAGCGTCGATCCGCGAGGCAACGACGCGGACACCGGCGACGGAGACCAGGGCACGCTCGTTCTGGAGAGCTGGCGCAACGACGACCTCGCGATCTGGGAGGACGTCATCCTGCCTGCCTTCCACGAGCAGCACCCGAACATCCGGGTGACGTTCCAGCCGACGTCGCCGGACGAGTACGACGCCGCCCTCGACGCGAAACTCTCCGGGGGCACCGCGGGCGACCTGATCACCTGCCGCCCGTTCGACGTCGCGCTGCGGCTCCACGAGGAGGGGCACCTGGAGTCCCTGACGGACCTGAAGGGCCTCGACGCCTACAGCGACATCGCCCGTGCCGCGTGGTCGACCGACGACGGCTCGGAGACGTTCTGCGTCCCCATGGCCTCGGTGATCCACGGCTTCCTCTACAACACCGAGATCTTCGACGAGCTCGGTCTCACGCCGCCGACGACGGAGGAGGAGTTCCACGACGTCCTCGACGCGATCGCCGCCGACGGCTCCTACGCCCCGCTGGTGATGGGGACGGCGGACCAGTGGGAGGCCGCGACCATGGGACTGCAGAACATCGGTCCCAACTACTGGCACGGCGAGACCGGGCGGCAGGGCCTGATCGAGGGCACCCAGCGCTTCGACGACGACCAGTACGTCGCCGCGTTCACCGAACTCGCCTCGTGGGCGGAGTACCTGCCCGACGGCTACGAGTCGATCACCTACCCGGACGCGCAGAACCTGTTCACCCTCGGGCGGGGGGCGATCTACCCGACGGGCTCGTGGGAGATCGCGCTGTTCAACGAGCAGACCGACTTCGAGATGGCGGCGTTCCCACCGCCGCTGCCGGAGGGCCGGGACACCTGCCACATCAGCGACCACACCGACCTCGGGATCGGCATGAACGCGGCGACCGACCACCCGGAGGAGGCCAGGACGTTCCTCGAGTGGACGACCACCCCCGAGTTCGCCGAGCTCTACGCCAACGCCCTGCCCGGGTTCTTCCCGATGTCCGAGCACGACGTCACCGTCGAGGACCCGCTGGCGCAGGAGTTCCTGAGCTGGCGTGAGGAGTGCGAGTCGACCATCCGCAACTCGTACCAGATCCTCTCGCGTGGCGAGCCCAACCTCGAAAACCAGTTGTGGGATCTCAGTGCGCAACTGCTCAACGGCACCGTCGAACCGCGGGAGGCCGCCGATCGGGTCCAGACGGGACTGGAGCGTTGGTACGAGCCGCAGCAGCAGTAGTCGTCGGCCCGGTGTGGGGCGTTCGCGCATGCGCGCCCCACACCGCCCGTCCCGTTGGAGGAGCACATGAGCCGACCTCTGATCTCGACGCCGCCCGGCGAGACCGGTGATCCGGCCACGACTGCGGGCGCCGCGACGGTGCCGAGGCCGGGGCCCGTCGCCCGGCGCCGCCGACGTCGGTTTCGCACCCACCTCGTCGTCTTCGTCGCGCCGGCCGTCGCGATCTACACCGTGTTCATGGTCTACCCGTTGCTCGACTCGCTGCGACTCAGCCTGTTCGCGTCGCGCGACGGGGTGCAGACGTTCGTCGGACTCGACAACTTCGTCCGGCTCCTCTCCGACGACCTGCTCGCCGGAGCCTTCTGGAACGCGGTGTGGAACAACCTGCTGTTCTTCGCCGTGCACTTCGTCGTGCAGAACCCGATCGGCCTGCTCCTGGCGGCGTTGCTGGCCGCGCCGAAGCTCCGGGGACGCGCGACCTACCGCACGCTGCTGTTCATCCCGACGACGCTCTCCGTGGTCATCGTCGGATTCATCTGGCAGCTCATCCTCAGCCCGGTGTGGGGCTTCGTCGACACGCCGCTGCTCGGTCAGTCGAGCACCGCGCTGATCACCCTCGCGCTGATGTCGGTCTGGCAGTACATCGGCATCCCGATGCTGCTGTTCTACGCGGTGCTGGTCAGCATTCCGGACGACCTCGTCGAGGCGGCGACCATCGACGGCGCCAACGCCTGGACGACGTTCTGGCGGGTGAAGTTCCCGCTGATCCTGCCCACCGTCGGGATCGTCTCCGTCATCACCTACGTCGCCAACCTGAACGCGTTCGACCTGATCTACACGGTCAAGGGCGCTCTGGCCGGACCCGACTTCGCCTCGGACATCATGGGCACGCTCTTCTTCCGCACCTTCTTCGGATTCCAGCTTCAGCAAGGCTCCAGCAGCATGGGCGCCACGGTCGCCACGATGATGTTCCTCCTCATCATGGCGGGTGTCCTCCTGTACTTCTTCGGCTGGCAGCGGCGCGTCGAGAGCTATCAACTGTGAGGAGACGGACGTGACCGCTGTGAGCATCCCGGACTCCGGTGTCACCGGCGCCACCCGGCCGCCGAGAGGGCGTCGCACGTGGCGAGCGCGGGTCGGCACCGTCGTCCCGCACGTCATCCTGCTCGCTTACGTCGCCGTGGCGTGCGCGCCGATCGCGCTGATCGTCATGAACGCGTTCAAGTCCCGTCAGGCCATCTTCGAGGAGCCGTTCGCGTTCCCGACGCCCGCCACGTTCGACCTCAGCGGCTTCGAGACGGTGTTCGCCAGGGCCGACTTCGAGCTCTACTTCCTCAACAGTTTCATCGTCACCGTCAGCACGGTGTTCCTGGTGCTGCTGCTCGGGTCGATGCTGGCCTTCGCCCTGGCCGAGTACCGCTTCGCGGGCCTCACCGCACTCGCCCTGTACATGGCGGTGGGAATCATGATCCCGATCCGGCTGGGAACGGTGGGCATTCTCGACCTCATGGTCGATCTGAGCCTGGTGAACTCGCTCGCCGGCCTCGTCCTGGTCTACACCGCGATGGGGCTGCCGCTGGCGGTGTTCGTCCTGACCGCGTTCTTCAAGCAGGTGCCCGACGAGCTCAAGGACGCCGCCCGGATCGACGGGGCCGGCGAGTACCGCGTCTACTCGATCGTGCTCCCGCTCGTGCGACCGGGCCTGGCGGCCATCGGCGTGTACACGATGCTGCCGATCTGGAACGACCTCTGGTTCCCCCTGATTCTCACGCCCGCCGAGAACGTCCGCACGGTCACCCTCGGCACGCAACTGTTCCTCGGGCAGTTCGTCACCGACTGGAACGCCGTTCTCGCGGTGTTGTCGCTGGCGGCCCTGCCGATGCTGGCTCTGTTCATCATCTTCTCGCGGCAGTTCGTCCGCGGTCTGACCTCAGGAGCGATCAAGTGAATCGGACACGGATCGGCATCGTCGGCGCGGGTTTCATGGGATCGGTGCACGCGCAGGCGTGGGCCGCCTGCCCCGACGCCAAGCTCACGGCGATCATGGCCAGTCCCGGCCGTCCGCCCGCGCAGCTGGCGCACGACTACGGCATGCACGCGTGCGCCGATCTCGACGAACTCCTCGACCGGGTCGACCTCGTCGACATCTGCGTTCCCACCGACCTGCACCACGAGATCACCGTCCGCGCCGCGCGAGCCGGATGCGCCGTGGTGTGCGAGAAACCGTTGGCCCGCACCCCGGCCCTGGCGGCCGACATGATCGCGGTCTGCCGGGAGGCCGGGGTGCCGCTCCTGCCCGCCCACGTCGTGCGGTTCTTCCCCGAGTACGCGGCGGCGAAGGCTACGGTCGATGCGGGGGAGATCGGGGAACCGGCGGTGATCCGGTTGACGCGGGCGACGTTCCGGCCCGCGAAGCCCGCCGCCGACTGGTACTTCGACGAGGCGCGCTCGGGCGGCCTGCACTTCGACCTGATGGTGCACGACCTCGACTACGCCCGCTGGATCGCCGGTGACGTCGTGACCGTGCACGCGCGCAGTGTCCGGTCCTCCCGGCCGGACCTCGACACCGACCACGTCGTGGCCATCCTCCGGCACGTGTCGGGTGCCCTCAGCCACGTCGAGGCGTCGTGGGCGCACCCGCCACCGACGTTCCGCACCCGGGCGGAGATCGCCGGGACCCACGGCCTGCTCGACGTCGATTCCGACCGCAGCGCGCCGGTACGCCCGACCCTGCGAGCCGGGACGCGGGAGGGGGACATGCCGTTGCCGTCCAGCCCGGTCGCCGAGTCGCCCTACACCGCCCAGCTGCGCCACTTCCTCGACGTGCTCAGGGGCGAGGCGAAGCCGATCGTCACCGCCGAGGACGCTCTCGCCGCGGTGCGGATCGCGGCCGCGGTCGGACGCTCGCTCGAGACGGGTCGCGCCACGGACGTGGAGGTAGTCGCATGAGAATCGGGTTCCTGTCCACCGCTCACATCCACGTCGATGCCTATGTGGACAACGTCCGGCGCGCCGGTGCCGAGGCGGTCGGGGTCACCGACGACGACGTCGAACGCGGCCGCCGGTGGGCGAGCGCGCACGCGGTGCCGTGGTTCTCCTCACCCGAGCAGCTGCTGGCCGCCGGGGTGGACGCGGTCGTCGTCTGTTCCGAGACCGTGCACCACCGCCGGCTGGTGGAGCAGGCGGCGGCCGCCGGCGTCGCCGTGCTGTGCGAGAAGCCGCTGGCCACGACCGAGGAGGACGCGCGCGCCATCGTCGAGGTGTGCGCGAGCGCCGGCGTGCCGTTGATGACGGCGTTCCCGATGCGGTTCAGCCCGCCGATACGGGAGTGCGCGACGCTTCTCGCCGACGGAGCACTCGGCCGCGTCCACGCGGCCACCGGCACGAACCAGAGCGTGCTGCCGGTGCGGCACGGCGCCTGGTTCGCCGACCCCGAGCTGGCCGGCGGCGGAGCGATCATGGACCACACGGTGCATCTCGCCGACATCCTGCGCTGGTACCTCGGCGAGGATCCGGTGGAGGTGTACGCGGCGACCAACCGGGTCTTGCACCGCGACACCGTCACCGTCGAGACGGGTGGGCTGGTGATGCTCGGCTACGCCGACGGCGTGTTCGCGACCATCGACTCCAGCTGGAGCCGCCCGGAAAGCTTTCCCACGTGGGGTGGGTTGACTCTGGAACTGGTGGGGGAGCACGGCACGATCGCCGTCGACGCGTTCAGCCAGCATCTCACCATCCACGGCGGCACTCAGGGACTCTCCCGCCCGATGTGGGGATCCGACGCCAACCAGGGCATGATCGACGAGTTCCTCGACGCGGTCCGTGAGGGCCGCACGCCGTCGATCACGGGAGAGGACGGGCTGGCGGCGACGCGGGTGGCGTTGGCGGCGTACCGGTCGGCGGCCGAAGGGCAGCCGGTGAGCCTGGCCGTGCGGTAGCGGTGAGGGACTGCGGTCCCGTCGGGAAGAACTCGTCGTTGGCCGGCACGGCGCACGAACCGGCCGCCTGCACGGCGATGCGGCCGGGAGCGTGCTTGGACAGCGACCGGGACCGGGGTCAACCACGCCGAAGGAGGTCGACCCGAACCTCGTTCCCCGTCCTGCTCCGGCCTACAGCGTGACCCATCAGGCCTTCTCCGTCAGCGATTGGGCACGATGGAGAATGTCTTCATCTTCGATCTCGATCCCCGACGCCTCGATGTCGGAACACGTTCGGTCGACGATTTTCCCCATCTCACGAACGAAGTTCTCCACCGGTGTCTCGACGACACCGCGCGTGTTCAAGAGGTCCTCGTAGTTCCCGAGCGTACTGAACCACTGCGCCGAAATCCGGAGACGAGTCCGGTCGGGGACGAGTTTCCATTCCGCGGCGAAGGTGTCCGAAGCCCAGCGCACCGCTCGTTCCGCGCGCAGGCCGCCTTGGACCTCCTCGAGCAGCGGGACCAAGTCGTCCATGAGAACAGAAACGTCGTACCGGTAGCTGAGGCGGATCGGTACCAGGTTCCAGACAAGGATCAGGTCCTCGGTGTCGAGCGGGTACAGCTCGCTTATCGCATCCGCCATATCCGCTGCGGGCCCCTCCGGGCGCAGCGTTCTCGGACATCCGACCTGGACCGCGAACTCCATGTCAACCGTCCTCGCTGAAAGAATGCGTCAAGGGATAAGCGTGCACCTTACCATTCGGATAAACCTTGACGAAGAGGGCGTTGGGTGTCCTCGTGTTCGGACTTCCGTCCGGATTCCTCTCCGGTAGGAACTCGATGTTGTTGTGGTTCTCGGGAAGAGGCACGATCGCGTGGTTGTTCACCCCTATCTCAGTTGCTCTCTGCACCGCGTATTCAACGTCCTCGGGCGACCCGAATTGTCCTTGTGGCTTGTCCTCCTTCTGGGCTCTGGCTGGGCCTTCGTTCCAGTTGATCCCGTGTTTCTTGTTGCCTAGAAGTCCCGCTTCCGGTTTGTAGGTGACCCCGTCATGTTCAATCCCCCTCCGCACTCGTTCGATACACTTCTTGTTGCTCAGTCCGAGCGGATCGAACCAGTCGGTCGGGTTCGGTACATACCAGTGCGGATTGAGACCGGCGGCGAGTCCCAAGGGGTCGGCGCTCAGGTAGCGGGCGGTGGTGGGGTCGTAATAGCGAAGGTAGTTGTAGTGGAAACCTGTCTCCGGATCGTGATACTGGCCCGGGAACCGGAGCGGGGTGCGGACCCCCGTCCGGCTCTCGGTGGTGGTCACTCCCCACAGGGTGGTCCGGTGGAACCACGCGACGCCGCCCTGATCGTTGATCAGTTCCATCGGGCTACCGACGAGGTCGGTCACGATCGAGTAGAACTGCTCGTCGATCCACTGCTGTGAGGCGTCCCGGGGAGAGGAACGCTCGGTCTGCGTCAGAGGCCGGAACGTGCCGGGCTCGTAATCCCACACGGTGACCCGCCGCTGTGGCGGCTGCGATCCGTCGGCACCGACACTGTGTGCCTGTTCGGCGAGGACCGTGCCGTCCCAGGTGAAGTCGATCTGCTGCAGCACGGCCCGGCCGTCCGCTGTGAGGCGTTGTTTCGCGACACGGCGGCCAAGTGGGTCGTAGCGGTAGCGCCAACGTGAGCCGTCCGGCGTGAGTACCTCGGTGAGACGGTCGTCGGCGTCCCAGAAGTAGCGCCACGTCTCGGGTTTGTGGGACAACCGCTTCCGCTGCCGGAGCACCACACGGCCTTGAGCGTCGTGCTCGTAGCGAACGTTGCCCGCTCGTCGAATCCGGGTGCCTCGGTACTCCCGTTGCCCCACCACGTCGGGATTCGAGGACGCTTGAGGTGTCGGCCAGGATGCGTTCGCGACATTCCCAGCGGAGTCGTAGGCGTACCGCTCCGTCCACCCGTCTCCGGTGACGGTCGTGACCCGCCCGGCCTTGTCCAGCTGGAGGTCGCGGGCCCCGGTGAGCTGGTCACCGATCCTCGTCAGGTACCCGTCTGCGCGATAGGCATAGGTGCGTTGTTGGGACGTGCGTCCGCCTGCGCGGGTGATGGTCTGGGAAAGCAGTTGATCATTCGCGTTCCAGGTCTGCGTCAGCGCCACACCGGGACCGAGCCACCGCTGTGTTTCGTTGCCTGCGCTGTCGTAGGCGAACCGCAGAGTGCGCCCGGCGGTTCGCAGGGAGACGGGCCGGCCGACGGGGTCGTACTCCCACACGCTTTCCGCGCCGGACGGTGTGCGTCGGTGTGTCCTGCGGCCGAGTGGGTCGTAAGCAGAGGCGACAGTGCGTCCGTTGATCGTCTCGGCGACCACGCGGCCTGCGGGGTCTCGATGGAAGGTCAGTCGAGCGTCACTCCCGACCGCTCCGACAAGACGGCCCACGGGATCGTAGGTGAACGTCGAACCGACCTCTCCAGTGCGTCGTTCGACGACGTTGCCCAGTACGTCGCGCAGGAAACGGGTGGTCTGTCCCGCCCCGTTCACCCGGGAGATCAACTGACCGGCGGCATCGTAGTCGTACTTCAGCGTGCGTCCGTTGAAGTCGGTCTCCTGCACCAGCCTTCCCGCCGCGTCATAGTGATAGCTCCACACCGCCCCCAGCTCGTTGGTGACGCCGACCAGGCGCATTTCGGTGTCGTATCGGAGCCGAAGCCGAGTGCCGTCGGGACGGGTCTCCGCCGCGGGCAGGCTGAAGTGAGTGACGTCGGTACGGGTCTCGCGTCCCATCGTGTCGATGTGAACACGCAGATTGCCTTCCCCGTCGTACATCCAACGCTCGGTCGACTGGTCGGGGAGCGTTCGCCACGCCGGCTTGCCGTCCACTGTCCAGCCGAGTTCCGTGACGCGGCCTGCCGCATCGATCACCTCGGTGATGCGCCCGAAGCCGTCACGCACATACCGTTTCGTGTTCCCGAGCGGATCGGTCACCTGGATCGGGAGTCCCGCCTCGTCGGTGTCGACCCGCTGCACCCTTCCCAGGGCATCGGTCACGCTGGTCAGACACCCGCGTTCGTCGTAGGCATAGCTGGTAGCGGCTCCGAGAGGGTCGATCGCCTTCGTGAGATTGCCGCGCTCGTCGTACTCGCGCCGGGACACCGCTCCATCGGGCGTGATCATGGTGACGGGGAGGCCGAGACCGTTGTACTCGAACCGTGCCTGGCTGCCGTCCGGGCGCGTGACGGCGAGCAGGTTGCCGTCGTCGTCGTACTCGTAGCGGACGGTGCGGCCGAGCGGATCGGTCTGCGACAGCAGCTGATCGTGCTCGTCCCACTCGGAGCGGGTCTCGTTGCCGAGCGCGTCGATCTCGCGAATCGTCTGCCCCGCCTCGTTGAGGTGGTATGTCGTACGAGCACCCTGGGAGTTGGTCCACGTGGTGATCCGGTTCTCGGTGTCGTACTCCATCGTGCCGCTCAGGAACCCACCGGACCCCTCACCGGCCACCACGCGACCCCGGGAGTCGTAGGTGAAGCGGTACCACGCGTCGTTGCGGTCGGTCCAGCTGGTGATGCGGCCCGCGGGGTCGTAGGTGAAGCGCATCGGCAGGCCGGACGCGTTGATCACCTCGGTGAGTCGGCGGCCCTCGTAGCCGTAGCGCATCAGGAGGACGTCCGCGCCGTTGGCTGCCTCTCGCAGGTACAGCGCCGTGATCAGGCCGTTCTCGGATTCGACCCGGATGCGGTAGCCGCCGGAGTGCCGCACCTCGACGGGCGTTCCCGCGGCGTCCCGATCGATGATGAGCCGGTGGCCGTTCCGATCGTTGATCGCGGTGAGTGGCAGGACCCGCTCGCCGGCCGCGAACGACAGAGTCCGTCCGGTGTCGTGCCCGGTGAGGGTGTAGCTGCCGTCGTCGTGTGCGGTGAGTCGGTGGCGGGAGCCTTCGAAACGCACGGTGGCCCCGGCTGCGGGGGTCGGCGCCAGCAGCAGCTTGCCGTCGTCCGCGGCGAAGGACACACCGGCGCTGTGCAACTCCAGGCGCTGGTCCAGTGTGGACGTCCAGGACGGGCCGAAGTGCCGGCCCACGCGGTACGAGGACAGATGGGTCCGTTGCAGTACGAGGGGCAGGACCGCCTGCACTTCCACATCGGTCTGCTGCAGGATCATCTCGCCGGTGGCGACGTCGATGGGGTCGCCTTCGATCTTCCGGTCGCCCGCGTCCCTCTGTGGATTCTGGGGGTCGCCGTCGTTCTGGTTGCGCAGGGGGACGTCATCGGTGGGCTTGGTGGGCTGGGTGGGTGCCGTCGAGTCGGTGGTCGACGGTGTCGTCGTGCTGGACGGGGTCGTGGTGCTCTGGCCGTTGGAGCCGGGGCGGCCTCCCTGCGCCGCCGCCTGGGTGGCGTCCTGCGCCTTGGCGACGCTGGAACTCGCGTCGATGCTGCCCACCCGCTGTGGGGGCCGTTGAGGACTCGCCCCGTCACCGTTACCGGTGTTCCCGCTGTTGGGTCTTCTCGGCGCCACGGATCCCCCTCATCCGTTCAGAAGCTTGCTCAGGTTTGTGAGGCTGTCGATGAGACTCGTGATGAAGGTGAAGATCCGGCCGGTCCACTTGACCACCGCGGCGGTGATCTGCGCGGCGATCACCGGGATCGTCACCACGAAAATCGCCTCGGCCGCCCACACGATCACCCGCGCCACCAGGTCCGCGATCAGGTCGCGGACGATCTCACGGGTCATCTGCACGAGCCCGCCCGCACCCTCGGTGGCCGAGGCCATCGCCGCCGAGATCGCGGCCAACCCTCCGACGGCCTCCACGTTGTTGGCCATCATGGCGTGGTATGCCTCGGCAGCTCCACCCTGCCAGCCGGGCAGGTCGCTCTCGAGGCCCGCGCTGAGGTCCTCCGCCATAGTTCCGAGGTGCTCGGCCATGTTGTTCCAGGTCGCGGCGTGGGACATGACCACGTCCGGCATGCCGGTCAGTTCGTCGAGGATCTCCCGCAGCGGCTCGAAGTACTCCATGGCCCAGGAGATCCCGCTCGACAGCAGGGAACTGAACGGGTCCAGCGCCGTGGAGACGGCCTCGAGACCCAGTCCCACGCCGGCCAGCGCACCGGAGACCCAGTCCTGGTTCTGGATCGAGGTGACGAGACCTTCGATTCCGTCGGCCAGCCCGATCCCGGTCCACGGTTTGCGCGACGACTCGACCGGGGCGACCAGCGAGTCGTCGGTCATGGCAGCTCACCGACCGACTCGATGAGGTCCGCGTGCTCCTTGTCGTTGCTCTCGTAGAGGTCGGCGGCGGAGCGCAACGACTCCGCGGCGAGCGACAGGTTCTCCGCGACGAAATCGATGAGCTCGTCCTGCCGGGTGTGCCGGCTTTCGAGGATTCCGGCGATCCATCCGCAGAGGAGCCCGTAGGCCTCGTCGTTCTGCTGGATGTGTGCGCTGGCGCCTTTCACCGCGTCGAAGCGCGCCTGAATCCCGTCCACCGTGCTCGCGTGCGCGCGAAGCTGCTCGGCGTCGACGACGTACCCGTCGGCCATGATCACCCCTTCTCCAGGAAGGAGCGGTTCTCGTAGTCGTCCTCGGAGCCGGGGTCGGCGTCGGGCGTGTCCTGGCCCGGTTCACTGCGCAGGCGGTTCTCGACGGACTCCGCGATCGCCCGAGCCGCGGGTGTTTCCGTGCCGACCGTCTCGGCGATGATCTCCTGGGACCGGTCGGCCAGCTTGTTCTTCGCCTCCGCCAGCGTCCTCATGATCGTCTGCGAGACCACGTCCGGCTTGGTGCTCTCCATCCGGCTCGTGAGTTCGAGGCCGACCAGTGCGCCGGTCGAATCGATCGTGACCTCGACCAGACCGCTCGGATCGGCCGCGGTCACGCGGGTCTCCTGCAGACGCGTGCTCATCGTGTGGGTGTCCGCCGCAAGCTTGTCGATGCGGCCCTTCCATGCGGCCAGCTTCTCGCGAGCACCGTCCGGATCGAAGATGTCGCCGTCCATGCCACAGCCCTCCCCCAGATCGCGTAGCGGCTGCGTTCCTCGCGTCCGAAAGGGTAGTGACTCGCCACGAGCGGAGAAGGGGAAAAGGACGAGATGACCCGAACGGCCGCATGATCGTCTGCACCCACACGACCTATCTCTGAGATATATTGAGCCGCATGCGGAACTTCATCCTCGGGTTGCTCCTCCTGCGCCCGATGTCCCTGTACGAGGTGCACGCGCAGTTCGCGGCCGGTCTCTCGCACATCTATGCGGCCAGTTACGGCAGCATCCACCGGTCGCTCAAGCAGCTCCTGAGCCAAGGTGACCTCGCCTGCGCGGACGAGCCGGCATCCGCGCGGAACAGGAGGCGGTACGTCGTCACCGACCAGGGCAGGCGCACCTGGCTCGCGTGGATGAAGGAGCCGGCTTCGACGGAGAACGCCGAAGTAGCCGCCCTCGCGCGGGTTTTCCTGCTCGGACTCGTGGACGACCGCCCCACCCGGTTGTCGGTCCTCGCCTCCTTGCGTGCTCGCGCTCTGGCGGAGCACGAGGCCCTCCTCGGCATCGACAACGATTCCGGAGACCGGGAGAACGACGCCCCGGGCGCGCGCTACCGCGCCACCACCGTCCACTACGGAGTGGCAGCGAGCGGGAACCTCGTCGACTGGCTGGACGAGCTCGCGACGACCGAGAACCCGGTGCCGGCAGGGGAGAAGCGATGACGACGATGGCGCTCGCGGTGGCGTTCACGATCCTGATCGCTCTCGCGATCCTGCAGGTCCTTCTCATCGCAGGCCGTCCACTCGGGAGCCTGGGATGGGGTGGTCGGCACCGAGTGCTGCCGACTCGACTGCGTGTCGCGTCGGGCATCTCGATCGTGCTCTACGGACTCTTCGCGCTCCTTCTTCTCAGTCGCGCTGGTGTCCTCCCCGGTGCCGACGCAAGCCCTGTCGTCGTCGGCACGTGGCTGCTTTTCGCATTCTGCGCGATCAGCGTCGTCATGAACGGCCTGTCCCGCAGTCGTCCCGAACGCCTGGTCCAAACGCCGGCCAGTGTCGTCCTCGCTCTCGCGGTCCTCGTCATCGCCCTGTCGAACGCCGCCTAGTCGGGCTGTGGAGTGCGAGTCGCCCAGCTTCGGGCAGCGGCCGCTCAGGAGTCGTGCAGCTCGTCGACCAGCGCGAAGCCGTCCTCGATCCACGCCAGCTCGGTGCGAGCGCGGGCGATCAACCCGTCGTAGGCATAGATCTTGTAGCGGACGGCCAGCTCGGCCTCGCGCTCGTCCAGTTTGGTGAGCCGTGCTGCCAGAGTGGGGTGAGTGCGGTCGAGGAGGGTCGCCCGGGTTCGCTCGAGCATCGCCAGGTGTTCTTCCCAGTACGTCTGCTGTCGTCGCAGCTGCTCGCGTACCGCCTCGGGGTCGGCGAAGTCGTAGTACGCCGCCTTCAGGTAGGCGGGGTCCCGCTGCCGCTGGGGCTTCAACGGCGATTCCATCCACCTGCGGAAGTCGGCGAGCCCCGCGTCGGTGACGTGGTACTCCTTCTTGGTCCCCTTCTTCCCCCAGGGCACCTCGACGGCGTCGAGGAGGCCGTCGCGCTCCATCCGGTTGAGCTCGGGGTAGATCTGCGAGTCCGGCGCGTGCCAGACGTGCGCGACCGAGCTGCTGAAGCTCTTCGAGATGTCGTACCCGGTCATCGGACGGCCGGTCAGCAGCGCGATCAGCGCATACCGCAGTGACAAGGTCCCTCCCCTCTCAGGGCGGTCACGCTATCCACTCTTGCCAACTCACTATATCGATAGTTATCTTGTGGCCCACCCTACAGATACCTCTCTCCATAGGGAGTTGTCCCCAATGACGCTGACTACCCCTCCCCCCGCGGACACCACGGCGCCCACCACCGCCGCCGCGAAGATCTTCAACCACCCCCGCAACGCCTGGTACGTCGCGGCGTGGGATCACGAGGTCACCACCAAGAAGCCGCTGGCCCGCACCATCGCCGGAGTCCCGCTGGCGCTGTGGCGCAACAGCGAGGGCCGCGCCGTGGCGCTCGCGGACGCGTGCTGGCACCGGCTCGCGCCGCTGTCGAAGGGCAAGATCCTCGGCGATGAGCTGCAGTGCCCTTACCACGGCCTGCGCTACAACGCGACGGGTCGCTGCACGGCCATGCCCGCGCAGGAGACGATCAACCCGAGCGCGATGGTGCCCTCCTACCCGGTCGTCGAGCGCTACCGCTACGTCTGGGTGTGGGTGGGCGATCCCGACCTGGCCGACCCCGACACCGTGCCCGACATGCACCAGATGGACGACCCGGGCTGGGCCGGTGACGGCGAGACCATCCACGCCGACTGCAACTACCAGCTGGTGCTCGACAACCTCATGGACCTCACCCACGAGGAGTTCGTCCACGCGTCGAGCATCGGCCAGGAGGAGCTCTCCGAGGCCGAGTTCGACGTGGTCCACGAAGGCAACACGGTCACCGTCACCCGGTGGATGCGCGACATCGACCCGCCGCCGTTCTGGCTGAAGAACATGCGCGACAAGTTCCCCGGCTTCGAGGGCAAGGTCGACCGCTGGCAGATCATCACGTTCGAGGCGCCGAGCACCATCTGCATCGACGTGGGCGTCGCCAAGGCCGGCACCGGCGCACCCGAGGGTGACCGCAGCCAGGGCGTCAACGGCTACGTGATGAACACGATCACCCCCGAGACGCACCGCTCCTGCCACTACTTCTGGGCGTTCATGCGCAACTACCGCCTGGACAGCCAGACCATCACCACCCAGCTGCGCCAGAGCGTGCACGGTGTCTTCGCCGAGGACGAGGACATGCTGCGCGCCCAGCAGGACGCGATCGACGCCAACCCCGACCACGAGTTCTACAGCCTGAACATCGACACCGGCGGGATGTGGGTGCGTCGGATCCTGGAGCGGATGCTGGCAGCCGAGGGGCGGCCGTCGGCGGCTCCCGCGGTCGGGCGAGGTGCCTGATGGCGGTGCAGTCGCAGTCGCGCTGGCAGCGCGGGAAGGTCGTCGAGGCCGAGTACGTGGCGGAGGGCGTCCGCCGGATCGCGCTGGAGGTCGAACATCCCGAGCACGCTGCCCCCGGGACGCACGTCGACGTCGCGCTGGACATCCACGGCCGACGTCAGGTCCGTTCCTACTCCGTCGTGCGGTCCGAGGACGGTGGGCGCCGACTCACGCTCAGCGTGCAGCTCTCGTCCCAGTCCCGGGGTGGTTCGGAGACGATGCACGCACTGGCCGTCGGTGACGAGCTCACCGTCACCGGCCCGGTGCAGAACTTCCCGCTCGCGGTCGGCGCCGGTCGTTACGTCCTGGTCGCCGGCGGCATCGGCATCACCGCACTGGTCGCGATGGCGTCGTCGTTGCGTCGCCGCGGGGCCGACTACGAGCTCGTGTTCGTCGGCCGCAGTCGCCGGGTGATGGCCTACCTCGACGAACTCGAAGCCGAGCACGGCGACCGGCTCCGCGTCCACGTCGACGACGAAGGCACGCCGCTGTCGGTGCCCGACCTCGTCGGCGACATCGCGGCGACACCGAACGCGGCCGCCACCGAGCTCTACATGTGCGGTCCGATCGGTCTGATGAACGCGATCAAGTCGAGCTGGACCGAACACGCTCTACCGGAGCCCAACCTGCGGTTCGAGACCTTCGGGTCCAGCGGCCGGTTCGGCGCGGAGGAGTTCCGGGTGCGGCTTCCCCAGCACGACCGCGAGGTCGTGGTCGCACCCGACACGTCGATCCTGGACGCGCTGGACGCCGCCGGGGTCGACACGCTGTCGGACTGCCGCAAGGGCGAGTGCGGACTGTGTCTCGCCAAGGTCATCGAGGTGGACGGCACCATCGACCACCGTGACGTCTTCCTCAGCGAAGCGCAGAAGGAACGCACCACCCATCTGTGCCTCTGCGTTTCGCGTGCGGTGGCGGCCGGGAGCTGCGGCGACCGTGCCACCGTCACCCTCCACCTCACCTGATCCGGCGTACCGGATCCCTCACCTCTGGACGCCTCATGAACATCACTGAACGCATCGGCGCGGCTCGGATGTCCGGCTACCAATGGTTGATCGTCGCGCTCTGCACCTTCATGAACTGCCTCGACGGCTTCGACGTCATGGCGATCGCCTTCACCGGCCCCTCGGTCACCGAGGAGTTCGGCCTGAACGGCTCGGAGTTCGGGCTGCTGGTCTCGGTCGGTCTGATCGGCATGGCCATGGGGTCGATGCTGCTCGCCCCCTTCGCGGACCTGATCGGTCGTCGACCGCTGATCCTGATCAGCCTCACCCTCGGCACGATCGGCATGTTCGGCGCCGCGATGGCCCCGTCGGTGACGGTGATGGGGGCCTTCCGCCTCATCACCGGTATCGGCGTGGGCGGCATCCTGGCGAGCACCAACGTGATCGCCAGCGAGTTCTCGAACGCGAAGAACCGCGGGCTCGCCATCGGCATCTACACCGCCGGGTACGGCATCGGTGCGACGTTGGCGAGCGTGGTCGCGAAGGCCACGGTGGGCGGTGACTGGCGCATCGTCTTCTACGCGGGCGGTGCGGGCACCCTGATCGCGCTGATCGTCATCGCGCTGCTTCTGCCCGAGTCGGTCGCCTTCCTCGAACAGCGTCGTCCGCGGGCCGCGCTGGACAGGATCAACCGCACCCTGACGCGGATGGGGTTGGACTCCGTCAGCGAGACCGACCTCGACCGGGCGGCCACCGCTCGGCAGGAGGCCGGGCAGGCCGATCGGGGTTGGCTCAAGCGGCTTCTCAGGCCCACGATCCTGCTCTGGATCGCCTTCATCACCATCATGTTCGGCTTCTACTTCGTGAACAGCTGGACTCCCACTCTGCTGGTGGAGGAAGGGCTCTCGGAGAGCGCCGCGGTCACGGCCGGTATGGCGATCTCGATCGGCGGCACCGTCGGATCGGTGCTCTACGGAGTCGCCGCTCGCGTGCGGACGCCGCGGGTGGTCCTGATCGGATTCTCGCTGCTCTCCGCGGCGATGATGATCGTCTTCATCCTGAGCACGTCGATCCTGTGGCTCGGGTTCGGAATCGGTGTCCTCGTCGGAGCGCTGATCAACGGCTGCATCGCCGGCGCGTACACCGTCGGGCCGCCGCTGTATCCGTCGAAGGTCCGCAGCGTCGGCATGGGCTGGGCGCTCGGCATGGGCCGGATCGGCGCGATCCTGTCCCCGACCATCGCGGGAATGCTCAAGGACGCGGGTGCCACGGCGACGCAGCTCTACGTCGGCGCCGCCGTGGTCGTGGCGATCTGCGCGGTCGTCCTGGTCGCACTGCGCAAGCACGACCCCGAGTCGACTCCGGCGGCGAAGGAGGAACTGGCTGCCGCCTGAGGTGATTCTCGGATAACGCGGAAGGCGGGCCGGTCGTCACTCCGACCGGCCCGCCTTCGTGGTGTTCCCTGTCGACTGCGCGTTCAACGAAAACGCTGACGCGCTCATTGAAATGCGGCGGTCACGGCACGCCCTGAGTGTCTGCGGAACAACTTTCGGGGGTAGCGTCGCACCGGACCTGGCCGGAACACTGCGTGTCTATCGAGTTTTTCGAAACGACGCGCTGCTTTCGGAGGACATCCATGGTCTCACGTCGGCGGTTTCTCGGAATCTCGGCTGCGGCGCTCAGTTCGCCGCTGTGGGCGGGAGCGCTGACCGCTCCGTTCGCGATGGCCGCGCCGGAAAGCCTGCGGTTCCGTCTGGTCAACAACTCCGGTAGGACCGCCTACGCCTATATCGCCGGCCAGGCGGATGCGGACGGTCGAGCGATGTTCGTCCGCGCCGACGGCAGCGTGTACTACCCGGCGGCGAGTGGTCCGGTACCCGAGCCGCTCGGGGAGGATCCCGCGATTCCGGTGAATGGTTCGACCGAGGTCGTCGTTCCCCGCATGTACGGCGCGCGGGTGTATTTCGTGACCGACGACAGGCTCGATTTCTTCGCCGTGCAGGGGGGCGACGGCGGTACTGCGGTCGTGCACCCGAACTTCGTCTCCGACACCGACCCGAACTTCGGCAGGGACTGGACGTTCGCCGAGTTCACGCTCAATTCCGTCCAGTTGTACGCGAACATCAGCTACGTCGACTTCGTCGCCGCCCCGGTCGGCCTGCACCTGGCGCACGCGGGCGGAATCCAGGAGGTTCCCGGCCTGCCCAGCGGCGCGATCGACCGCATCGCCTCGGCGCTGCGGGACCAGGGCGGCGCGTGGCCGACCTGCGTCCAGGAGGCGAACGGCACCGTGCTCCGCGTGCTCAACCCGAACCACCGGGCCGGCGACTTCGCGGGGTACCTGGACGAGTACGTCGACCAGGTGTGGCAGAAGTACGCGAGCGAACCGTTGATCGTCGACTCGCAGCGCGGCGACATCGGCATCCTCGAAGGCCGGGTGGAGGGCGGCGACCTGGTGTTCGGCGCGGAGCGTTTCGGCAGGCCGACCACGGGCGACATCTGGGGCTGCAACAGCGGACCGTTCGCCAACAACCCGGCGACCGACAGCGAGGAGCGCAAGGCCATCGTTCCCCGGCTGGCCGCCGCCTTCAACCGGACCACGTTGCTGATCAACTCCGAGCAGCCGCACGGCGAGAATCCGGCGACCTTCTACCAGCATCCGGTCACGAACCACTACGCCCGCGTCGTGCACGAGAACCTGCCGGACGGCAAGGGCTACGCCTTCGCCTACGACGACGTCAGCGCGAACCCGGACGAGGACCACAGCGGCAAGGTCAACCACGGCGACCCCGAACTGCTGACGGTCACACTCGGCGCGATCCGCTGAGCGTGTGGCCGGCGGGCCGGCGATCGGGGCGGTGACCTGAGGATAACGTTGTCGATGTTCCTCGCGGGTCACCGCTGTTGCAGGGTCACGTACGCAGGTGGGACGCGCCGTTGAGGTCGACGACGGTGCCGGAGGTCCACTTCGCGGCCGGGGACGCGAGAAAATGCACGACGGCGGCGATCTCTTCCGGTGTGCCGACCCGGCCGAAGGGGCTCTCGGCACGCAGGCGCTCGCCCTCGGGGCCGGACAGTTTCGCCGTCTGCCGTTCGGTGGCGATGAATCCGGGCGCGACGGAGGTGACCGTGATGCCGTGCGGGGCGAGCGCCACGGCCAGCGACTGGCCGAGGGCGTGCAGCGCCGCCTTGGTCGCCCCGTAGGCGGGGAAGTCCGGTTCGCCCTTGAACGCACCACGCGAACCGACGTTCACGATCGCCCCGTCGGCGCCCCGGTCCACGAGATGGCGGGCCGTGGCCCAGCACAGGTCGGCCGCGCCCAGGAGGTTGACGTCCACCATCCGCCGCCAGACCTGCTGCCAGTGGTCCAGCGAGGTCTGGGCGATCGAATGCCGGGTCTCTTCTGTGGGTGCCACGGCCGCGTTGTTCACCAGCACGTCCACCGAGCCGAGCGCGGCCACGGCCTCGGCGACGACTCGCTCCGCCGCGCCGGATTCGCCCAGGTCAGCCTGGATCAGTGTGTGTCCGGTGCCGGGCAGTTCCCGCATAGTCCGTTCGGCGTCCGCACGGCGTCCCGCGTACTGCACCGCGACCCGGTCGCCGCCGGCCGCGAAGGCCGTCGCGACGGCGCGGCCGATACCCCGAGATCCGCCGGTGACCAGCACGCCCCTCATCGGGCGAACACCATCGACTCGTCACGGAAGGACTTGAACTCCAGGGCGTTGCCCGCGGGGTCACGGAAGAACATGGTCCACTGCTCACCGGGCTCGCCGGGGAAGCGCAGGTGCGGCTCGATGTCGAACCTCACCCCGGCGGCTCGCAGCCGCTTGGCGAACCGGTGGAAGGCTTGTTCGTCCAGCAGCAGACCGAAGTGCGGGATCGGCACCTGGTGCTGCCCCACCAGGCTGGTGCCGGCCGGCTGCGGCGCGACCGCCACCAGGTGGGGCACCAACTGGTGGCCCTCGAGGTTCCAGTCCACCCAGTGGTCGGTGCTGCGCCTTTCGGGCAAGCCCAGTACCTGCCCGTAGAAGCTGCGGGCGGCTACCAGGTCGTCGACCGGGATGGCCAGGTGAACAGCGGGTCGGTGAGACATCGGGATCCCTTCGGTGAGGTCGGCGTCCGAGCAGCGTGACCGAATCATCGTCCTAACGTCAACATCAAGACAATGTACTTCCGGGCCCGGACCAGGGCTGGTCTCGCAGCTTGTCCGGAGATCAACATTGGACGATGCTCTCGCCCTACTCGGCTCGCTCAGTGCGGCCGGACGAGGGGCCCAGGCGACACTCCGGTAACACCGCGGCTCCGCCACCGAGCTTCTCCAGCCTCTGCCCGTGGGCGTTCGGGTGGTGGTTCGAACCTGCGGGAAGAAGGGTTCGTACGCGCGGCGTCGGCCGCCCGTTCCCGGCGCCGGGGCCCCGAAACGAATGGCCTCAACGGAAATCCGTGGTGACTGTCAACCGCGCGACACCGTGCCTTCCTGCCGGATGCGCTGGTCGCCCTCGCGGTAGAGCACCAGGTGCTCGTGGAAGAGGACACCGTCGCGGATGTCACCGGTGGCGGTGAAGCCGGTGTCGTCGACGTAGTCGATGTGATCGCCGGTGACGGTGTACCGGCCGGTGTAGGCGCTCCGACGCATTCCTCGGGCCTCGTCGTAGCGGCCGTTCGGCAGTAGTTCCTGGCGGATGTGTCCGTCCGCGGTCACCCACATGCCGACGTAGGGGTGCAGGTCGCGAGGTGTGTCGTTGCCGCTCATGGCTCCAGTTTCGGCCTCGCGGCGCGGAGCAGCCAGGTCGCCGTCTCCCCAGGAGTGGGCCTCCTGGGGGACGTGCACCCACGATCGCGAGCGAGACGGTGTGGCGCCGTCCCGCATATGCCGTCGTGAGCAGGGGCGCCCTGGGTGCCGCACACCCAGGGACACAGCGGTCTGGTTCCGATGCCGCACGGCGACGAACCTGGTGGTCATGCGGCTGCGGCAACCGCCGAGCAGCTTCCCCCGCCCGCATGGGCGCTCACCTCGCTCGTCGGACCGACCGACGAGCCGACCCCTGAGGAACACCATGACCATCAGCTACACCGACACCATGGGCTGGAACCGAAAGCCCCTCGACGAGATCGTCGCGAACGACGGTGGCCGTCCGGTCCTGTTCACCAACGCCCGGATCGTGACGATGGACCCTCTGATCGGGACCGTGACCGGTGCCGACATCCTGTTCGTCGGTTCCCTGATCGTGGGCGTCGGTCCCGCCATCGTCACCGCGGCAGTCGACGACAACGCTATCGTCGTCGACTGCGCGGGTACGACCGTCGTCCCCGCCGTAGTGGACACCGTCGCACTGGTTGGCGGACGCGGCCGACGCCCGGAGTACGTGGCGACGCTGACACCGGGCAATACCGCAGACTTCCTGGCGGTGCCCGACGAACTGGCCGACGATGTGCCCAGCGCGCTGGCCACTCTCATGTCCCACCCGGAGCAGGTCCGCGCGCTGGTCGCAGCCGGTCGCCCCGTCCTGTGGGCGGGCACCGACGTCCCCGGCAGACCCACCGTTGCAGAGACGGGCATCCCCGCCGCACCGGACCTGGCCGGAAACCCACGGCTCGGCGTCTGGATCGACCTTGAGGGCTTCCTGCACCAGGAACTCACCGCCGACGGCCGCTACGACGAGACCCGGGGCGGCCGCCGCCACGCCTACCAGGGCCGGTTCTGGATCGACGGCGACCGCATCGACTACCTGGACGACCTCGGCTTCTGGGCCTACGGGAAGTTCGAGGCCGACGAACTGCACCACGCGGGTTACGTCATGAAGCGCAGCTGACCGCCGGTCGCGCCGGTACACGTCCTGGTCCTGAGCACGCGACACCGGCAAACGGTGCACTGGCTGCCCTGGTCGGCCCGACCAGGACCGGAAACCGAGCAGTGCAGCTGCGCCGACAGCCCACCACCCCTCCCCGAGAGCTACGGAAAGCAGATCCCCTCGTGAACGTCAACGACACCACCAGCGCCGCCGTCCTCGACCGGATCCGGTGCCGCCCTGCGGACGAACGGCGCATCCTGTTCACCGGCGCGACCATCGTCACCATGGACCCCGCCCTCGGCGTCCTGCACGACGCCGACCTGCTCGTCGATGGCGACACCATCACCGCGATCGGTCCGAACATCGATCCCGGCGACGCCGTGGTCGTCGACGCTTCCGGCTCCGTCCTCAGCCCCGGCTTCGTCGACACCCACCGGCACGCCTGGGAGGCCCAGCTGCGCCGCATCATGCCGGACGTCGACGACCTCGGCGCCTACGTCATGTCCACTCTGGCGGGACACGCCCCGGTCTACCGGCCAGAGGACATGTACATCGGCACCAAGCTGGCCGCCCTCACCGCGATCGACAGCGGCATCACGACCATGCTCGACTTCTCCCACAACTCCCGGACTCCGGAACACTCCGACGCCGCAGTCGAGGCTCTCCGCGACACCGGCATCCGCGGCGTGCACGCCTCAATGGGCCCGCACTTCGGCGACTGGGACAAGCAGTGGCCCGGCGACCTGACCCGCCTCAAGGAGCGCTACTTCAGCAGTGACGACCAGCTGCTGACCCTGCGCCTGGCGACGCTCGCCACCGACGAGATCGCCGGCCCGGCACTCGCCTACGGTCCCGACCTCGCCTGCGTCGCGAAGGACCTGGGTATCGGAGTGAGCGTGGACGCGGTCTTCGGTAAGGCCTCCTCCGAGGCGATCCTGCGCTGGGCCGAGGACGGCATCCTCAACCCCGACGTCACCCTCATCCACGCCACCGGACTGACTCCCGAAGCATGGAAGGCCATGGGGGAGACCGGCACCACCGTGGCGCTCGCCCCCACCTCCGACGCCCAGATCGGCCTGGAGACCGCGATCCCCGCCGTGGACGAGGCCCTGTCCGCCGGCATCCGCCCCGGGCTGAGTATCGACGTCGAAGTCGCCTTGGTCAGCGACATGTTCACGCAGATGCGTACCCTGCACGCCATCCAGCGGATGCGGGCCGTCAACGCCGCCCACGGCACCGACGAGCAGCCCGCCCGCATCACCACCCACGACGTCCTGGACTTCGCCACCCTCCAGGGTGCCCGTACCAACGGCCTGGAGGGCGTCACCGGATCGCTCACGCCGGGCAAGAAGGCCGACCTGCTGGTCATCCGGGCCGAGGACCTCAACAACATGCCGCTCAACGACCCCATCGGCACTGTCGTGCTGGGCTCCGACGCCCGCAACATCAGTGCTGTCCTCGTCGACGGTGAGGTACGCAAGTGGAACGGCCACGTCCTCGACGTGGAGCTGCCAGCCCTGCGCCGCGAGGTCCACGCCTCGCGCGACTACGTGCTGAACACCCCGGCTGCCTGACGCTGGTAGTCGCTGTAACGTGCGTGGGATTGCTGGCGGCGCCAGGCGGACCAATGGGGCCGGTGGGCCGAATTTATGCACGGACCGGAGGACAAGCGTCGTGAGCAGTTGTCGGTTTTGGCATCCATGGCAGCCGCCCGAGACCGCGAATAGACCGCAGCCAGCCGGTGACGGCGGGACGTAGCCGGACACAGCCGGACACAGCCGGACCACACAAGAACGGCCCCTCACCGCATCGTGCCTGGTGAGGGGCCGTTTCGTGTGGTCACAGTGAGTGCCCCCGGTGCGACTCGAACGCACACTGGACGGATTTTGAGTCCGCTGCCTCTGCCGATTGGGCTACGGGGGCGTGGTAGGCAGTTTACTCCGTGTCGCTTGGTCGAGTGGCACCGGGGTTGGCGCCCTCGTGACGTCGCTGGACGGCGTGTGTGGCGGGTGGCTGTGACGGTCACAGCACGTGGTGAACGCCATCCCGACGCGACCGGCGATAACCGGTAACCTCAACAGGGCGGAACACCGCAACCATCCATACCCGTCGATCGTTCCCAGGAGGAGCCCGGTGACCGAAGCGGCTACCGAGGCCAACGACGCCGCTCCCGCTCCGCAGCGCCGCGTTCTCGTCGCTGAAGACGAGGCGCTGATCCGTCTCGACCTCGTCGAAATGCTTCGCGAAGAAGGCTACGAGGTGGTCGGCGAAGCGGGCGACGGGGAAGAGGCCATCAAGTTGGCCGGAGAGCTCAAACCCGACCTCGTGATCCTCGACGTCAAGATGCCGAAACTCGACGGCATCGAGGCAGCTGCGAAGATCACCGGCGACCGTATCGCTCCCGTCGTCATCCTTACCGCCTTCAGCCAGCGCGACCTGGTCGAACGCGCGCGCGAGGCCGGCACGATGGCCTACCTCGTGAAGCCCTTCGCCAAGCGCGACCTCGTGCCCGCCATCGAGCTCGCGGTGAGTCGCTTCGCCGAGCTGCAGGCGCTGGAAGCCGAGGTCGCCGGACTCACCGACCGCCTCGAGACGCGCAAGACCATCGACCGCGCCAAGGGCTTGCTCATGACCCACCAGGGCCTCAGCGAGCCGGACGCGTTCCGCTGGATCCAGCGCACCGCCATGGACCGCAGGACCACCATGAAGGCCGTCGCCGAGGCGGTCATCGAGAACGTCGGCAAGTAGGACGGCAAGTAGGGACACGGCAGGCGGGTGGACGTGGATCCGCCCGCCGCCACGTCAACCGGCGCGCTCGACCTTGAACGCGGCCTTACGGGCGGCCTTCGCCACCTTCTTGTCAGGGTGGTACCGGCCGATCACGCGCAGAGTGTCAGGTGCGCCCGGATGGTCCAGTTTCCACAACACCTCGAAGACGCTCTCCTCACCCGCGTGAACCGTGGACGACAGCAGATCCCCGATCCCTTCCGGCGGATTGTCGACGTCGACGTCGCAGAACATGTCGGCTGTCAGCCACGCGACGTCGTGGTCGGTCAGGTTCCACTCCGCATTCCCGCCCACGGCTTCGCTCAACGCCTGCTTCGCATAGGGCCGCAGCGGGGCCACGCCGAGCAGATCGCGCCACACGTCGTGGACGTCGGCGCCGAGCTCGTGCAGCAACGCGACCGCCGACGCGCGCTCACCGGGGCTCCCCTCGGCGGCGACCGCGGCGAGCTCTCGCGCCGCGTCGACCGGCTCCCTGGTCGACGACCACGCCTGCCACTCCGCCCTGACCTGCTCGTCGGTGCCGAGCAGCGCGATCGACACCATGTCGGTCGCGCACATCTGCTCGGCCGCCGGCAGGAGCGGGATGTCGACTTCCGTGTGCACCTCCGACCACAGCGCGTACAGGCCCAGAGGTGTCAGCCGGACCGTCTCGTCGGTCCGCTCCACCGCCCCGAGTGACGCGAGCCGGTCGTAGAGGGTCTCGGCGGGATCGCCGTGCACGGACACCCACCTCTGCCACCCGTCCTCGGACCACTCGCCGTCGGCGTCGATCACCGCGACCTCGTGCACCATCGCACTCAGCTCGGCTCGGCTCAGGCCGTTCTCCCGGGCCGCGAACAGCGGCAGCACCGTGGCGCCCGCGCCCTGCAACCGGAGGCTCGGTTCGCCGGCCAGCTCGACGTCGAGCGCCGCACTCCAGGCGCAGAGAGAAGCGAACGCCTGCTTCCACACATCGAGCACGGTGCCGTCGTCGCCGTCGGGCCAATCGTCCACTCCGGACGCCATGGTGGCGCTCGCCTCGCCGATGTCGATGAATCCCAGGTCGTCGGCGAGCTCCCAGTGTTGTGCCACATCGCGTGTCGTGACAGGGATTGCGGTGGTCACACCGTCCGTGTTGGACAGATCGGCCGCCGCGGTGCGGGCATCGTCCGCGCTCAGTGTCCCAGTCTCGTCGTCCACGCGACGCCCGTCGCCGACCCACAGGGCGAGTGCCCGGGTCACGGCCAACAGCGGGCTCCGGCGGGCCGCGTCGGCCAGCGTCGACTCGGCGGGCAGCCGAAGCGGGGCGAGCCGGTCGGCGCCCAGCAACTCGCGGTAGTGGATGTCGGCCGGATCCGGGCCGTCGGACGGGTCGACGGCCCGAAGGTGATCGCGGGAGCTCATGGCGCACAGGCTAGCCGTGGCGGAAAACCCCGAGCGAGCATTCTCGACGGCCAGGGAGCGCCCGCGAGACGGGCCTCCCGTCACGTCGACCGGGGTAAGCCCGGTTGAGCTGCGCGTTCACCGCTGTCGCTCGTGGTGACGAAAGACGTTCTTCACCGTATCGGGGGGCGGTGCGAACGGAGCCGCCAGTGACGTCTCAGGCGCCGGGTTTGCGGTCGCGCACGACACAGGTGAGTCGCGCGCTGCAGGTGCGCTTGCCTTCGTCGTCGGTGATGGTGATCTCCGAGGTCACCGTCGACCGCCCGACGTGGAGCGGGGTGGCCACTCCCGTGACGGACCCGGACGTCACGGCACGGTGGTGGGTGCACGACAACTCCAGGCCCACAGCAACCCGGTCGGGGCCCGCGTTCAACGCCGCGAGGATCGAGCCGAGCGACTCGGCCAGCACAGCGTTGGCGCCCCCGTGCAGTAGCCCGAAGGGCTGAAGATTTCCCTTGACCGGCATGACCGCGCTCACGCGTTCGGCGGTGAGATCCACGAACGTGATGCCGAGCTTGTCGTTGAGCTGCTGCTCGGCGATCTCGGGGGAGACGCCGGCGAGAAGCGCGCTGAGCTGCTCGGAGGGGTTCTCGGTCACCACGTGGCTCCCTGGTGCTCGGCTGTTCTGGTTCGGAGGTCGACGCGCAGTGAGGCTGTCGCACCCTCACCCTAGACTCACGGGCGTGAGCCCCAAGCAGAACACCTCCGTTGCCAACGACACACCGCGGCTGTTGCTGATCGACGGCCACTCGATGGCCTATCGCGCGTTCTTCGCGGTCCCGGCCGACCGGTTCCAGACGTCGACCGGTCAGGTCACCAACGCGGTGTTCGGGTTCACCTCCATGCTGATCAACCTCCTGCGGGACGAGGCCCCGACACACGTGGCCGTGGCGTTCGACGTCTCGCGCAAGACGTTCCGTGCCGAGACGTTCGCCGACTACAAGGCCAACAGGACCGCGACGCCCGACGAGTTCCGCGGGCAGGTCGAGCTCATCAAGGAGATCCTCGCCGCGCTCTCGATCCCCGTGCTGGCGAAGGAGGGCTACGAGGCCGACGACCTGATCGCGACCCTCACCACGCAGGCGGGCGACGACTACGAGGTCCTCATCTGTACCGGCGATCGGGACGCGTTGCAGCTGGTCAACGACTCGGTCACCGTGCTGTACCCGCGGAAGGGCGTCTCCGACCTGGTGCGGTTCGACCCCGCCGGGGTGCAGGAGAAGTACGGGCTCTCGCCGGTGCAGTACCCCGACTTCGCGGCGCTGCGCGGGGACCCCTCCGACAACCTGCCGGGCATCCCCGGTGTGGGGGAGAAGACGGCGGCCAAGTGGGTGCGTCAGTTCGGCTCGCTCGGCGAGCTGATCGACCGCGTCGACGAGGTCAAGGGAAAGGTGGGCGACGCGCTTCGGAGTCACCTCGACTCGGTGATGATGAACCGCCGGCTCACGGAGCTGGTGCGCGACGTGCCGCTGGAGCTGGGGCCTGACGACCTCGCGGTGCGCCCCTGGGACCGGGACGCGGTGCACCGCCTGTTCGACGAGCTCGAGTTCCGGGTACTGCGCGACCGCCTGTTCGCCTCGCTGTCGAGTGCCGAGCCGGAGGCCGACTCCGGTTTCGAGGTCGCGGGATCCGCGCTGGAACCGGGCACTGTGGCCGACTGGCTGACACGGCACGCGCCGTCGGGGGCGAAGGTGGGCCTCGCCTTCGCCACCACGGGATCGTCCGTCTCGTCGGACGTGCAGTCGATCAGCCTCGCGGCTCCGGACGGCGAGGGCGCCTACCTCGACGTCACCACCCTCACCGAGGAGGACGAGCGTGCGCTCGCCGCGTGGCTTGCCGACGAGAACGTGCGCAAGGTGGGCCACTCGCTCAAGACTCCGCTGCACGCGTTGCGGGCGCGGGGCTGGCGGCTCGCGGGCCTGGTCATGGACACCGAGCTCGCCGCCTACCTCGTGAGGCCCGGGCAGCGGTCGTTCGGGCTGGACGACCTCGTGTTGCGCTACCTGCGCCGCGAGTTGCGCTCGGAGAGCGGGAACGACGGGCAGCTGTCCCTGCTCGACACGGACGCCGACAGCAAGGTGGTGCACGACGAGCTGGTGCGGGCGAGGGCGATCCTCGAACTGTCGTCGGCGCTGTCCGACGAGCTCACCGCCACCGGCGGAACCGAGCTGCTGAGCGACATCGAACTGCCGCTGCTGCTGGTGATCACGGAGCTGGAGGCGGCCGGTATCGCGGTGGACGCCGACGCGCTTACCTCGCTCGAGGCGCACTACGCGAGCCGTGTCAAGCAGGCCACCGAGCAGGCGTACGAGGTGATCGGCAAGCAGATCAACCTCGGGTCGCCGAAGCAGTTGCAGGTGGTGCTCTTCGACGAGCTCGGCATGCCGAAGACGAAGCGCACCAAGACCGGCTACACCACCGACGCGGACGCGCTGCAGACTCTGTTCGAGAAGACGGAACACCCGTTCCTGCAGCACCTGCTCGAACACCGCGACGCCACCAGGTTGCGCAGCACGGTCGAAGGGCTGATCAAGTCGATCGCCGACGACGGCCGGATCCACACGACGCTGCACCAGACGATCGCGGCGACCGGTCGGCTGTCGTCGGTGGAGCCCAACCTGCAGAACATCCCGGTGCGCACCGAGGAGGGGCGGCGCATTCGCGACGCGTTCGTGGTCGGGGAGGGCTACGCCGAGCTCATGACCGCCGACTACAGCCAGATCGAGATGCGCATCATGGCGCACCTGTCGAACGACGAGGCGCTCATCGACTCGTTCCAGTCGGGCTTCGACTTCCACGCCTCGACGGCGGCGCGGGTGTTCGACGTCGAACCCACCGAGGTCACCGGCGAGCAGCGCGCCAAGATCAAGGCGATGAACTACGGGCTCGCGTACGGGCTCTCCGCGTACGGGTTGTCGCAGCAGTTGCGCATCTCGACGGAGGAGGCGCGGGCGCTGATGGACGAGTACTTCCTGCGCTTCGGGGGCGTGCGCGACTACCTTCACAGTGTGGTCGACCGCGCGGCCAAGGACGGCTACACGCAGACCATCTTCGGCCGCCGCCGGTACCTGCCCGATCTCACGAGCGACAACCGGCAACGGCGTGAGATGGCGGAGCGCATGGCGCTCAACGCACCGATCCAGGGCAGTGCGGCGGACATCATCAAGGTCGCCATGCTCGGCGTGCACCGCGCACTCACGGCACAGGAGCTCCGCAGCCGTGTCCTGCTCCAGGTGCACGACGAACTGGTGCTGGAGATCGCCGAGGGCGAGCACGAGGTGGTGGAGCGTCTCGTGCGCGAGGAGATGGGCTCGGCGTACGCGCTGTCGGTGCCGTTGGAGGTGTCGGTGGGCTACGGCCGTTCCTGGAACGACGCCGCGCACTGAGCCGTGGAGCCGGGAGAACGCCGGGAGAACGACGTCACAAGCCGGACAGGATTGCTGGTTCGCCCGTTCGGGTAACTCCTGAAAGTGGATCGGACAGCGTTGATTCTCACTGGGGCCGGCATGTTGAGTGACGTCGCGCGCGACCTGGTGAGCGACGGTTGGCGCGTCGTGCAGCCTAGCCGCCGGTACGTGCCGGTACCCGCAGACGAGGTGACTCATCCCACCGGTCGGGCGATCTGGGTGGAGGCGCGATGGGACGAGCCGGAGGCCTTGGTCCGCGACGTCGACAGGGCGTTGGACGGTGAGTTCGTCGACCTGGTCGTCGTGTGGCTGCACGACGCGGACCGGCCGGCCGTCATGAACGCGGTGGAGCCGCTGCTGTCCCCGATGGCTCCGGTGGTCGACGTGCGCTCGATGAGCGATGTCGGGGCGGTGCCGGAGCAGGCTGTCGGCCGGGCTGTCCAGCACGTCTTCCTCGGCAACATGTCCGCGCGCAACGGCCGTCCCCTCGGGCAGACCGAGATCGTCGACGGTGTCCGCGCGGCAGTGGCGCAGGCGCTGGCCGGGGCGCCCCCGGCGCGGCATGACGTCGGGCTTCGTCGAGTGCAGCCCGCGGCGCCACGTCCTCGCGTGCACGGCTTGGCGGCGCTGTTCTCCCGCCGGGCGCATCCGGCGGTCGGCTAGCCCGGCGCGCTCAACGCAGCGCCGAGGCCGGGCTGCACTGCCACACGGTCCACAGCGGCCGGTAGCCCTGCCGATGCCAGAACACCGACGCGCGGGGGTTCAGGGGGCTGTACCAGACGACACCGCGTCGCAGGCCGGCGCGGGCGAAGGCCGCGTGGGCGGTGGTGGACAGAGCCCGTCCGACGCCACGTCCTCGCAGGTCGGGACGCACGGAGATGCGCACGATTTGCCCCCATCTCCCCGCGGGGAGAAGTCCCTCGAACTCCGGTGAGTCCGACTCGACCTCCCTGAGCTGGATCAGTCCCACGACCGGGTTCGCGGCCGTGTCGCGACGTTCCGCCACCCAGATCAGACCGGGCGTGTGCAGTGCGTCGGTCACGGCGTCCTCGGTGTGACCGTTCGGCGGAGCGGACACGGAGAAGAGCGACGAGTGTTCGGTCTCCTGCCGGGCGAGCCGCTCGACGGACTCGGCGTCGTCGGGCTCCGCGGGCCGTACCTCGACCGCGTTCGGAGTCGTTCGCGACACCGCGTCGACGGTGGTGCGCACTCCGAGCGCGAGGACGGGCACGAGGCCGTGGAGCAGCAGCGGGCGAACGCAGTCGGCGTCCCGGCTCGGCCAGGTCAACGTGCACACCGAGTCGGCCGGTGGGGGAGAACGGTCGAGGTGAGCGCGTAGGGCCCGCAACACGGCGTCCATGCCCGCACCGCCGTGCCGACCGAGAAACGGCGTGAGGGTCCACACGTGCTGTCCCCGGTCGTGATGCTCGGCGAGGACGGCGGTGGCTCGGGAACCGTCGGCCAACGTCGCCACCACGGTGCGGCCCGGCCCCGGCTCGGTGCCGTGAGCCAACAACGGGTCCAGCGACGCCCATCGCTGGTTCTGGTCGGCGACCAGGTCTGTCGGCTCGGTCATCGAAGGCCCGTCGGTCGTGCTCACCGTGCGGCCGTCGCGGGACGTGCCTC
Source organism: Saccharomonospora azurea NA-128 (assembly GCF_000231055.2). Taxonomy (GTDB): domain Bacteria; phylum Actinomycetota; class Actinomycetes; order Mycobacteriales; family Pseudonocardiaceae; genus Saccharomonospora; species Saccharomonospora azurea. The sequence goes on along the minus strand of NZ_CM001466.1, from coordinate 1,405,591 downwards.
CCAGGTGGTCCACAGTGGACGATATCCCTGGCGGTGCCAGAACACCGTCGACAGCGCGTTGTGCGGACTGTAGAACACGTACGTGCCCCGCGCTCCTCGAGCGAGCAAGCGGTCGTGCGCGGCCGCGACGAGAGCGCGCCCGATGCCGCGACCGCGCGCGGACGCGGCCACGGACACGGTGTGCAGCTGCGCCCACGACCCGCTCGGCAGACGTGGCTGCGGCGCGGGCCATCGGCACAGAGCCAGGCCCGCGAGGACGCCGTCGGCTTCCGCCACCCACATCGGTTCCGCCGCGGACACGGCGCGCCGCAGCTCGCCCTCCAGCAATGCCGCCGCGTCGGGCCTGTGCACGGCCGCGCCGACCGACACGGCGTAGTGCCATTCCTCCCGCCACAGGTCCACCACATCGGGGACGAGTGCCTCGGCGTCTCCGGTCAGCGGCCTGATCTCCGCCGCCGAGCAGTCGGCGGAGTCGACCGCCGGAGACGTCGCCTCCCGTGCGGCGAGCACCGTGTACGGGGCGAAGCCGTGGGCCGCCAGCGCCTGGCCCGCGCCGAGGTCACGGCTCGGCCAGGTCACGCTGCACGCCGAGTCGGTCCCGGGACGCTCCTGGCGGAGTCGCTCGCGCAGCGCGTCGAGCAGGGCCGCCATCCCGCCGGCGCCGACGTCCGGCGACACCGGCGTCAACTCCCACACCACGCGCGGATGCCACAGCGCCGACCAGCCGTCGTGACGGGCGCGGTAGAGCACGGCCGACACCGTTGTCCGCCCCGAGGCCGCGACCGTCAGCCGTTCGCCCTCGCCCGGATCGACGACGTCCGGCAGAAGCGGGTCGATCCGGGCGAAGCTCACGGCTGTTTCACGCAGCAGAAGATGGCGGTGCCGGGGAAGAACTTGCCGCGCACGGGTCCCCACTGACCCCAGATCCGCGTGTGTCCGGGCGGCCACTCGGGCTCGACGAGGTCGGTGAGCCGGAACCCGGTCGCGGTGAGTGCTCGCACGTAGTCGCCGAGGGTGCGGTGGTACTCGACGTAGGTGGCGCGCCCGGCGGCGTCGACCTCGACGTAGGGAGTGCGGTCGAAGTACGGCTGGGTGACCGTGAGGCCCGCCGGTCCCGGATCGTCCGGGAAGATCCAGCGCAGCGGGTGCGTGACCGAGAAGACCCAGCGGCCTCCCGGTCGGAGCACCCGGGCGATCTCGGTGAAAACCGCCTCCAGCGACGGCACGAACGGCAGCGCGCCGAACGCGGAGCACGCGATGTCGAAGGCGGAGTCCGCGAATGGCACGTGCTGGGCGTCGGCCTGGACCAGGGCGGGGGTCAGGCTGGTGCGTTCGTTGCCTGCTCGCGCGTGGCGGAGCATGCCCGTCGACAGGTCGAAGGCGACCGCCCGGGCGCCCTGCTCGGCGAGCCAGCGAGAGCACGGCGCCGAACCGCACCCCACTTCCAGGATGTCGGCCCCGGCCACGTCGCCGAGCAGGCGTGCGTCCGCTTCGCGCAAACCCTCGGGGCACCACACGAAGTCGGCGTCGCCGAGGAAGTCGCCGTGCGTGTCGTGGTAGGCGTCGGCATCCGCGTTCCACCAGGCCAGACTGGCCGCGGTGGCCTCGGTGGGGTTCACCTCGCGGTGCGCGACACCGGTGGTGCCGAGCACGGCTTCGGCTTCGGCATGGCGATCGGCGGGGTTCGTGTCGTTCACCACCTCATTGTCGGCGCGAGGGGGTCCGTGATCGTGGTCGGACCCCTCGTTGTGCTGACGTGAAGTCTCCGCGTATGCTGACAATCAGCGCAGTGGGTTCGCGCTGCCTTCGGCCCAGTGAGCACGTGCTGGGATCTCGGGTTCGCGCACCATTCGATGAGGTCGCGGCCGTTCTGCCTGAACGCTGGGACTGCATCGTTCCCACCCAGCGCACGCAAACTGCACATCCCACGAGACCAAGCCGCTAACCGGAGCAACCCACCTAATGACCATCGACACCACCACCGCCCCGAACGCCCAGGCGAAGCAGGTCGCCGTCAACGACATCGGGACGGAGGAAGACTTCCTCGCTGCTATCGACAAGACAATCAAATACTTCAACGATGGCGACATCGTGGAAGGCACCATCGTCAAGGTCGATCGCGACGAAGTCCTGCTCGACATCGGTTACAAGACCGAGGGTGTCATCCCGTCCCGTGAACTCTCCATCAAGCACGATGTCGACCCGGCCGAGGTCGTCGCCGTCGGTGACGAGGTGGAAGCCCTTGTTCTGCAGAAGGAGGACAAGGAAGGCCGTCTCATCCTCTCCAAGAAGCGTGCGCAGTACGAGCGCGCCTGGGGCACCATCGAGGAGCTCAAGGAGAAGGACGAGCCGGTTCGCGGCACGGTCATCGAGGTCGTCAAGGGCGGCCTGATCCTCGACATCGGTCTGCGCGGCTTCCTGCCCGCCTCGCTCGTCGAGATGCGTCGTGTGCGCGACCTCCAGCCGTACGTCGGCCGCGAGCTCGAGGCCAAGATCATCGAGCTGGACAAGAACCGCAACAACGTGGTGCTGTCCCGCCGCGCCTACCTGGAGCAGACCCAATCGGAGGTCCGCAGCGAGTTCCTCAACGCGCTGGCCAAGGGCCAGGTCCGCAAGGGCGTCGTGTCCTCCATCGTCAACTTCGGTGCGTTCGTCGACCTCGGCGGTGTCGACGGTCTGGTGCACGTGTCGGAGCTGTCCTGGAAGCACATCGACCACCCGAGCGAGGTCGTCGAGGTCGGCCAGGAGGTCACGGTCGAGGTGCTGGACGTCGACATGGACCGCGAGCGCGTGTCCCTGTCGCTGAAGGCCACGCAGGAAGACCCGTGGCGTCAGTTCGCCCGCACCCACGCCATCGGCCAGATCGTGCCGGGCAAGGTCACCAAGCTCGTCCCGTTCGGTGCGTTCGTTCGCGTCGAGGAGGGCATCGAGGGCCTGGTGCACATCTCGGAGCTGGCCGAGCGCCACGTCGAGATCCCCGAGCAGGTCGTGCAGGTCGGCAGCGAGGTCATGGTCAAGGTCATCGACATCGACCTGGAGCGTCGTCGCATCTCGCTGTCGCTGAAGCAGGCGAACGAGGGCTTCACGCCGGACGCCGAGTTCGACCCGACGCAGTACGGCATGGCGGCGGAGTACGACGAGCAGGGGAACTACATCTACCCCGAGGGCTTCGACCCCGACACGCAGGAGTGGCAGGAAGGCTACGAGACGCAGCGTGAGGAGTGGGAGCGGCAGTACGCCGAGGCCCACGCCCGCTACGAGAAGCACATGCGTCAGGTGGCCGAGGCGCAGCAGGCGAACGCCGCTGCTGTCGCCGATGGCGCTGTCGGCGGTGGCGAGACCAGCTACGGCTCCTCGCAGCCCGAGCAGGAGCGCTCGGGCGGCACGCTCGCCAGCGACGAGCAGCTCGCGGCTCTGCGCGAGAAGCTGTCCGGCGGTGCGTGAGTAACGCCTGAACGGTCGTGATCTGTGGCCCCGGTCCCGCGTGGACCGGGGCCACAGTCGTTTCCGGGTCAGTGGTGTGCACGCGGACCGGTGGTCGGGATGTTTGAATACCGCTCATGCTGCGTGTGGGACTGACAGGCGGGATCGGGTCGGGGAAGTCGACCGTGGCCGCGCGACTCGCGGAACACGGCGCGGTGGTGATCGACGCCGACGTCATCGCGAGAGAAGTCGTGGAGCCCGGTACCGACGGTCTCGCCGAGGTGGCGGAGGCCTTCGGTGCGGACGTCCTCGACGAGAACGGGGCGTTGAACCGGGCGGCGTTGGCGGCCAAGGCGTTCGCCGACGACGAGTCGCGGCAGCGCCTCAACGCGATCCTGCATCCGAGAATCGCCGCCCGCACGATGGAACGTTTCGCCGAGACACCCGACGACGCGATCGTCGTGCACGACGTGCCGTTGCTGGTGGAGAACGGCCTCGCGGCCGGCTATCACCTCGTCGTCGTGGTCGACGCCGCCGAGGATGTCCGGGTGCGCAGGCTCGTCGAGTCGCGGGGCATGCCGGAGTCCGACGCCCGGGCCCGCATCGCCGCGCAGGCCACCACCGAGCAGCGGCGCGAGGTGGCCGACGTGTGGTTGGACAACAGTGGTGGCCGGGACGACCTGCTCGCTCAGGTGGACGACCTCTGGACCGAACGGCTCGTGCCGTACGAGGCGAACCTGCGGCTGAAGCGGGTCCGCCCGCCGGCCTCGCCGGTGATCGTTCCCGCCGACCCCACCTGGCCGGTGCAAGCGCGACGCGTGGTGGCCAGACTGCGGGCCGCGGCCGGGCCGCGGGCGCTGCGCGTCGACCACATCGGATCGACGGCGGTGCCCGGGTTGCCCGCGAAGGACGTCGTGGACGTGCAGCTGGTCGTCGCCGACCTCGTCGACGCGGACGCGCTCGCCGCGCCGCTCACGGGCGCGGGGTTCGTGCAGCACGCGGACCGCGAATGGTCCGACGAGCCGGTGGGGGACGAGCAACGCTGGACGAAGCGACTGTTCTCCGGGGCCGATCCGGCGCGTCCGGTGAACCTCCACGTGCGACAGGAAGGCAGTCCCGCGTGGCGCCGTGCGCTGTTGTTCCGCGACTGGCTGCGCGCCAACCCGAGCGAGGTCGACGCCTACGCGGAGGTGAAGCGTGAGCTGGCGGCCAAGCACGCGGACGCGGGGGCCGTGGACGCCTACGCCGAGGAGAAGCAGCCGTGGGTCAACGCCGCGTTCGGCAGGGCCGAGGAGTGGGCGACCCGGACGGGCTGGACACCCGAGGCGGCGTCAGAGTAGGCCGGTCCGGTAGGCGACGGCGACGGCGGCGGCACGGTCGCGGACGCCCAACTTCGCGTAGATGTGCAGCAGATGCGTCTTCACGGTGGCTTCGCTCAGGAACAGGACCCGCGCCGCCTCCTTGTTCGTGTGTCCCTGGGCCACGAGCCCCAGCACCTCCACCTCGCGAGGGGTGAGGGTGTCGTCGGCGGGCTCCCGAATCCGGCCGAGCACACGGCTCGCCACGGCGGGGGAGAGCACCGACTCACCGCGCGCGGCCGCGCGGACGGCGCGGACCAGTTCCGCCCTCGGGGCGTCCTTGAGGAGGTAACCCGTGGCGCCCGCCTCGATCGCGGGCAGCACGTCGGAGTCGGTGTCGTAGGTGGTGAGCACGAGGACCCGCGCGGGATTGCCCAGCGCGGCCAGTCTGCTGATCGCCTCGACGCCACCGGTGCCGGGCATGCGCAGGTCCATCAGGACGACGTCCGGGAGCAGGCGTTGCGCCATGGTCACCGCCTCGGCGCCGTCACCGGCTTCGCCGACGACGGTGAAGCCCTCTTCGGCGGCGAAGATGCCGCGGAGACCGTCCCGGACGATGGGGTGGTCGTCGACGACCAGGATGCCGATCATGCTTCCGCCATCGCGGCCACCGCGGGAACCGTTGCCGAGATCGCCGTCCCCGCGCCGCGCTCACTCTCGACGACGAAGTGTCCGGCGATGCGCTGCACCCGGTGACGCATGCCGGGAATGCCGTAGCCGTTGGACCAGCTGTCGTCGTCGGCTCTCGTCACCGGGTCGTCGTCGAAGCCCACACCGTCGTCGCGGATGTCCAGCGCGACCTGATCGGGCAGGTAGGTGACCGTGACGACGGTGCGGGAAGCCCGCGCGTGCTTGGCGACGTTCGCGAGTGCCTCCTGCGTCACGCGCAGCAGAGTGGCCTCGATCTCGGGATGCAGCGCGCGAACGGTTCCGCTCGTCGAGAACTCGGCCGCGATGCCGCTCCGCTCGGCCCAGCGCGTGGTGACGGCGGCGAGCGCGTCGCACAGACCGCTGCCGTCGAGTTCTCCCGGCGTGAGGGCGTGGACGGCTCGCCGGGCCTGGTGCAGGTTCTCCCGGGCGAGCGCGAGTGCCGTGTCCACTCTCCGCGCCGCCTCCTCGGCGGCGGTACCGGCCTGTCGAGCGGCCGTGAGCTGGGTGATGATGCCCGCGAGCCCCTGCGCGAGGGTGTCGTGGATCTCCCGGCTGAGCCGCTGTCGTTCGTCGAGCATGCCCGACTCCCGTGCCTGGACGAGCAGTTGCTGGTGCAGTCCCGCGTTCTCCTCCATCGCCGCGCGGAGTTCGGCGACCAGTGCCCGGCGTTCCTCGCTCTGCGCGACCAGACGCTCGGAGAGCAACACTCCGGAGGCGACGGCGGCGGTCTGCACGACGACGATGACGAGGTAGGTGTACGGCCACGTCTGCAGCGCCACCAGCGGCCCACCTCCGGGGAGGCTGTGGATGAGCGCTGACGTCACGGCGAGTCCCGCCAGCATGACGCTCTTGGGGCGCAGAATCAGAGCGCGGAAGAACGCCGCGATCGTGAACACCGTGAAGACCGGGTCGAGCAGGGTGAGCACACTGGCACAGCCGAGCAGCGCCAGGAAAGCACCGACCCGCCACCACCGGGTACGCCACCACGGCGGAGGCGCCGTGTCGGTGAAGACGATGACGGCGGCGCTCACGAGCGTGTAGGCGATCACCTGCCACCGCTGCTCAGGGCTGTGCTGCGGGTTCGCGACGCTCACCACGGCCGCGACACCCAGGAGAAGGAGTGGCAACAGGCATTCGATGCGTGCCCCGAGCCGTGCGTCGTCCCTGAGGGGAAGGAGGAAGGCCGACGGCGGCGGCTCGCGACGCGGGATCATCGCGCGATTATCGCCCACCGCCGCAGCCCTGGGTGGTGGTTCCCTCACTGCCAGCGGAACCTTCGTGTCGCGATCCCGAGGCACACCGTCGTGGAGACGACGAGCGAGGTGACGGGGAGCCAGCCGGGCCAGTCGCCGGCCCATGCGGAGCGCAGGGAGTTGAACATGGCTCCCATCGGCAGGGCCTCGGCCGCCCACTGGAGGGCCGACGGCAGCATCTCCGCCGGAACCCACACGCCGCCGAGCGCGAGCATGGGGAAGAACGCCGCCATGGCGATGCCGTTCGCGGCCTTGCTGCTGGGCGCGAGTGCTCCGACGAGCAGCCCGAGGGAGAACAGCGCGGCGGTGCCGAGGACCAGCACCACCAGGACCGCGGGGATGTTGGCGGGGACCTCGATGCCGAGCACGGGAATGCCCAGACCCATCAGGACGACGACGGTGATCGCCCCGATGCCGAGGTAGACCGTCAGCTGAGCCGTCAGCACCGTCGCCGGGGACACCGGACTGCCCTGCATGCGGCGCAGCACGCCCTTCTCCCGGTAGCTCGCGAGGATCACGGGGAAGAGGGACAGGCCGAGCATGCCGATCAGCAGCGTCACCGACAGCGGTGCGACGAAGACCGACAGCATCGCCTGCCCACCGAAGTCGGCGTTGGCTTCGCGGGCCCACGGCATGATTCCGAACACGAACAGGATCCCGAGCGGGAGGCCGAGCGTCATGAGGGACGCGGCCGGGTCGCGCAGGAACAGTCTCGCCTCGACGACCGTCAGCGCTCGAAGGGCGGAGCGGGGACTCGACATGATGGGTCAGCCTTCCTCGACGTGCTGCAACGTCCGGCCCGTGAGCGAGACGAAGACGTCGTCCAAAGTGGTCTGGTCAACGCGGAGTTCGTGAGCGATGACCTGGTGTCGGGCGAGCAGGGCCGTGACCGCGTGCAGTACCTCGGTGGTGCCGGTGACGACGAGGCGTTCGGTACCGTCGTGTTCCACGGAGTGCACCTCCGGCAGAGCCTCGAGCAGCGCGAGGTCGAACAGCTCGGAGAGGCGGAACCGGAGGACCTGCCCGGTCTTCGCCGCGGCCACGAGCCCGGCCGGAGTGTCGGTGGCGATCACCCGGCCCGAGTCGATGATCGTCAGGCGGTCGCACAGCCGTTCCGCCTCCTCCATGAAGTGCGTCACCAGCACGACGGTCACCCCACGGTCGCGGATCCGTTCGACGAGGCCCCAGACGTCTCGCCGCGCGTGGGGGTCCAGGCCCGTGGTCAGCTCGTCGAAGATCACGAGCTCGGGTGTGCCGATGAGGGCCAGGGCGATGGAGACCCGTTGCTTCTGCCCACCGGAGAGCTTGTGGAACGCGACGTCGCGTCGTTCGGTCAGCCCGAGCAGCTTCAGCAGTTCGTCGGGATCGGCAGGATCGCGGTAGAAGGACGCGTACAGGTGCAGTGCCTCGGCGACGCGGAGGCGGTCGGGCAGTTCGCTGCTCTGGAGTTGGATGCCGAGTCGTTGCCGCAGTTCGGTCGTGTCGTCGACCGGGTCGAGTCCGAGGACACGCACGGTGCCCCGGTCGGGAACGCGGAGCCCCTCGACGCACTCGACGGTGGTCGTCTTGCCCGCGCCGTTGGGCCCGACGATGCCGAAGATCTCTCCTTTGTCGACGGTGAACGAGACGTCGTCGACGGCGACGGTGTCGCCGTATCTCTTGTGGAGGTTGCGCACCTCGAGCACGGTTGCGTCGGTCATGTACCGAGAATGTCCGGAGAGACCGGCGTCCGAATCGACCGGAGGTCTCCTCCCCGGATCAACCGATCGGTGGATGCCGTCTCCGCCACCTCGTCGGCATCCCGATGCTCGCGAGCCAGCGGGGCAGGTCGTAGTCGTGGGCCGCCAGCGCGTCGACGGTGCGGTACGTGCGCTCCAGCGCATCCCGCGCGGTGCCCACGGAGATCAGGCCGCTCGTGGTCGCCTCGAGCAGTTCGTCGGTGTCCAACACCGTCACCGACCGACCGGTGCGCACCGACAGATCGAGGTACAAATCGGTGGTCACCCACTCGTCGTCGTGCACCTCCACCGACACGACGTCCACGTAGAAGTCCTGGTCGCGTTCGTGGCCGGGGTTGAACCAGAAGTCGGTCACGCGCAGTCCCAGCGCGGGCAGCACCCAGGACTCCACGTAGTGGAACTGGGCTCGTCCTGGCGTGGGCCGCGCCAGGTAGAGGCCGTACTCCGTGACCCGGTACTCGTCCACGGCCCTACTGATGCCCTTGGGGTCGACGTTGACGTTGCCGGCCAGGTCGAAACGTTCACGCTTCGGCGGATGTGCGCCCATATCCGCACATCCTGGACCATTTCCCGGACCGCGATCCAGATCACGTCTAGAGTGTGGGCGTGCAACAGCAGGTCGACGTCGGCACGTGGCTCGCGCAGGTCGCGACCGCGCTGACCGATCGCGCGGACGAGTTGACCGCGACGCTCATCGCCCTCTACGAGCGGGAGCTACCGCACCTTGTGCACGACGACGAGAGCATGGTGAGCCTGCTGGCGGCCAGCGTGTTCGCCAACATCGACACCGCTCTGCAGATCTTCCAGCGCGACATGGACCCGGAACGGGTCGAGGCGCCCGCGGCGGCCGTGGAGTACGCACGGCGACTCGCCCAACGCGGGACGCCCGTCATCGACCTGATCAGGGCCTACTACCTCGGCCAGGCGGCGGTTCTGGAGAAGGCGCTGGAGGAGGGAACGTCCCGGATCCCCGACGCCGAACAACTCGGACGCTCGCTGCGACACGCGGTCAGCACGACGTTCCGGTTCATCGACCGGGTGACCCGGCAGGTGATGGCGGCCTACGAGGAGGAGCGCGGACGCTGGCTGCTCAACCGCAGCGCCGTGCGTGCCACCCGGGTCCGGGCGGTGCTCGACGGCGAGGTCGCCGACATCGGGGCGAGCGAGGCGGCGCTGGGCTACCGGTTGCGCGGCGACCACGTCGGGCTGGTCGCGTGGTACCCGGAACACGCGGACTCGGGCGACCCGTTGTCGGGACTGGAGATCCTCGCCCACCGGTTGGGGCGTTGGGCGACGAGCGGGGGCGGCGATCCGCTGTTCGTGCCACACGACGAGCTGACCGCGTGGGTGTGGCTTCCGCTGTCGTCGTCGGCGCTCGACGTTGCCGAGGTGGAACGGCAGGTGTCCGAGCTGGACGACCAGGTCCGCGTGGCGTTGGGCGATCCGGCGCACGGCCTGGACGGTTTCCGGAGCACGCATCGGCAGGCGCTGCGCGTGCAGGCACTGTCGCTCGCGGCGGGGAAGGAGAGTGCCCGCGTGCTGGCGTTCGCGGACGTCGGCGCGGTCGCGCTCATGACGTCCGACCTGCCGTCCGCGCGCACGTGGGTGGAGTACGTGCTCGGGCCCCTGGCGGTGGACGACCCGCAGTCCGAGCGGCTGCGGACGACGTTGCGGGTGTTCCTGGCCACGGGCAGTAGTTACACCGCGGCGGCCGGGTTGCTGGCCATGCACAAGAACTCCGTGCAGTACCGCGTGCGCAAGGCGGAGGACCTGCTCGCGGTACCGCTCGCGGAACGGCGCCTCGACGTCGAGCTCGCTCTCAAGCTGTGCGACCGGCTCGGCGGTGCCGTGCTGACACGGCCGTAGAAGGCCGGTTTTCGGTCCGGCGAACCAGCGAAGTCCGCTGTCTTTTGGTCGCTCGACACGAAGAGAGCGCAGGTGACGAGAGTTACACTCAGCCGCATGGGGTCCGCACTGTGTGAACCGAACGACGCTGTGGTGTTGGCTCGATTGCGGAGGGGCGTCGTCGGGGAGTCACAACGGGTCTGCCATGTGGTTCCGGTTCCCGACTTCGACGGCGTACCCGACTTCCTCCGCGCGCTGTGCGGTGCGGTGCTCCGGCGCGGGGAGTCCGAGTGGCTGCCGTCGGTGCGCGGCATGCCCTGTGTTCACTGTCTGTCGGTGGTCGCCAACGGACTGCGCGGTCGGGACGTCGACGTTCTCCGAGCCGCGAGCTGACGACTTCCAGGGCCGGATTGTCGGTACGGGTGTCTACCCTGGATGACGTGGCTTTCGCGACCGAACACCCCGTACTCGCACACTCGGAGTTCCGGCCGGTTTCCGAGATTCCCCGGTCGGACGGCCGGTTCAAGGTGGTCAGCGACTACGCTCCCGCCGGCGACCAGCCCGCGGCGATCGACGAGCTGGAACGCAGGCTCAAGGCGGGGGAGAAGGACGTCGTGCTGCTGGGCGCCACCGGCACCGGCAAGTCCGCCACCACGGCCTGGCTGATCGAGCGGGTGCAGCGGCCCACGCTCGTGATGGCGCCCAACAAGACGCTCGCGGCGCAGCTGGCCAACGAGCTGCGCGAGCTCTTCCCGCACAACGCGGTGGAGTACTTCGTCAGCTACTACGACTACTACCAGCCCGAGGCGTACGTCCCGCAGACCGACACCTACATCGAGAAGGACTCGTCGATCAACGACGACGTCGAGCGGCTGCGCCACTCCGCCACGATGAACCTGCTGTCCCGCCGCGACGTCATCGTGGTGTCCAGCGTGTCGTGCATCTACGGCCTCGGCACGCCCCAGTCCTACCTCGACCGGTCCAGCAGGCTCGCCGTCGGCGAGGAGGTCGACCGCGACACCTTCCTGCGCGCGCTCGTCGACGTGCAGTACACGCGCAACGACCTCGCGTTCGCCCGCGGAACCTTCCGGGTGCGCGGCGACACGGTGGAGATCATCCCCGCGTACGAGGAGCTCGCGATCCGCGTCGAATTCTTCGGCGACGAGATCGACAAGCTGTACTACCTGCATCCGTTGACCGGCGACATCGTCAGGGAGGTCGACGAGGTGCGGATCTTCCCCGCGACCCACTACGTCGCGGGCCCGGAACGGATGGAGAAGGCCATCCGCGGCATCGAGGCCGAGCTCGAGGAACAGCTCGAAAAGCTCGAGAACCAGGGCAGGTTGCTGGAGGCACAGCGCCTGAGGATGCGCACCACCTACGACATCGAGATGATGCGGCAGGTCGGTTTCTGCTCGGGTATCGAAAACTACTCGCGACACGTCGACGGCCGCCCGGCGGGATCCGCCCCGGCGACGCTGCTCGACTACTTCCCCGAGGACTTCCTGCTGGTCATCGACGAGTCGCACGTGACGGTGCCGCAGATCGGTGGCATGTACGAGGGCGACGCCTCCCGGAAGCGAACGCTGGTCGAACACGGCTTCCGCCTGCCGAGCGCCCTGGACAACCGGCCGCTGACCTGGGAGGAGTTCTCCGACCGGATCGGTCAGACCGTGTACCTGTCCGCCACCCCGGGCCCCTACGAGATGGGGCAGACGGGCGGCGAGTTCGTCGAGCAGGTCATTCGGCCCACCGGCCTCGTCGACCCCGAGGTGATCGTCAAGCCCACCGAGGGGCAGATCGACGACCTCGTGCACGAGATCCGCGTCCGCGCCGAGCAGGACGAGCGGGTGCTGGTCACCACGCTGACCAAGAAGATGGCCGAGGACCTCACCGACTACCTGCTCGAACTCGGCATCCGGGTGCGTTACCTGCACTCGGAGGTCGACACGCTGCGCCGGGTGGAGTTGTTGCGGCAGCTGCGGTCGGGCGACTTCGACGTGCTGGTCGGCATCAACCTGCTGCGTGAGGGGCTCGACCTGCCCGAGGTGTCGCTGGTCGCGATCCTCGACGCCGACAAGGAGGGTTTCCTCCGCAGCGGCACCTCGTTGATCCAGACGATCGGCCGGGCCGCGCGGAACGTGTCGGGCCAGGTGCACATGTACGCGGACACGGTCACCGACTCGATGCGCTACGCCATCGACGAGACCAACCGGCGGCGCGCCAAGCAGATCGCGTACAACGAGGAACACGGCATCGATCCCCAGCCGCTGCGCAAGAAGATCGCCGACATCCTCGACCGCGTCTACACGGAGGCCGAGGACTCCGAGGAGGCGATCGAGGTGGGCGGCTCCGGCCGCAACGTCTCCCGCGGCAAGAAGCCGGAGCAGGGCGACCGGGTGCGCAGCTCGGGCGTACTCGTCGACCGGGACGTCGCCGGCATGCCGAGGGCGGAACTCGCCGATCTCATCCAGCAGCTGACGGACCAGATGATGCAGGCCGCGCGCGACCTGCAGTTCGAGTTGGCGGCACGGCTGCGCGACGAGATCGCGGAGCTGAAGAAGGAACTGCGCGGCATGGACGCGGCCGGAGTGAAGTAAGCGCCGGGACCGTCCTCACTCGGCGCTGGGATCGGGCTGCAGCATGCCGAAGAGGTTCCCCTCGGGATCACGGCAGTACGTGATCCACCCGACCTCCGGGATGGGCCGCTTCGCGATGACGACGTTCCCGCCGGCCTGCTCCACCTCGCGGGTCAGCAGGTCGAGGTCGGAGACCTCCATGGTCAGCGGAAAGGCGTTCACACTGGCGTCGGGATCAGGCATCGGCCCCTCGCGTTGGGCGAGACCGCCGTCGATGCCGGATCCTTCGCCGGTCGTGATCAGCCAGTAGGGGTCCGTTCCGGAGCGTTCGAACGACCACTCGAACACCGTGGTGTAGAAGGTGATCGCGCGTTCCGGATCGGTGGCGTGGATCTCGAAGTGAACCGGTCGAGCCATACGGACCCCTCGGTGCGTGCGGGACAGGACGACGAGAAGCTGGCGTCCTGCCATTGTCACGCGTCGCCGACGTCCCTGCCATCCGTGCTGCGGCGCTCGCCGGTGGTCGGCGCCGCCGGGTGCCCGCCTGCCGAGTACGGCTCGGTGCGGGCACCCGGCGGGGGTCAGCTGGTGATGTCCTTGGTCGCGAAGCGGCGGGCCGCGAGCAGGCCGAACACCGCCGCGTACAGCACCGCCGAGAGCACACCGCCGGCCATGTTCGTCCAGTCGACGTCCGTGGCGATCAGCTCCATCCACGCGAAGGAGAAGTGCGTGGGGAGGTAGTCGCGCAGGTCGCCGAGGGCGGTGATCTGGTCGAGGATCTGCGAGAGGATCGACACGAGGACCGTGCCGCCCACCGCGCCGAGCGGCGTGTCGGTGGACACGCTCAGCAGCAGGCCGAGCGCGGCCACCCAGGACAGTTGGATGATGATGTAGACCGTGCCGAGCGCGATCGCGACCACGCTCGCGCCGAACGACACGGAGTCGCCCGTGGGACTGATCGCGTTGCCGGCGCCGTACCACACGACGCCCACCACGAGCGCCACCAACGGCAGCAGCGCGAGCGTCAGCGCCGACAGCAACGCCGAGGCGACGGCCTTCTGCCGCAGCAACCGATGTCGCGGTACCGGGATGGCCAGCAGGTACTTCATGCTCGACCAGGACGCCTCGCTGGCGATGGTGTCGCCGAAGTACAGGGCGACGATCATCGGCAGGAGGAACGAGCCCGAGACCAGCATCGCCACGACGACGAAGTTGGGCGCGCTGGCCGTGGCGAGATCGATGAACGCGCCCGACCTGCGGTTCGGGTTGGCGTCACCGATCTCGAAGGCGATCACCAGGATGATCGGCAGCAGGGCCACGAGCGCGAGCACCAGCTGCGTGCGGCGCCTGCGCAACTGCCGCCGCAGCTCCACTCCCAGCCGCAACGTCCGGCCGGGCCGGTAACCCACCACGCCACCGTCGCGGCCCACCTCGGTGCTCGGGGAGCCGGCCGCGCTGAGCTCGTCCAGCGCGGCCGGGTCGGTGTGCACACCCGCGGACGCCAGGGTGTCGGGCTTCTCGGCCTTGCTCATCGGTCCTGCTCCCCTTCTCCGACCAGCTGGAGGAAGGCGTCCTCCAGCCGGCGCCGCGGGCCTGCCTGCTCGACCGCCACACCGGCCCGCACCAGGGCGGCCACGGCGGCCGATCGGGGCAGACCGTCGAGGTCGGCGTGGACGACGCCGTCGTCGACCTGCGCGTTCACCACGCCGTCGGTGTCGCGCAGCACCTTCACCGCGGTGTCCGGGTCGTCCACCCGGAAGCTGGCCTCCCCGCCCGCGGAGGCGATGTCGCCGACCTCGCCCGAGGCGACCAGCGAGCCGCGGTGCATGACGACCACATGCGTGCAGGTCTGTTCGACCTCGGCGAGAAGGTGACTCGACACGAGGACGGTGCGCCCGGTGGCGGCGTAGCGGCGCAGGACCTCACGCATCTGGTGGATCTGCGGCGGGTCGAGACCGTTGGTGGGTTCGTCCAACACCAGCAGGTCGGGCAGGCCGAGCATCGCCTGGGCGATCGCGAGTCGCTGCCGCATGCCCTGGCTGTAGGTGCGCACCCGACGGTGTACGGCGGAGCCGAGTCCCGCGATCTCCAGTGCCTCGTCGAACCGGGCCTGCTCCTCCGGACGACCGGTGGCGGCCCAGTAGAGCTTGAGGTTCTCGGCACCGGAGAGGTGCGGCAGGAAGCCCGAGCCCTCGACGAACGAGCCGATCCGGGACAGGACGGGCGCTCCGGGCGAGATGGTCCGGCCGAAGACGGTGATGTCGCCCTCGGTCGGCTGGATCAGGCCCATGAGCATGCGCAGCGTGGTGGTCTTGCCGGCGCCGTTGGGGCCGAGCAGACCGAGCACCTGCCCCCGTTCCACCCGGAACGAGAGGTCCTTCACGGCGGTCAACCCACCCGGATACGACTTGGTGAGGTTGCGGATCACCAGCGGCGTGTCGGCGAGCTCGGGGTCGACCTGGTGCGAGCGCTTGCGCCGGACCGCGGCGACGACCGCGACGAGAGCCACCGCGACGAGCACCCCACCGATGCCCAACAGCTGATTGACGGGCCAGCCCGAGGTCATCGTGGTGCCCGGAACGAGCGGAACGGACACGGCCGAGTCGCCCGCGAGGGAGATCCGGTAGGACGCCGGGTCGGTGGGCGTGGCGTAGGCCTGGTCGGTCGTGCCCACCACGAGTTGGAGGCTGTGGCCCGCTTCGACAGGGCGCACGACGCCGGGCAGCGTGACCGTCACCTCGACCGGCGACCCGTCGTCGGGCAGGGCCGGGATACGCACCGGGGCGATCGCGTTGCCGGGCAGGGTGCGGGATCCGTCGGGGTTGACGTCGTACAGCTTCACGAACAGGACGGCGTCCTGGCCCCGGACCGCATCGGTCGCCGCGGCGACGTTCAGGGTGACGGTCGGCGCTCCGGTGATCAGCACCTGGGACTCGACCGGCTCCGACGTGAACGTGGCGGCCTGGCCGGGCGGGTCGATGGTGAACAGGCCCGACAGCCGCGACGAGTTCGCCACGATGCCGTTGAGTCCGGGAATGCCGCTGACGGCCGAGGGGGTGGCGCCGGGTGGGCGTTGTGCGACCTGCTCGCTGCCAGCGAGCTCGATCCGCCGCCGCTCCGTCGGCTCGCCGTGCAGGCCGGGGTAGCCCTCGGCCTCGACCGTGCGCACGGAGGGCGTGCCGTTGGTGCGCAGCGCGCCTTGCACGTCGTAGGCGAACCGCGTGCCGTCGGCGTCGCCGTTGCCGGTCAGGTGGTGGTCGAGGAAGTCCGCGATCGTGGTGCGCAGCTGGGAGCCGGGCACACCTCCGTCGTGACCGCCGGTGTACCAGATGACCGAGACGTCGCCGCCGGCGTCGGTGATCTGACGGGCGTTCGCGTCGGCCTGGTCCAGTCCGAACAGGGTGTCGGACGTTCCCTGCACCAGCAGCGTCGGCACCGTGACGCGGTCGGTGACCGACACGGGCGACACCCGGCGCAGCAGGGCCTGCGTGTCCTCGTCGGCGACCCCGTCGGTCGCGACGTCGGTGTAGGCGGCGCACACCTGCTCGGTGAACCGTCCGCACGGCTTCGCCGCGGCGTCGGCGGAGGGAAGGCCAGGGCGGGGAACGGGAACACTCGCACCGGAGGTGCCGCCGGGAACCCCTCCGGCGTCCTCGTTCTCCTCCGGATCGTCGCCCGGCTCGGGGGCTTCGGCGCTGGGGCCGGACGGCCGCGCCGGGCCGAGCCCGGCCGCGAACAGCGTTCCCGCCCACGCCTGCTTGAAGACGCCGGCCTCGGAGAACGCGCCCGGCGCCGGAGTGGAGTCGTCGACGGAGCCCGGGGTCGCACCGTTGGGCAGCAGCGCCTGCGCCAGATCGTTGTACGTCATCACCGGAGCGATGACGTCGATCCGCTCGTCGGTACCGGCGAGCAGGAGGGCGAGCGCACCGCCGTACGAGGCGCCCGTGACGCCGACGCGCGGATCGCCGTCCTGGTCGAGCTGCACCTCGGGGCGGTCGGCCAGGTAGTCCACGAGCTGTGAGGCGTCGGCGACCTCGTAGTCGGGATCGTTGAGGCCGATCTCACCGGTGCTGCGGCCGAAACCGCGCGCCGAGTAGGTCAGCACGACGAACCCGCGCCCCACCAGCTCCTCGGCTTCGCGGGCGACGCTGTTCTTGTCGCCGCCGAACCCGTGCGGCAGCAACACCGCGGGCGCGGGCGTCCGATCCGGCACGTACATCGTGGTGTCCAGCTGCACGCGCTCGGCGGATCCGGGTGCGGCGGCCACGTCGATGACGGCCTCGTGAGCGGTGTGCGCGGGAGGCGCGTCGTCGTCGACCCACACCAGCGCGGCCGTGGCGAGGACGGCGGCCACGGCCACGAGTGCGAGCAGTCGCGCACGCTTGCCGCGGAGCTTCAGGGTTCGGGGCACGTTTGCAACACTATTGGGCGTTTCCCGCAGGTTCTCGTCGGGTCACGGTCGGAGGTGTCGCGAAGGCGCACCGTGTTCGCCGCATGTGATCGATCTTACGTGCTCCGCGCCGGTGACTCTGCCGACCACCACTGGTCATCCACGGTCACAGCCGAGAAGATGGTGGGCGTTCGTGGAGGGGAGTATTCCTTCGCGGCGGTGTCGTCAACACGGCTGTCTTCGCTTGACACCCGGCGCCGTCGGCCGGCACACGAGCCGGTGGAAGAGACCTCCGGTATTGGCCACTACGCGCTGACCGGAGGTTGGCATACATGAACGTGCCCGTATGGGTGTGGTTCGCGACGGTCGGAGGCCTTCTCCTCCTCATCGCCCTCGACCTGGTGATCGTCGACCGTAAGCCGCACAAGGTCACCACCGGTGAAGCCGCTCGCTGGGTGATCTTCTACGTGTCCTGCGCCGTGCTCTTCGGCATCGGGGTGTGGGTCCTGGCGGGGCACGACCCGGGCGTCGAGTTCTTCACGGGCTACATCACCGAGTACTCGCTGTCGGTCGACAACCTGTTCATCTTCATGGTGATCATGGCGTCGTTCCGGGTGCCGTCGATCCACCAGCACCGCGTGTTGCTGATCGGCATCCTGCTGGCGCTGGTGATGCGCGCGGCGTTCATCGCGGTCGGCGCCGCGCTGATCGCGAAGTTCGTGTGGGTCTTCTTCGTCTTCGGTGCCTTCCTGATCTTCACTGCGATCAACATGGTGCGGGAGAAGGACGAGGACGACGAGTACAACGAGAACGCGATGACCCGGTTGGTGCGCAAGCTCTTCCCGGTCACGCCGGACTACGTCGGCCACAAGATGTCGGTCAAGCAGGACGGCAAGCGGTACCTCACGCCGATGTTCGTGGTGATCGTCGCGATCGGCAGCGCGGACCTGCTGTTCGCCGTCGACTCGATCCCGGCGATCTTCGGCATCACACAGGATGCGTACCTCGTGTTCACGGCCAACGCGTTCGCGCTCATGGGTCTGCGCCAGCTCTACTTCCTGCTCGGCGGACTGGTCGCCAAGCTCGTCTACCTGTCCTACGGCCTGTCGGTGATCCTCGGCTTCATCGGGGTGAAGCTGGTGCTGCACGCGCTGCACGAGTACGACGTCACGCCGGCCTGGCTGGAGATCAACAACTGGACGTCGCTCGGCGTGATCGTTGCGGTCCTGACCATTACGACCGTCGCGAGCCTCCGGAAGGCCAAGCGGGACCCGAGTGTGACGAGCAAGCTGAAGCTCGACGTCGACGCGCCCGAGGAGGAGACGCGGGAGCCGTCGCGCGACGGGTGAACCGTTACCTTCGCTAACGAGTTGGATTAGAGTGTCGGTCCATGCGTCCCACAGATCTCGACCGCATGGCCGTTCCTGGTCGTCCGACGTTGCGGGGCGAGCTGCTGCTGACCGCGGTGGCTCGCCCCGATCCGGGCACCGACACCTACCGCAGCTCCCTCGTCCGCGTCGGGCCGGGCGGGGCCGCGCCGTGGACCCACGGTGAGCGGGACAGCGCCCCCTCGATCTCCCCGGACGGTCGGTGGGTGGCGTTCCTGCGCGCGACCGGCTCGGACTCCCCGCAACTGCACGTGATGCCCGCGGACGGCGGTGAATCGCGCCGGCTCACCGATCTTCCGCTGGGCGCCGGAGCGCCGGTGTGGGCCCCGGACTCCCGCCGCATCGCCTTCACCGCGCGCGTTCCGGAACAGGGCCGCTACGGCACGGCCGCCGACGGCGAGAACGCGCCTCGCCCCGAGGCCGAACGCCCGCGCCGGATCACCCGCTTCGACTACCGCCTCGACGGCGAGGGCTTCACGCGCGACCGGCCGCGACGGCTCTTCGTCGTCGACGTGGAGGCCGACGGGCCCCTGGGCACGGACGACCTCGCGCCCCTGACCGACGCCACGGCGAGTGTCAGCGACCCGGCGTGGATTCCGGACTCCACCGGCGTGCTCGTCGTCGCGCCCCGGGACTGGGACGCGCAGGAGACGCTGCACGACGACCTCTACCTGATCCCCATCGAGGACGGCGACGGGCCGGAACTCCTCGTGCGCTGCCCGGGCGGCGCGACCGCGCCCGTGATCGCCTCCGACGGCACGGTCTACTTCTACGGCACCGAGTTCGACGGTCTGCACGCCGTCGCCCGCAACACCGGCCTCTGGGCGACCTCGCTGCAGGAGCCGACGACCCCGCGCCGCCTCACCGACGCCGAGACGGTCGGCTGCGACGCCTCCGCCGGGCCGCCGGTTCCCCGTGACGACGACGTGCTGGTGGCCGTCCGCCATCGCGGAGCCGTCGAGTTGCGCGGCGTTGCCCGCGACGCGGCCGACGCCACGTTGGACACCCTGCCGCTCGTGGCGGGGGAACGGGCCGCCGTGCGGTCCTTCGCCGTCGACGGTGACCGGATCGCGGTCGTGCAGGCCGGGCCGGCCGACCTGGGTGAGGTCGTACTCCTCGAACCCGGCTCCAGCCGCACGCTCACGGACTTCTCCGCCCCGCTCCGGGAGGCCGGGATCAGGCCGGTCGAGGAAGTCACCGCCACGGCGCCCGACGGCTACCCCGTGCACGGTTGGGTCGTGAAGCCGGAGGGCGACGGTCCGCATCCCGTGCTGCTCGTGGTGCACGGCGGCCCGTTCGCCCAGTACGACTGGGGACTGTTCGACGAAGCCCAGGTCTACGCCTCGGCCGGGTACCTTGTCGTGCTCCCCAACCCCCGCGGCTCCGCCGGATACGGCGAGTCGCACGCCCGCGCGATCGTGGGCGCGCTCGGCACGGTGGACGCCGACGACGTGCTGGCCCTGCTCGACGCCGCCCTGGACAGGCCGGACGCGGACGCCGACCGCGTGGGCGTGATGGGCGGGTCCTACGGCGGTTTCATGACCGGATGGCTCGCCGCCCACCACGGGCACCGGTTCCGCGCCGCGTGGAGCGAGCGCGCCGTCAACGCGTGGGACTCGTTCACCGGCAGCTCGGACATCGGCTGGCACTTCTCCGGCGCCTACGTGGGCGACGACCCGGAGGAGCAGCGCCGACGCAGTCCGCTCACCTACGCCGATCGCATCCGCATCCCGTTCGCGGTCGTGCATTCCGAGCAGGACTGGCGCTGCCCTCTCGAACAGGCGCAGCGGATGTTCGTCGCGGTCAAGAAGGCCGGGTGCGAGACGGAGCTGCTCCTGTTCCCCGGTGAGGGGCACGAACTGACGCGCTCCGGTCGGCCTCGCCACCGAATCCAGCGGTTCGACGCGGTGCTGGACTGGTGGCAGCGGCACCTCCCGGTCAGTTGACCAGCACGTAGTTCAGCTCCTCGCACACCCGGGACAACGGCACGTCCAGTCCCGGGTGGTCGAGGGGGAGCAGGACGTCGGGCACGGAGGGCAGCGCGCCTCCGGCGGGCGGGTCCCACAGGCAGACCGCGGGCTCGCCCGCGTCCATCGACGAGCGGTACCAGACGCCGTCGAGGTCTCGGTAGGCCGAGCGGATGGCCCGAGCCCAGGCCTGGGTGATCTTCTTCGGGCCGCTGGAGATCTCCTGCGAGGCTCCGACCCGGGTCGGCCACAGGCCACACAGGTCCAGAAGCCGCAACGTGCGTGCGGGGCGGACGACCACGAGGTGCGGCCCCCGCGTCTTGCGATCGACGGTCGACGTCGTCTGGTAGACCTCGGCCACACTCGTCCGCACCGACAGGCCGAAGTACAGCACCCCGTTGTGCGGGTCGGTGACCATCTCCCCGTGCCGCGGCTGCTGCGGGTCGAACCGGCCGTGGGGCAGCGGGCCCGTGTAGCGGAACGTGTCCCACTGCTGCGGGTGCCGCCCGTGGGCGGTGTAGACCCGCACGAGCCGGGTGTTGGGGTGGACGGCGACGATGTCTTCGGCAGGGCGGAGCGCGTTGACCAGTACGGCCCGCGACGGCGGCCGGGGCAGTCTTGCCATGAACTGTGACTAACCGATCCGGGTCCCGGGTCAGACGGGCGTGCCGAGGACGGAGGCCAGCTCGGCCACGTACTCGGGGTCGCCGCCCGCGAGCAGCCACTGTCTCGGAGTGGCCGGTCTGCCGTTGATCACCAGTTCGGTCTGCGGTGTGCTCATGAACGCGGCGACGACCAGAGCGGGCTGGTCCTCGGGGACCGAGCGCAGCACGACGTCCAGGCCGGGCAGCACGCCGCTGGGCGTGAACTGCCACGCGGGCAGACGCCAGCCGCCCTGCGCCTTCCAGCCGGTGAGCCGGCCTTCCTTGAGCCTGTGGCGGATGCGGCTGTCGTCGACTCCCAGCAGCGACGCCGCTTCCCCGACGGTGAGGGCGGAGTCGGCGAGCACGGCGTGGGCGGCCACGGTCCGTGCGCGCGCGTCCTGGTCGTCGTCGGTGGCGGGCGAGAGGTCGAGCCCGACGTCCTGCAGCGCCGCCCGTTGTTCGGCGGAGAAGTAGTGCGCGGGGTTGGGGCTCGGCGGGGACAGGCGCTTGGCCGCGTCCTCGACCAGCGCCAAGAACTCGGAGGGGTCCACCTTGAGCCCCGCCTTGGCCAGAACGTTCTTGAGAGCGATGGTCGTCATGCGCCTAGCGTAACCCGGATGTGCGGGTTCGTGCGCTTCCGCGCGGTGACTAAACCCAAGTTCACCGTTTTCGACACACACCGCACAACACTAAACACAGATTGTAGCGACGCGCTCAGCTTGCCCGGGTCGGGTTGCTCTGTCCAGCGGCGCTGTCCCCGGGGAAGTTCACCCGCTCGGCCTCCGGCTAGCGTCGACGCTGTGAGCGATGTGATCGACAGCGTGTCCTGGGTCCTCGTTCGGGATCGCCGGTTGCTGACGGTGCGGACGAGCGGCAAGGAGAAGTTCTACCTGCCCGGTGGCAAACGAGAGCAGGGCGAGAGCGACGTCGAGTGCCTGTGCCGGGAGATCCGCGAGGAGCTCGGAGTGGATCTCGACCCGCGCAGTGCCCATCGGTTCGCGGTGCTGGACGAACTCGCGGACGGCTACACCGACGGGCGCCGGGTGCACATGACCGCCTACACCGCGCGGTACGAGGGCGAGTTGCGGCCGGGCCGCGAGATCGCCGAACTGGCGTGGCTCGCGGCGTCCGAGGCGCACCGTTGTCCGCCCGCCGGACGCCGGGTCCTCGCGATGCTCGCCGAGCGCGGCGAGATCGACTGAGCACCGGGGCGCCCGCGGTGAGCGCCCCGGTCCTCGAAGGGCCGGTCGAGGGCGTCGTCGCCTCCAGCGCCCGAGAGCCATGCGGCGAGTGCCTCGTGATGGGCGGCGATCACGTCCGTGACGTCGATGGCGTCCGTCACCAGCCCCGCTCGCGCCATTCCGCGAGCTTGCCGCGCTCGGCACCCAGCGTCGAGTCGTCGCCGTGGCCGGGGTAGAACCACGTCTCGTCGGGAAGCTGAGCGAAGATCCGCTGCTCCACGTCGTCGATGAGCGAGGCGAAATTCTCCGGTGAGGTGGTCTTGCCGACACCGCCCGGGAACAGGGAGTCGCCGGTGAAGAGGTGCGGATGCCCCTTCGGGTCGCGGTAGAGCAGAGCGATCGAACCCGGCGTGTGCCCGCGGAGGTGGATGACCTCCAGCGTGATCTCCCCGACGCTGAGCGTGTCGCCGTGCTCCACCAGGATGTCCGGCGGAACGGGCAGCGGGTCGGCGTCCAGCGGGTGCACCACGGTGTCCGTTCCGTAGGCGCCGGCCAGTGCGCCCAGCGCCTGCCAGTGATCGGCGTGCTGGTGGGTGGTGACGATCGTCCGCAACGACGGGCGGTCCGGCCCGTGACCGATCAGGTCGGACAGCCGCTCGTACTCGTTGGCGGCGTCGATGAGCAGGGCCTCACTGGTGGCGCGACACACCAGCAGGTAGGCGTTGTTGTCCATGGGGCCGACCGACATCTTCGTGATGGTCAGCGCGTCGAGCACCCGCCGCGCGGCGGCACCGGGTTCGACGTGTCCGGTGTAGTCCTCGGTGACGTTCACGGTCTTACGGTAGTCAATGCGCTGTGAACCCCCCGACAGCCACCGGTCGCGGGACGTCGTTACGGTCGGTGGGCCGCGCCGTCCACGCTGGGGGGTTCATGTGACCGTCGCCGGAGGGTCGGGCACCGCGTCACGTTCGTCGCGTCGCCTGAACTGGGATCTGATCCGCGTCGTCGCCATCGTCTTCGTCATGCTGGGCCACCTCACCGGTGTGGCCGCCGTCGTTCCGGGCATCGAGGCCTACCCGCTGGAGCTGAACATCAAGTTCGGCACGGTGACCCTGCTGGTGCTGTCGGGGTACTTCATCGGCCCGACCATCCGGCGCGGCAGCGCGGGCAGATGGTTCCGGCACCGCCTGGCCCGACTGCTTCCCGCGTACCTGGTCGCCGTGGTGGTCGTGTACACGGTGGCGCGGCTGGTGGTGGTGCGGTTCAACGGCGGCACCCACCAGGACGGCCTGCTGGGTGTGCTGTTCGCCGACCCGGTCATGCCGGCCGACCGCGGCCCCGACGCGCTCCCGGCGTGGCACGTTCCGGATCTCACGGACCTGCTGCTGCACCTGACGCTGCTCCACGAGTGGAATCCCGACCCGTGGCACCGCATCGACGGCTCGTACTGGACCCTGCCGGTGCAGGTGATCGCCTTCGCCGCCGCCGCTCTGCTGTGGCGGTACAAACTGCATCGCCGGGTCGGCGCGCCCGTGCTGCTGTGGGGCGCCATGGCCGTGTCCGTGGTGTCGCCGGTGCTCAGCGTGATCGTGGAGACGGCACCCACCGCGACCGGCGCGTACCGTGCCTACCTCTTCGCCGCCGGGGTCGCGATCTGGCTGTGGCAGCAGCGTCGGTTGTCGACGACGCACCTCGTCCTGCTCCTGGTGACCACGCTCGTCATCCAGGCGTTCCGCAGCGGCGCCCCCGTGGCGCTCGTCCTCCTCGGATTCGCCGTCATGCTCGTCGCCATGTGCGCCGCCGCGCGGGGGCCGGACTGGGACGTGCCGGTACTGCGCCTGGTGCGCCGACCGGTGTCGTGGCTGGCGGGCATCAGCTACAGCCTGTACCTCGTGCACCAGCAGCTCGGCTACATCCTGGCGCGGGCGCTGAGCGAGGCAGGAATCTCGCCATGGTGGTTACGCTTGTCGATAGTGGTCGGGGCCGTGGTCGTCGCGGCCTGGCTGCTCACCGTCCTCGTCGAACGGCCGGTGCACCGGCTGCTCACCCGGCGGCGTCCCCGCAGTGCCGCGGAGGTCACACCGACCGTGGGCTCGTCCACCGCCGGCTCCCGCGACGCGCCGACCGTTTCTGTCGGGGGTGCGACCTAGCATGGGGCGGCCGACGTGTGTTCGGTCTTCCACACACCATTCTCGAAGGGATCTCGGGTGGCTGATCGCCTCGTAGTACGTGGCGCCCGTGAACACAACCTGCGTGGCGTCGACCTCGACCTGCCCAGAGACAGCCTGATCGTGTTCACGGGGCTGTCGGGGTCGGGCAAGTCGAGTCTCGCGTTCGACACCGTCTTCGCAGAGGGCCAGCGACGCTACGTGGAGTCGCTGTCGGCCTACGCGCGGCAGTTCCTGGGACAGATGGACAAGCCCGACGTGGACTTCATCGAGGGCCTGTCGCCCGCGGTGTCGATCGACCAGAAGTCCACCTCGCGCAACCCGCGTTCCACGGTCGGCACCATCACGGAGGTCTACGACTACCTGCGGCTGCTGTACGCCCGCGCGGGCAAGCCGCACTGCCCCCAGTGTGGCGAGCCGATCAGCAAGCAGACCCCGCAGCAGATCGTCGACCAGGTTCTTGACATGGAGGCGGGAACACGGTTTCAGGTCATCGCGCCGGTCGTGCGGGGTCGCAAGGGCGAATACGTCGACCTCTTCTCCAACCTGCAGCAGCAGGGCTTCGCGCGGGTCCGGGTGGATGGCACGGTGTACCCGCTGTCCGATCCGCCCAAGCTGAAGAAGCAGGAGAAGCACGACATCGGCGTGGTCGTCGACCGGCTCAGCGTCAAGCCCAGCGCCAAGCAGCGGCTCACCGACTCGGTCGAGACCGCGCTGCGCCTGGCCGACGGCCTCATCGAGCTGGAGTTCGTCGACCTCCCGGAGGGCGACCCGCACCGCACGCGGGGCTTCTCGGAGAACCTGGCCTGCCCCAACGGGCACCCGCTCGCGATCGAGGACCTCGAACCGCGGTCGTTCTCGTTCAACGCGCCCTACGGCGCGTGCCCCGACTGCACCGGCATCGGCGTCCGCAAGGAGGTCGACCCGGAGATGGTGGTGCCCGACGACGAGCTCTCGCTCGCGGACGGCGCCATCGCGCCGTGGTCGGGCGGCCAGAGCGCGGAGTACTTCCAGCGACTGCTGGAGTCGTTGTCGACCGCACTCGGGTTCCGCATGGACACGCCGTGGCGGAAGCTGCCCGCCAAGGTGCAGAAGGCGGTGTTGCACGGCGTCGACGAGCAGGTGCACGTGCGCTACCGCAACCGTTACGGCCGGCAGCGTTCGTACTACGCGAGCTTCGAGGGTGTCATCCCGTTCCTGGAGCGGCGGCACGAGCAGACCGAGTCCGAGTGGGCGCGGGAGCGCTACGAGGGCTACATGCGCGAGGTGCCGTGCCCCACGTGCCAGGGCACCCGACTGAAGCCCGAGATCCTCGCCGTCACGCTCGAACACCAGGAGTACGGCGAGCGCTCCATCGCCGAGGTGTGCGCGTTGTCGGTGGCGGAGGCGTCGGAGTTCCTGGACGGGCTCCGGCTCGGCCCGCGCGAGGCGATGATCGCCGGTGCGGTGCTGAAGGAGATCCAGGCCCGGCTGCACTTCCTGCTCGACGTCGGCCTCGACTACCTCTCCCTCGACCGCGCGGCCGGCACGTTGTCCGGTGGCGAGGCGCAGCGCATCCGGCTGGCGACGCAGATCGGCTCGGGACTCGTGGGCGTGCTGTACGTCCTCGACGAGCCGTCGATCGGGCTGCACCAGCGCGACAACCACCGGCTCATCGACACGCTCTCGCGGCTGCGGGACCTCGGCAACACGCTGATCGTCGTCGAGCACGACGAGGACACGATCCGGGCCAGTGACTGGGTCGTCGACATCGGCCCCGGTGCGGGCGAGCACGGCGGACTCATCGTGCACAGCGGCACCTACGAGAAGCTGTTGCGGAACAAGAAGTCGCTCACCGGCGACTACCTCGCGGGCCGTCGTTCCATCGAGGTGCCCGCCGAACGCCGGGTCGCCGACCCGAAGCGGCAGCTGACGGTGGTGGGCGCGCGGGAGAACAACCTGCGCAACATCGACGTGTCGTTCCCGCTCGGCTGCCTCGTCGCGGTCACCGGTGTGTCGGGGTCCGGCAAGTCGACGCTCGTCAACGACATCCTGGCGACGGTGCTCGCGAACAAGCTGAACAACGCCAGGCAGGTCCCGGGACGGCACAAGCGGGTCAAGGGGCTCGACCACGTCGACAAGCTCGTGCGCGTCGACCAGTCGCCGATCGGCCGCACCCCGCGGTCGAACCCGGCGACCTACACCGGTGTGTGGGACCACATCCGCAAGCTCTTCGCCGCCACCACCGAGGCGAAGGTCCGCGGTTACCAGCCCGGCCGGTTCTCGTTCAACGTCAAGGGCGGGCGGTGCGAGGCCTGTGCAGGCGACGGCACCATCAAGATCGAGATGAACTTCCTGCCGGACGTCTACGTGCCCTGCGAGGTCTGCAAGGGCGCGCGGTACAACCGCGAGACGCTCGAGGTGCATTACAAGGGCAAGACCGTGGCCGAGGTCCTCGACATGCCGATCGAGGAGGCCGCCGAGTTCTTCGAGCCGATCAAGGCGATCCACCGGCACCTGCAGACGCTGGTCGACGTGGGGCTCGGTTACGTCCGGCTCGGGCAGCCCGCGCCGACGCTGTCCGGCGGTGAGGCGCAGCGCGTGAAGCTGGCGAGCGAACTGCAGAAGCGCTCGACGGGCAAGACGGTCTACATCCTCGACGAGCCGACCACCGGGCTGCACTTCGAGGACATCCGCAAGCTGCTCGGCGTGATCAACGGGCTGGTCGACAAGGGCAACACGGTCATCGTGATCGAGCACAACCTCGACGTCATCAAGACCTCCGACTGGGTCGTCGATCTCGGCCCCGAGGGCGGTTCGGGCGGCGGCACCGTCATCGCCGAGGGCACGCCCGAGGACATCGCGGCGACCGAGGGCAGCTACACGGGCGAGTTCCTCGCGCCGTTGCTGGAGGTCTGATCCGCCGGAGCGCGGGGAACCCGGGACCATGTCGACGACCCGGTACCGGTTCCGCACGCGCTGGTGGTTGCCCGCCGATCAGCGGACCGTGTTCGCGGCGCTGACCGATCTCGCCGACTATCCACGGTGGTGGCCCGACGTGCGATCGGTGCGGCACCTCGACGAGGACGCGGCCGACGTCCGTGTGCGGTCCACGCTGCCGTTCACTCTGGCGCTCGTGCTGCGGAGACGGGAGCAGGACGAGCGAACCGGTCGTCTGGTGGTCCGCATCGGCGGGGACCTGTGCGGTGTCCTGCGGGCGGAAGTGGTTCCGGACGGGCTCGGAACCCGCGTCGACTTCGACCAGGAGGTCGAGGTGGCGAGCCGCCTGCTGCGCGTGCTGTCGCCCTGGCTCCGCCCGGCCTTGCGGCTCAACCACGCGGCGATGACGCGGCGCGGTCGGAGGGGGCTCGCACGACGTCTCGCGGGCGACCGGAGCGGCCACCCGCGAGACGCGTGTCGATGAGCTCAGACGTGGGACGGCTGCGGTTCGGCGGTCTCCTTGGCGGAGTCCTTCCCGGCATCCGCCGCGTGGTCGTCCACGAGCGTCGCCTCGTTGAAGGGCTCCTGACCCGAGAGCACGCGCGAGAGCCGTTCGCGGTCGAGTTCCTTGGTCCACGAACCGATGAGAACGGTCGCCACCGCGTTGCCCGCGAAGTTGGTCAGCGCGCGGGCCTCCGACATGAACCGGTCGATGCCGAGGATGAAGCCCACGCCGTCGACGAGTTCGGGCCGGTGGGACTGGAGTCCACCCGCGAGCGTCGCGATCCCCGCACCGCTGACTCCCGCGGCACCCTTCGACGCGATGATCATGAACACCAGCAGGGAGATCTGCTCGCCCACACCGAGCGGGCTGCCCTGTGCCGTCGCGATGAACAGGGTGGCCATCGTCAGGTAGATCGCGGTGCCGTCCAGGTTGAACGAGTAGCCCGTGGGGACCGTGATGCCCACGACCGGCTTGCTGACCCCGACGTGCTCCATCTTGGCGATCAGTCGCGGCAGCGCCGACTCCGACGACGACGTCGACACGATCAGCAGGAACTCGCGGCCGAGGTAGCCCAGCAGCCTGAAGATGTTGACCCGCGCGCCCAGCCACAGCACGGCACCGAGCACGAGGAAGACGAACAGCAGGCAGGTGACGTAGAAGCCGATCATGATGACGGCCAGGCTGCGCAGCGCGTCCCAGCCGGTCTCGCCGACGACGGCCGCGATCGCGCCGAACGCGCCCACGGGCGCCGCCCACATGATCATCGCCAGGATCCGGAACACCAGGCGCTGGATGTGCTCGATGCCCCGCAGGATCGGCTGGCCGGTACGGCCCATCTTCTGCAGCGCGAACCCGGCGAGCAGCGCCACGAGCAGGGTCTGGAGCACCGAGCCTTCGGTGAACGCCGAGACCATCGTCTCGGGGATGATGCCGAGGAGGAAGTCGACCGTTCCTTCGCCGCCCTCCGCGCTCTCCTGCGCCACCGCGGCGGCTTCGGGGTCGAGCTGCATGCCCTCACCGGGGTGCAGCACGTTGCCGACCACAAGCCCGATACCGAGGGCGAACGTGGACATGAGCATGAAGTAGCCGACGGCCAGCAGGCCGACCTTGCCGACACTGGCCGCCTTGGCGACGGAGCCGATGCCGAGCACGATCGTGCAGAAGATGATCGGGCTGATCATCATCTTGATCAGGGCGACGAACCCGGTGCCCAGGGGCTTGAGTTCCGTGGCCACGTCGGGCGCGGCGAAGCCCACGATGACGCCCAGCACCACCGCGGCGATCACAGCGATGTACAAGTAGTGCATCCGGTCGCGACGCCGCGGCGCGGGTGCGTCCGTGGGCGACGGTTCAGGCAACGTTGCCTCCTCGAAGTACTGACGGGTAATCGTGACGACTATGGGAACCGTGCGGCCGCGTGTCACGATTGTGTTCATTTCGGTCGCGAACTCGTTCTCGCGACGTGTGGTCTCATGAACCGGTGCGCCGTTCGTCCCGTTTCCGGCTCCCCGGTCCGCGCAACCGGCGGTGGAGTGTCGCTCGCCAGCTGCTCGTCCTGCAGCTCAGCGTCGTGGGCGTGCTGGTGATCGGGGGCACCTCGCTGGCGTACTTCGACGCCGCGGGCACCGTGGAGGACAACGCCACCGAGGAGGTCGTGTCGGTGGCGATCACCCTCGCCGACTCTCCCGACGTGCGGACGGCGGTGTCGCGGCCGAACCCCAGCGCGACGTTGCAACCGTTCGCCGAGCAGGTCCGCACCGACACCGGCGTCGACTTCGTCACGATCATGAACCCTGACCGGACCCGGTACACGCACCCGAATCCCGACCGCATCGGCGAGCCGTTCATCGGCACCATCGAGCCGGCCCTGCGCGGACGCCTGGTCACCGAGACCTACACGGGAACGCTCGGTCCGTCGGTGCGTGCGGTCGCACCCGTGTTCGTCGACGGCGAGGTCGCGGCACTCGTGGCCGTGGGCATCACCGTGGAGGCGATCTCCACGGAACTCGCGCAGAGGCTGCCGCCCGTGTTCGGGGTCGCCGCGGGCGCCCTCTTCGTGGGGGCGATCGGCAGCGTGGCCGTGAGCAATCGTCTTCGAGCGCAGACCCGCGGCGTGGCCCCGGACGATCTGAGCCGCATGTTCGACTACTACGAGGCCATCCTGCACTCGGTGCGGGAAGGGCTCGTTCTCGTCGATCGCGACGGGCGGGTGGGCCTCTACAACGACGCCGCCGCCGAACTGCTCGACCTGCCGGGTGACGTCCGCGGCGTCGAGGTGTCCGAGCTCGGGCTCGCCGACGCGCTCACCCGCACCTTGACCGCGGAGGACGCGGTCGTGGACGAACTCCACGTCACCGAGACCCGGGTGCTGCTCGTGAACACGGTCCCGGTGCGCTCCCGCGGTCGGGCGATGGGCAACGTCGTGACGTTGCGCGACCACACCGAGTTGCAGTCCCTGACGGGGGAGTTGGACACCGTGCGGGGGTTCGCCGAGTCGCTGCGGGCCCAGGCACACGAGTCGGCGAACCGGCTCCACGCGGTGGTGTCGCTCGTCGAACTCGGTCGCACGGAGCAGGCGGTCTCGCTCGCGACCTCGGAGCTGCGCACCGCTCAGGAACTCACCGACCGCGTGCTCGGCGCGGTGTCGGAACCGGTGCTGGCGGCCCTGCTGCTGGGCAAGTCGAGCGAGGCCGCCGAACGCGGGGTCGAACTCGTCATCACCGACGACACCATCCTCGACGACGTGAGCGTGACGATCGACCCACGAGACGTCATCACGGTGCTCGGCAACCTCGTCGACAACGCCGTGGACGCCGCGGTGGAGACGGCGGCCGAGCGGGCTCCCACGGTGCGGGTGTCGGTGCGGGCCGACGACGGGACGCTCGCGGTCCGGGTCGCCGACAGCGGTCCGGGCATCGACCCGGACGTCGGCTCGCGCATCTTCCGCCGGGGATGGTCGACGAAGTCGGGTGGTGGCAAGACGGGGCGCGGGCTCGGCCTCGCGCTCGTCGGCCAGACCGTGCGCAGGCTCGGCGGTACCGTCTCCGTCTCGAACGCGGACGACGGAGGAGCCGTATTCACCGTCCGTGTTCCTCTCCGCGTCAGTACGGGCCACCCTCAGTAACTCTTTAGGCTGAAGGTGGAGGCGTCTGGATGATCAGTGTGCTGGTGGTCGAGGACGACCCCGTGGCAGCCGATGCGCATCGCGCGTTCGTCGAACGGGTCTCGGGTTTCACCGTCGCGGGAGTCGTGCACTCGGGAGGAGCGGCCGTGCGGTTCTGCCGGGCGCACCGAGTCGACCTCGTCCTGCTCGACTTCTATCTGCCCGACACCCACGGTCTCGCCGTGTGCCGGGCGTTGCGCGCCACGGGTGCGCCCATCGACGTGATCGCGGTGACGTCCGCGCGGGAACTGTCCGTCGTGCGCGGGGCGGTGTCCGCGGGCGTGGTGCAGTATCTGCTGAAGCCGTTCACCTTCGCGGCGTTGCGGGACAAGCTCGACAGCTACGCCCGGTTCCGCGAGCGCGTGGCCAGCCCCGGCGAGGCCAGTGGGCAGGCGGACATCGATCGTGTGCTCGCGACCCTGCGCACCCCTGGCCACGGTTCGACGCCGAAGGGGATGAGCACGGCGACGCTCGACGCGGTGACCGCCGTGCTCGCCGAGTCGACGGGAGGTCTGTCGGCCACCGCCGTCGCGGAGGCCACCGGTGTCGCCCGCGTCACGGCCCGTCGCTATCTTGAGTACCTCGCCGATCATGGATTCGCCCGCCGGCACCCGCACTACGGGACGGTGGGCAGGCCCGAGGTCCGGTACGTGTCCGTCGGACCCAGGGCCTCCGACGACGGCGGGCTCGGGCGTTCCCCCGAGGCGTCCTAGGCGGCACAGATGTCGACGGGCCGGCAGGGCCGGGCGACGGGAAGGGTGCGACGAACACGATGAGCACTTCGCGTAAAGAGGCGGTCAGCACGCCGGAGGCGCCGGCCCCGGTGGCGTCGTACTCGCAGGCCGTGCGCAAGGGAAACATTCTGCAGGTGGCGGGTCAGGTCGGTGTCGACCCGGCGACCGGCGAGCCCGCCGACGGTGGTGTGGCCGGACAGACCCGCCAGGTGTTCGCCAACCTGCGCGCCGTGCTTCGTGCCGCGGGCGCCGATCTCGACGACGTCGTCATGCTGCGGGCCTATCTCACCGACACCGCGCACTTCGCCGAGTTCAACGCCACCTACAACGAGCTCGTCTCCGAGCCGTACCCGGCCCGCACGACGGTGTACGTGGGTCTGCCCGGCCGGCTGCTCGTGGAGATCGACGCGCTCGCGGTGCTGGACTGACCGGGAGGGCGGTCAGTACACCGGCCCGGTGTACTTCTCGCCCGGTCCCTGACCCGGTGCGTCGGGCACGGCCGAGGCCTCGCGGAACGCCTTCTGCAACGACTGCAGACCGTCGCGCAGCGGAGCGGCGTGCAGCCCGAGGTACTCGCCGGACGCGGTCACCAGACCGGCCAGCGCCGTGATGAGCCGTCGCGCCTCGTCCAGGTCGCGCAGCGGGCTGGAGTCGGGGTCCTCGTCGGCGAGCCCGAGACGTTCCGCGGCCGCGGACATCAGCATCACCGCCGCCCGGCTGATCACCTCCACGCTGGGAATGGCGCTCAGTTCGCGCACGTTCTCGGTGTCCGGCGTGTCGGCTGCTCCCGCGGAATCCCGAGCGGGCTCGGAAGCGTTGAAAGAGTCGTCTTGCACGTCTGGTACGATTCCATGTGCGACCAGCCTCCGAGGCATCGGGGGCCGCAAGTGGAGCCCCGCTCCCACCCGAGTCGCCGTCTCAGGCGTCCGGGTCCGGTCACGCGACTGCGAGTGGCATTGTCTTTGCCGCTTCGACGCGGTCGCGCGAAGTGTCCCGTTTGGGGACGCTGATCGGAACGAGGGCCCCGCACACGGTACGCGTGTCGGGGCCTGTGGCATGTGGGCACCAGGTCGAGACAGCAGAATGACCGGCACTTGGACCAAGGAGGCCCCATCAGCTCCGAGACGCGCATCAACGAGCGCATCCGCGTCCCCGAGGTTCGCCTCGTGGGACCGAACGGTGAGCAGGTCGGCATCGTCCGTATCGAGGACGCGCTGAGGCTCGCCCAGGAGGCAGACCTCGATCTCGTGGAGGTCGCCCCGCAGGCACGCCCGCCGGTGGCGAAGCTCATGGACTACGGCAAGTTCAAGTACGAGAGTGCTCAGAAGGCCCGTGAGTCCCGCCGTAACCAGCAGCTCACCGTGATCAAGGAACAGAAGCTGCGTCCCAAGATCGACCCGCACGACTACGCGACGAAGAAGGGACACGTGTCCCGCTTCCTCGAGGCGGGCAACAAGGTCAAGGTGACGATCATGTTCCGCGGGCGTGAGCAGTCGAGGCCGGAGCTCGGGTTCCGCCTGCTGCAGCGTCTCGCAGACGACGTGTCCGAGTTGGGTTTCGTGGAGTCGAAGCCGAAGCAGGACGGCCGCAACATGATCATGGTTCTGGCGCCGCACAAGAACGCCAAGGCGAAGTCGAAGGCGACGAAGGACGCGGACAGCGACGAGTCGTGACGCGCTGCCGCCCGGTTCTCCACGGGCGGCAGGCAGTCCGCTCGCCAGTCGCCGGCAGTACCGCCACCACGCAGCAGCACACCGGTGATCGGTGTGCTGTCGTATGAAAGAGGTAAGAATGCCGAAGAACAAGTCCCACAGCGGGATGTCGAAGCGCGTCCGAGTGACGGGCACCGGCAAGATCCGGCGCCAGCAGGCCGGCCGCAGGCACCTCATGGAGAGGAAGTCGAGCAGGCTCACCCGCCGGCTCGAGGGCACCACCGAGGTCGCCGCTTCGGATGTGCGCCGCGTGAAGCGGATGCTCGGTCGCTGAATCAGCCCCGCCGTAACAACCCGGGGCGCTCGGACCGCGCCCCCCGACACGACAGGATGGACCCGTGGCACGCGTCAAGCGGGCGGTCAACGCCCAGAAGAAGCGTCGCGCAACTCTCGAGCTGGCCAGTGGCTACCGCGGTCAGCGCTCGCGCCTGTACCGCAAGGCCAAGGAGCAGACGCTCCACTCGCTCAACTACGCCTACCGCGACCGCCGCGCCCGCAAGGGTGACTTCCGCCAGCTGTGGATCACCCGGATCAACGCGGCCGCTCGGCAGAACGGCGTCACGTACAACCGCTTCATCCAGGGCCTGAAGGCTGCTGGTGTCGAGGTCGACCGCAAGATCCTTGCGGACATCGCCGTGAACGACGCCGCCGCGTTCGCCTCGCTCGCCGAGGTGGCGAAGCAGAACCTGCCCTCCGACGAGAAGAAGTCGGCCTGAGCACCAAGCATCAACGGCCCGGGGATGTCCCCTTCACACACCGGACGCCCCGGGTCGTTGCTGCGCGCCGCCTGACGCGACGCTCGGCGCGCGTGGAGGCGGGTCGCTTCCTCGCCGAGGGTGCACAGGCGGTGCGGGAGGCCCTGAGCTACGGCCGCGTGCACGAGCTGTTCGTCACCGACGAGGCGGCGGAGCGGCATCCCGAACTCGTCGCCGAGGCGGCGAGGGTGTCGAGGATCAACGCCCGCGCGGCGGAGTTGCTGTCCGAGACGGTCACGCCGCAGGGCATCGTGGCGGTGTGCGACACGGTCACGGTCGACCTCGACGCCGCGCTGGGCCGGAGTCCGCGGCTGGTGGCGGTCCTGGTGGACATCGCCGACCCGGGCAACGCGGGAACCGTGCTGCGCGTGGCCGACGCCGCGGGCGCCGACGCCGTGGTCTTCGCGGGCCGGTGTGTGGACGTGCACAACGGCAAGTGCGTCCGTGCCTCCACCGGGAGCCTGTTCCACCTTCCCGTCGCCGCGGAGCCGGATGTCGACCGTGTCCTGGAGGCGTGTGGGCGAGCGGGGTTGACCACGGTCGCCGCACACGGATACGCGGAAGCGGATCTGACCACGGCCGCCGTGCTCGACCGGCCGACCGCGTGGCTCTTCGGCAACGAGGCACACGGCCTGAGCGACGAGGTGCTCGCGAGGAGCGACAGCGCGGTGCGGGTTCCGTTGTACGGCAAGGCGGAGAGTCTCAACCTCGCCACGGCCGCAGCGGTCTGCCTCTACGCCAGCGCCGTTCGGCACCGATCCTGACGGAGGGTGACGGACGGCCGCCCGTGGCGCTCACCTAGAATTCCGCGTGTACCGCTGACGTGCGCTCACGCTCGCGTACAGCCTTTTCAACGTGGAGCGGACGTTCGAGGAGCTATGTCCGAAGCCTTGGATAAGCAGGAACCGGAGTCGGCCGACAGGGTCGCGCCCGAGACGTTGAGGGCGGCCGTCGACGCGGCGAAGAAGGAGTTCGCGGACGCCGCGGACCTGGATGCGTTGGCGGCGGTGAAGCCTGCGCACTTCGGCGACCAGGCCCCGTTGTCTCTCGCGCGCCGGGCCATCGGATCGCTCCCGAAGGAGCGGAAGTCCGAGGCGGGCAAGCTCGTCAACCAGGCTCGCCAGGAGGTGCAGGCGGCGTTCGAGGAGCGTCGTGCGGTGCTTCAGGCCGAGCGGGACGAGCGGGTTCTGCGCGAGGAAGCGGTCGACGTGACGTTGCCGTGGGATCAGATCCCGCGAGGAGCACGTCACCCCATCAGCACGATCGCCGATCGCGTCGCCGACGTGTTCGTCGGCATGGGGTACGAGGTCGCCGAGGGACCGGAACTCGAAGCCGAGTGGTTCAACTTCGACGCGTTGAACTTCGGCAAGGACCACCCCGCGCGCCGCATGGCCGACACGTTCTACGCCGGGCCCGAGGGCTCCAACCTGGTGCTGCGCACGCACACCTCGCCGGTGCAGGCGAGGGCGCTGCTGCACCGCGATCTTCCGGTGTACATCGTCTGTCCTGGCCGGACGTTCCGCACCGACGAGCTCGACGCGACGCACACGCCCGTGTTCCATCAGGTCGAGGGCCTCGCCGTGGACAAGGGGCTCACGATGGCGCACCTGCGGGGCACGCTCGACGCGTTCGCCAAGGCGATGTTCGGCGAGGAGTCCGGCACCCGATTCCGCCCGCACTTCTTCCCGTTCACCGAGCCCTCCGCCGAAGTGGACGTGTGGTTCCCGGAGAAGAAGGGCGGGCCCGGCTGGGTCGAGTGGGGTGGCTGCGGCATGGTCAACCCGAACGTCCTCCGGGCCTGCGGTGTCGACCCGGACGTCTACTCGGGCTTCGCCTTCGGCATGGGGCTGGAGCGCACCCTCATGTTCCGCAACGGGATCCCGGACATGCGCGACATGGTGGAGGGGGATGTGAGGTTCACCCTCCCCTTCGGAACGGAGGCGTGAATGACGCAGGCTTGTGTGGCGCGTTGTTCGCGCCGACCGGGTGCGGGTGGCCCGCAGGAAACGGAGGCGTGATGAAGGTTCCTGCCAGTTGGCTCAGGGAGCACCTGGAGCTCGGCGAGGACGTCACGACCGACGACATCGCCAACGCCTTCGTGAAGCTGGGCATCGAGGTCGAGGGCGTCGAGGTCGTCGGTGAGATCGAGGGTCCGCTCGTCATCGGTCGGGTCGTCGAGATCGAGGAACTGACCGGGTTCAAGAAGCCGATCCGCTACTGCCGTGTCGACGTGGGTGAGAGCGCCGACCCGGAGAGCGGCGAGGAGGTCGACCCCACCAAGCCGCCCACCAACGGCATCATCTGCGGAGCCACGAACTTCGCCGAGGGCGACCTCGTGGTCGTCGCTCTGCCCGGAGCGGTGCTGCCGGGCGGTTTCGAGATCTCCGCGCGCAAGACCTACGGGCACGTGAGCGAGGGCATGATCTGCTCCGTCCGCGAGCTCGGGATCGGCGACGACCACGCCGGAATCCTGGTGCTGCCGTCGGGGACGGCCAGTCCGGGAGACGACGCGCGCGAGGTCCTCGACCTCGTCGACGTGGTGTTCGAGCTGACGCCCACACCCGACCTCGGCCACGCGCTCTCGGTGCGAGGCCTCGCACGGGAGTTGGCGTGCGCGTTCGACGTTCCCTACGGTGACCCGGCCCATGTCGAGGTCCCGGAGGGTGAGGGCGACGCGTGGCCGGTGCGGATCGAGGACCCGGAGGGCTGCGCTCGGTTCGTGCTGCGCCGGGTGACCAACCTCGACGCGGGAGCGCCGACGCCGTGGTGGATCCAGCGGCGCCTGCTCCTGGCGGGAATGCGGCCGATCTCGCTCGCCGTGGACGTCACGAACTACGTGATGCTGGAGCTCGGGCACCCGCTGCACGCCTTCGACACGGCGGCGGTGAAGGGCGACCTCGTGGTGCGGCGCGCGCAACCGGGCGAGACGTTGACGACGCTGGACGACCTGGAGCGCACGCTCGACCCGGACGACGTGGTCATCGCCGACGACACCGGCGTGATCTCGCTCGCGGGCACGATGGGTGGCGCCAGCACCGAGATTCGGGACGACAGCACGGACGTGTTGCTGGAAGCGGCGCACTGGGACCCGGGCTCGATCAGCCGGACAGCACGTCGGCACGGCCTGTTCTCGGAAGCGGCGCGTC
This sequence comes from Saccharomonospora azurea NA-128, assembly GCF_000231055.2. Classification (GTDB taxonomy): domain Bacteria; phylum Actinomycetota; class Actinomycetes; order Mycobacteriales; family Pseudonocardiaceae; genus Saccharomonospora; species Saccharomonospora azurea. Next base: position 1,368,071 of record NZ_CM001466.1, on the reverse strand, counting down.
GGTTCGAGCGCTTCACCGACCCCGAGCTGTGCGCGGTCGCCGTGGAGGTCGCCGCTCGGCTGCTGCGTCAGTACGGCGACGGCAGCATCCGTCCCGGACGCACCGACGAGGGACGCGTCCCGCAGGCCGAACCGATCACCATGCCGATCAGCCTTCCCGACCGCGTCGCCGGCGTGTCCTTCGATCGTGGCGTCACGGTGCGCAGGCTCACGCAGATCGGGTGCAAGGTGTCGGTCGGCACCGGTGAGGACGGCACCGCCGTGGTCACCGCGGTGCCGCCGAGCTGGCGTGGCGACTTCACCCAGCCCGCGGATCTCGTCGAGGAGGTCCTGCGGCTCGAGGGCTACGACCTGATCCCGTCGGTCCTGCCCGCGGCTCCGGCCGGGCGCGGGTTGACGGCGGCACAGCGACGCCATCGGTCGGTCGCGCGTGCGCTCGCCGAGGCGGGCTACGTCGAGGTTCTGCCGTTCCCGTTCGTCTCGCCGACCGTGTGGGACGACTTCGGGCTGGCCGACGACGATCCGCGTCGGCACACCGTGTCGGTCTTGAACCCGCTGGAGACGGAGCGGAACCAGCTCACGACGACTCTGCTGCCGGGGTTGTTCGAGGCGTTGCAGCGCAACGTCTCGCGCGGTTTTCGGGACGTCGCGCTCTTCCACCTGGGTCAGGTGGTTCTCCCGGAGGCGGACCAGGTCGGTGCGCCCGATCCGGGCGTGGACCAGCGGCCGTCCGACGAGGAACTCGCCGCTCTCGAACAGGCGGTTCCCCACCAGCCGCTGCACGTCGCGGTCGTGCTGGCCGGAGAACGGCGACGGTCCGGTTGGTGGGGAGACGGTGAACCCGCGTCCTGGGCGGACGCCGTCCAGGCCGCCCGACTGGTGGGCGAGGTGTCGGGTGTCGAGCTCGACATCGAGTCGGCCGAGACCATGCCGTGGCATCCGGGCCGGTGTGCTCGCCTGTCGGTCGACGGTCGCACCATCGGCTTCGCAGGGGAGTTGCATCCCAAGGTCGTCGAAAAGCTCGGGCTGCCGAAGCGGACCGCGGCGATGGAGCTCGATCTGGACGCGGTGCCCGTGGTGGACCGCCGGCCCGCGCCCTCCGTGTCTCCGTACCCGCCGGTGTTGCTCGACGTGGCGTTCGTCGTCGATGCCGACGTCCCGGCTGCGGCTCTCGCGGCTGCTCTGCGAGAAGGCGCGGGCGAGCTCGTCGAGGACGTGTCGCTGTTCGATCTCTACGAGGGTGAGCAGATCGAGGAGGGGAAGCGGTCGCTGGCCTACAAGCTGCGTTTCCGCGCACCCGACCGCACTTTGACGGGCGAGGAGGCCACGAAGGCCCGTGACGCCGCCGTGGCACTGGTCGGTGACCGCTTCGGCGCGGTACTTCGGGGCTGACGGCGTGTGGCCGCCCGTCGTGGGCGGCCGGCACGTCAGCGCCTGTGCCGGAGTGCCTCCCTGCGGGAGAGCGGCGAGAGTGCCGGGTGGTCGTCCGCGAAGGCGACCACCCGGGTGGGATCGGTTGGGCGTACTGCCGTAGCGCCCAACCGATGGCCATGCGCAGGAGGAAGTCGGGGTCGGCGAGGTTCGCCTCGATGCACTCCGTCAACAGTGCGGTGTCGGTCTGCCCTCCGGAGGCATTCTGGCGCAGCACTGCGGTGCGATGTTTCCAACGGTCGTCGTCGCGGGCCCACGCGCGCAGAACCGGTGCCACGCTTTCGAAGTCGGCGCGCAGGAGGGGGCCGATGCGGTTGACGGCGATCTCGTCGACGTAGTCCCACCACGCTCCCGTCACGATCAGGTGTTCGTAGAGCGGCAGCAGATCGGTGTGTTGCCGGCGCGCGTAGGCGCGGTGTCCGGTGAGGTCGAGGGCGAGGTAGCGCTGCTCGCGGTGGGTCGCGCCGTCCCAGAGTGCGAGGACGGCCCGTCGCTACTCGTCGCGGTCGTCCAGGCGGAACTCGTCGACGAGTTGCCGGGCGAGCGCACATCGCCGGGGTGCGGGTACGCCGCGGAACGGCAGCTCGGATTTCATGTAGCGCTGCATGGCGACCGCTTTCCGGGGATCTTCCAGCGCGGCCAGCCTCTGCCGGGCGGTATCGATGACGACGATCACGGCGGTGGCGCCGGCTGTCTCAGGCGCACCCATGGTTGTCACTCGTTCCGGGAACTGCGGGACGTGACCATCGGCCGATAGTATCGAACATATGAGCGAGTCGCGAACCCGGAAGCCCCCCGCTTCTGTGTGGTCTTGCATGGTCATGCATAATCATTCGTATGGCGGTGAAGGTAGCGGTGGCCGGTGCGACCGGCTACGCGGGTGGAGAGTTGTTGCGTCTCCTGCTCGCGCACCCGGAGGTCGAAATCGGTGCGCTGACAGCGGCGAGCAGTGCCGGCACTCTCCTCGGGCAGCACCAGGCACATCTCGGGCCGCTGAGCGACCGCCTCGTCCAGGAGACCACAGCGGAGACGCTCGCAGGGCACGACGTGGTGTTTCTCGCCCTGCCCCACGGGCATTCCGGTGAGATTGCCGCCCAACTGGGGGAGGGCACACTCGTCATCGACCTGGGTGCCGACCACCGCCTGACGGATTCCTCCGCATGGGAGCGGTGGTACGCGAGCGAACATGCGGGGACGTGGCCCTACGGGCTCCCCGAACTGCCGGGTGCGCGCGAGCGTCTGCAGGGCACTGCTCGGATCGCGGTGCCGGGATGCTTCCCGACCGGGGGTTCGCTCGCCCTCGCTCCCGCGTTGGCGGCCGAGTTGGTCCTGCCGGAGGTGACGATCGTGTCCGTCACCGGCACCTCGGGTGCCGGCAAGAGCCTGAAGCCGCACCTGCTCGGGTCCGAGGTGATGGGCTCCGCGAGCGCGTACGGCGTCGGCGGCACGCACCGGCACACGCCCGAGTTCGTGCAGAACCTCAGCGCTGTCGCCGGCCGTGCGGTGTCCGTGTCGTTCACCCCGGTGCTCGCCCCCATGCCCCGCGGCATCCTCACCACGGCCACCGCACCTCTCGCGGAGGGCGTGACGCTGGAGACCGTGCGGGCGACGTACGAGAAGGCCTACGGCACGGAGCCGTTCGTCTCGCTCCTTCCGGACGGAGCGTGGCCGACGACCGCGGCCACGGTCGGCTCGAACATGGTGACGATGCAGGTCGCGGTGGACTCCGACGCGCAACGCCTCGTCGTCGTCTGCGCGCTCGACAACCTCACCAAGGGCACGGCGGGCGGAGCCGTGCAGTCCATGAACATCGCCCTCGGTCTCCCGGAGACCACCGGGCTGCCGATGACGGGAGTCGCACCATGACGGTCACCGCACCCAAGGGGTTCCGGGCCGCTGGCGTCGCGGCGGGACTCAAGTCCAGCGGCAAGCCCGACGTCGCGCTCGTGGTCAACGACGGTCCTTCGGACGTCGCGGCGGCCGTGTTCACCACCAACCGGTGCAAGGCCAACCCGGTGCTCTGGAGCGAGCAGGTGATGGCCGATCGCCGCGCGAAGGCCGTCGTCCTCAACTCCGGGGGCGCCAACTGCTACACCGGGCCGACCGGCTTCCAGACCACCCACGCGTCGGCGGAGCTGGTCGCACAACGGCTCGGTACCGGAGCCGGCGACGTCGTCGTGTGCTCCACCGGCCTGATCGGCGAACAGCTGGACCGCGCTGCGCTGAGCACGGGCATCGAGTCCGCGGTGGAGGCGCTCTCGGAGGACGGTGGCCCGGCCGCGGCCGACGCCATCATGACCACCGACACTCGCAGCAAGCAGGCTGTCCGCGAAGGCACCGGGTACACGATCGGCGGCATCGCGAAAGGCGCGGGCATGCTCGCCCCCGCGCTCGCGACGATGCTCGTCGTGGTGACCACCGACGCGGTCGTCGACGCGGAGACGGCGGATCGTGCCCTGCGCGCCGCCACCGGCGCGACGTTCGACCGGCTCGACTCCGACGGCTGTATGTCGACCAACGACACCGTGCTGCTGATGTGCAGCGGCGCGTCCGGCACGACTCCGGAGGCGGAGGAGTTCACCTCGCTGCTGACCGAGGTGTGTCACGACCTCGCGCAGCAGTTGCTGCGTGACGCCGAGGGCTCCGAGCACGACATCGCGATCGACGTGATCAACGCGGCGACGGAGGACGACGCGCTCACGGTCGGCAGGGCGATCGCGCGCAGCAACCTCTTCAAGACCGCGGTCTTCGGCAAGGACCCGAACTGGGGCCGGATCCTCGCCGCGGTCGGCACGACCGACGCCACCTTCGACCCGGCGGCGCTCGACGTCGCCTTCAACGGTGTGTGGATCTGTCGTGGCGGCGAACCGGGCGAGTCGCGGGACGCCGTGGACCTGTCGAACCGCGAGGTCACGGTCACCGTGGATCTCAAGGCGGGAGAGCAGTCGGCGACCATCTGGACCAACGACCTGACCCACGCGTACGTGCACGAGAATTCGGCCTACTCGACATGATCGACGAACCTTCCCTCGTTCCCGCCGACGAACGCCTCGCCACTGCGGCGCAGAAGGCGGAAGTCCTCATCGAGGCTCTCCCGTGGTTGCAGCGGTTCCACGGTGCCACCGTCGTCGTGAAGTACGGCGGCAACGCGATGATCGACGACGCGTTGAAGCGCGCCTTCGCGAAGGACATGGTGTTCCTTCGGCTGGCCGGTCTGCGCCCGGTCGTCGTGCACGGTGGCGGTCCGCAGATCAGCGCGATGTTGAAGCGGCTCGGAATCGGCGGCGAGTTCAAGGGCGGACTGCGCGTGACCACCCCCGAGACGATGGACGTCGTCCGCATGGTGTTGGTCGGGCAGGTGAGCCGCGAGCTGGTCGGGCTCATCAACGCCCACGGGCCCTACGCGGTCGGGATCTCCGGTGAGGACGCCCGGCTGTTCACCGCCGAGCGGACACAGGCCACAGTGGACGGAGAGGCCGTCGATGTGGGTCTGGTCGGCGACGTCGTGGGAGTGAACCCGGAAGCGGTGCTCGACATCGTGAACGCGGGCCGCATTCCCGTGGTGTCCACTGTGGCGCCCGATGCGGACGGGGTCGTGCACAACGTCAACGCGGACACCGCGGCCGGATCTCTCGCGGCGGCGTTGCAGGCCGAGAAACTGGTGGTGCTCACCGACGTGGAGGGGCTGTACGCGAACTGGCCCGACCGTTCGTCACTGGTGGACCGCATCGACGCCGACGAGCTCGAGAAACTCCTGCCGAGTCTCGCGAGCGGAATGATCCCGAAGATGGAGGCGTGCCTGAGGGCCATCCGGGGTGGAGTGCGCCGTGCGCACGTGATCGACGGGAGGCTCGCGCACTCCGTGCTGCTGGAGGTCTTCACGTCGCGCGGCGTCGGAACCATGGTTTTGCCCGGCAAGGGGGATGACGATGTCGAATGAGCAGGCTCAGGCGCGCTGGCGCGCCACGATGATGAACAACTACGGGGCCCCGGAGCTGAACCTCGTCCGCGGCGAGGGTGCCGTGGTCTGGGACGCCGACGGCCGACGGTACGTCGACTTCGTCACGGGCATCGCGGTCAACGCGCTCGGCCACGCGCATCCGGCCGTGGTGTCGGCGGTCACGAGGCAGATCGCCACGATCGGCCACACGTCGAACCTCTACAGCAACGAACCCTCGCTGGCACTGGCCGAGCGGCTGCTGCGCCTGTCGGGCGCGGACGACGGCAAGGTGCTCTTCTGCAACTCCGGTGCCGAGGCAGTCGAGGCCGCGTTCAAGTTGGCGCGGCGTACCGGCCGGACCTCGGTCGTCGCGACCGAGGGAGGCTTCCACGGGCGCACCATGGGTGCGCTGGCGCTGACGGGGCAACCCGACAAGCGCGCGCCGTTCGAGCCGTTGGTTCCCGGTGTCCGGCACGTTCCCTACGGCGACGTCACGGCGCTCGAGAACGCCATCGACGACGGCACCGCGGCGTTCGTGCTGGAACCCGTCCAGGGGGAGAACGGCGTCCTCGTCCCCGGTGACGACTATCTGAAGGCGGCCAGGGAGATCACCAGCCGGCACGGTGCCCTCCTCGTGGTGGACGAGGTCCAGACGGGGATCGGCAGGTTGGGGACTTGGTTCGCCTTCCAGCGGGCGGGAATCCAACCGGACGTGGTGACGCTGGCGAAGGGACTCGGCGGTGGCCTGCCCCTCGGCGCGTGTCTGGCCTTCGGCGAGGCCGCGACCCTCTTCGAGCCGGGACAGCACGGTACGACCTTCGGCGGCAACCCGGTCTGCTGCGCCGCGGGACTGGCCGTGCTGGACACGATCGAGGGCAACGGCTTGCTCGAGCACACCACGGCACTCGGGAAGGAGCTCTCGGCGGGCGTGGCACGCCTCGACCACCCGCTGGTCAGCGCGGTGCGTGGTGTGGGTCTGCTGCTCGGCGTCGTCCTGAGCCGACCGGTGTCGTCGGCGGTCGCGTCGGCGTTGCGCGACCAGGGTTTCCTCGTGAACCCGGTCAAGCCCGACGTGGTCAGGCTGGCGCCGCCACTGATCGTCAGCCGGGAGCAGGTGGACGCTCTGCTCGCCGCACTGCCCGAGGCGCTCGACGCCGCCACACCGAAGGACGACTGAGATGCCACGCCATTTCCTCCGAGACGACGACCTCACCCCTCGCGAGCAGGACGAGGTGCTCGACCTCGCCGCGCGGTACAAGGAACAGCCCTACGGTGACGCGCTGGCCGGACCGAAGGCGGTCGCGGTCATCTTCGAGAAGAACTCGACGCGGACGCGCTTCTCCTTCGAGGTGGGAATCACTCAGCTCGGCGGTCACGCCGTCGTCGTGGACGGCCGCACCATGCAGCTCGGCCGCGAGGAGACCATCGGCGACACCGCGCGAGTGCTGTCCCGGTACACCGACCTCGTGGTGTGGCGGACGTTTGCCCAAGAGCGGATCGAGGAGTTCGCGGCGGAGTCCACCGTCCCGGTGGTCAACGCGCTGACCGACGAGTTCCACCCCTGCCAGGTCCTCGCGGACCTCCTCACCGTGCGGGAGCGGAAAGGCACCCTCGCGGGCCTCACGCTGACCTACCTCGGTGACGGCGCCAACAACATGGCCCACTCCCTGATGCTGGGCGGAGTCACGGCCGGCATGCACGTGCGGGTCGCGGCGCCGGAGGGCTTCCACCCGGCGCCCTGGGTCCTCGACCTCGTCGCCAAGCGCGCGGAGGAGACCGGGGGCAGTGCCACGGTGTTCACCGATCCGCGCGCGGCGGTCGACGGAGCCGACGTCGTCACGACGGATTCGTGGACGTCCATGGGCCAGGAGGGCGACGGCAAGGACCGCAGGACACCGTTCCTGCCCTACCAGGTGAACGCGGACCTGCTCGCCCAGACCGGCAAGGACACCGTCGTACTGCACGACCTGCCCGCGCATCGCGGCTGGGAGATCACCGACGACGTGATCGACGGACCTGCCAGCGCGGTCTGGGACGAGGCAGAGAACCGCTTGCACGCTCAGAAGGCGCTTCTCGCCTGGCTGGTCCGGCAGGAGCGACGATGACCGCGCAGTCCCACAGGATTCCGGCAGCGGGCGGAATGAACCGCGCTCGACGGCACGCCCGGATCACCGAGCTGGTCTCGAGCATGGCCATTCGCAGCCAGACGGAGCTCGCGAAGCTGCTCGCCGCGGAAGGCATCGAGGTGACGCAGGCGACGTTGTCGCGCGACCTCGACGAGCTGGGTGCCGTGAAACTCAGGGGCGCCGACTCCGGTGCCCCGGTCTACGTGATTCCCGAGGACGGGAATCCCGTGAAGGGCGTGCAGGGAGGCACGACGCGGCTGTCCAGGTTGCTGGCCGAGTTCATGGTCTCGGCGGATGCCTCGGGCAACCTCATGGTCTTGCGCACCCCGCCGGGCGCTGCGCAGTTCTTGGCCAGCGCGATCGACAGGGCAGCGCTGGAGGAGGTCGTCGGCTCCATCGCCGGCGACGACACGATCGCGGTGATCGCCAGGGAACCGTTGTCGGGCCAGGACCTGGCCGCACGGTTCACCGCACTGGCACAGCGATCGTCGAACGCGGACACGAACGTGATTGAGGAGAAGGACAATGACTGAGCGGGTGGTGCTCGCGTACTCGGGCGGGCTCGACACCTCCGTGGCGATCGGGTGGATCGCCGAGGAGACCGGCGCCGAAGTGGTGGCCGTCGCCGTGGACCTCGGGCAGGGTGGTGAGGACCTCGAGACCATCCGCAAGCGCGCGCTGGACTGTGGTGCGGTCGAAGCGGTGGTGGCCGACGCGCGCGACGAGTTCGCCGACGAGTACTGCCTTCCGGCGCTGCAGGCGAACGCGCTGTACATGGACCGGTATCCGCTGGTGTCCGCGCTGTCCCGGCCGGTGATCGTCAAGCACCTCGCCGAGGCGGCCAAGTACCACGGCGCCACCACGGTGGCCCACGGCTGCACGGGCAAGGGCAACGACCAAGTGCGGTTCGAGGTGGGCATCGGTGCGCTCGCCCCGGACCTCGACGTGCTCGCCCCGGTGCGTGATTTCGCCTGGACCCGGGAGAAGGCCATCGCCTACGCCGAGGAGCGCAACCTCCCGATCGACGTCACGAAGAAGTCGCCGTTCTCGATCGACCAGAACGTGTGGGGTCGCGCGGTGGAGACGGGGGTTCTGGAGGACCTCTGGAACGAGCCGCCGAAGGAGGTCTACTCCTACACGCAGGACCCGACGACGCATTTCCAGGCGCCCGACGAGGTGGTCATCACCTTCAAGCAGGGTGTTCCGGTCGCGATCGACGGCAAGCAGGTCACCGTCCTGGAGGCGATCCAGGAGATGAACCGTCGCGCCGGCGCGCACGGCATCGGCAGGCTCGACATGGTGGAGGACCGGCTCGTCGGCATCAAGAGCCGGGAGGTCTACGAGGCGCCCGGCGCCATCGCGTTGATCACGGCGCACCAGGAGCTGGAGAACGTCACGGTCGAGCGTGACCTGGCCCGGTTCAAGCGGCAGGTCGAGCAGCGCTGGGGCGAGCTGGTCTACGACGGCCTGTGGTTCTCGCCGCTGAAGGACGCGCTCGACGGGTTCATCGCGAAGGCCCAGGAGCACGTCACGGGCGACATCCGGATGGTCCTGCACGGTGGCACGGCCACCGTCACCGGCCGGCGGAGCGAGGAGTCGCTGTACGACTTCAACCTCGCCACCTACGACGAGGGCGACACGTTCGACCAGTCGCTGGCGAAGGGCTTCGTGCAGCTGTGGGGCCTGCCCAGCAAGATCGCCGCGAAGCGGCAGCAGAGCAAGAACAACTGACGCGACACGTCACGGGAGCGGTGAGGCCACTCGGCACGGCGACGTGCGGGTGGCCTCACCGGTACCCGGCAGCCCGGGAGGGGACAGGATGAAGCTGTGGGGTGGCCGGTTCGCCGGTGGACCGGCCGAGGCGATGGCGGCCTTGTCCGCGTCGACCCACTTCGACTGGGTACTGGCGCCGCACGACATCGCGGGTTCGCGAGCGCATGCCCGCGTGCTGCACCGTGCCGGTCTGTTGACCGATACGGAGCTCGACGACATGCTCGCGGCTCTCGACCGGCTCGCCGCCGACGTGGAGTCGGGTGCCTTCACCCCGACGGTTGCCGACGAGGACGTGCACACCGCGCTGGAGCGGGGCCTGCTCGAACGGGCGGGCGAGGAACTCGGAGGGAAGCTGCGGGCGGGCCGGTCACGCAACGACCAGGTGGCCACGCTCTTCCGCATGTGGTTGCGCGACGCGGCACGCCGCGTGACGTCCGGCACGCTCGACGTCGTCGACGCGCTGGTCGAGCAGGCCGCCCGTCATCCGGAGGCCGTGTTGCCCGGCCGCACCCACCTCCAGCACGCCCAGCCGGTGCTGCTCGCCCACCACCTGTTGGCGCACGCCCAAGCGCTGCTGCGTGATCTCGGCCGGTTGCGCGACTGGGACGTCCGCGCGGCCGAGTCGCCGTACGGTTCGGGTGCCTTGGCCGGTTCGTCGCTGGGACTCGACCCCGAGGCGGTCGCTCACGAACTGGGCTTCCCGACTTCGGTGGACAACTCGATCGACGGCACGGCCTCCCGTGACTTCGCCGCCGAGTTCTGCTTCGCCGTCGCGATGCTGGGCGTGAACCTGTCCCGCATCGCCGAGGAAGTCATCATCTGGAACACGGCCGAGTTCGGCTACGTGACTCTCGACGACGCGTGGGCCACCGGCAGCTCGATCATGCCGCAGAAGAAGAATCCCGACGTCGCCGAGCTCGCGCGGGGCAAGGCCGGACGGCTGATCGGCAACCTGACCGGTCTGCTGGCCACGCTGAAGGCCCAGCCGCTCGCCTACAACCGCGACCTGCAGGAGGACAAGGAGCCGGTCTTCGACTCCGTCGCCCAGCTCGAGCTGCTCCTCCCCGCGATGGCGGGAATGATCGGCACGTTGACCTTCCACACCGACCGGCTCGCCGAGCTCGCCCCGGCCGGGTTCACGCTGGCGACCGACATCGCCGAGTGGCTGGTCCGCCAGGGCGTCCCGTTCCGGGTCGCTCACGAAGCGGCGGGGGAGTGCGTGCGCGTGGCGGAGAGCCGAGGCGTGGGCCTCGACGACCTCACCGACGAGGAGCTCGCGCAGATCCACCCGGTCCTGACGCCCGAGGTGCGCACGGTGATCAGCGTGCACGGTTCGGTGGCCTCGCGAAATTCGCGTGGCGGAACGGCTCCCGAGCGGGTCGCCGAGCAGAAGAAACGGCTGGTGGCCCGCCTGGATGATCTCCGCGCGTGGGCGACGCGGTAGCGGACGCTTCCCATTACGCTGGTCGCGGCGGCGTCGGCAAGGGAGTGCAGTGACGGACGATGTTGTGACGGGGCGGGTGATCAGGCGGGAGGACCTCGCCATCGACCCGATCGACCTCGCGTTGAGCCTGCTCGGCTGTGAGATCGAGTCCCGCAGCGATCAGGGAACCGTCCGGGTGCGGCTCGTGGAGGTCGAGGCGTACCGCGGGTTGGACGACCCGGCGTCGCACTGCTATCGCGGTCGCACGCCCCGCAACGAGGTGATGTGGGGCCCGGCCGGGCATCTCTACGTGTACTTCGTCTACGGCATGCACTTCTGCGCCAACGTCGTCGGCCTGAACGACGGGGAACCCGGCGCCGTGCTGCTGCGGGCCGGTGAGGTGGTCGAGGGCCGTGAACTGGCCCGGTCGCGGCGGCCGACGGCGCGCGGTGGCGGTCTCGTGGCGAAGGGCCCGGCGGT